>DCGE01000102.1:8564-17664 GCA_002314525.1 Prevotellaceae bacterium UBA1786 | reverse complement strand
AACCAGCGCGGTCTGGCTCACTTCCTTGAGCATATGTGCTTCAACGGCACCAAGCATTTCCCAGGTAAAGGCCTCATCAACTATCTTGAGACTATCGGTGTAAAGTTCGGTGCCGACCTCAACGCTGGTACTGGTTTCGATCAGACGGTATATAATATCAATAATGTGCCGGTCATCACCACTCCCGCTGCTATCGACTCATGTCTGATGATTCTCCATGACTGGAGCCACGACCTTCTCCTCACCGACAAGGACATCGACGATGAGCGCGGTGTCATCAACGAGGAATGGCGCGTTCGTACCAATGCCCAGATGCGCATCTATGATCAGGTGCTGCCGGTGCTCTACGAAAACAGCAGGTATGCCAACCGCATGCCTATCGGAACTATGGACGTTGTCATGAACTTCAAGTACAACACTCTCCGCGACTACTATCACAAATGGTACCGTCCTGACCTTCAGGCTGTAGTTGTAGTGGGTGATGTCGATGTTGACCAGATTGAACAGAAGATCAAGACTCTCTTCGCCGACATCCCTGCACCTGTCAATCCTGCAGAGAGAGTTTTCTTCCCTGTCCAGAAGAACAAGGAACCTATCGTTGCCATCGCAAGTGACAAGGAACAGCCTCAATCTATGGTCCGGATGATGTGGAAGCAGGATGTCGTTCCTGCCGAGACAAAGAAGACTATGGCATACGTGATTGTTGATTATATCAAGGAAGCTGTTACCTCAATGTTCAACGAACGCATCAACGAGATAATCCAGAAGCCGAATGCTCCGTTCGTCAATGGTGGCGCTGGCTATACTGAGTATATGGTGTCAAAGACTATGGATAGTTTTGTGGGTATTGCCATGTTCAAGGACAACAGCCACAAGGATGCTATCAAAGGTATCTACCGCGAGATTCTCCGTGCTCATAGATTCGGATTCACTGAAAGCGAATATACTCGTTTCAAGGAAGAGTACAAGTCACAGCTCGACAACCAGTACGAGAAGCGCAACAAGATCCCTAACACATCTTTCGCAGAAGACCTCTGTGCCCTCTTTACCGACAACGAACCTGCTCCTGGCATCGAGTGGTACCACACAACCATGCCACTTCTCATCGACCAGCTTCCTCTTGCCATCGTGAACCAGGGGTTCCAGTCCGACTCTCTTGACCAGAACCTCGCCATCATGATGACTCTTCCTGAGAAGGAGGGCATCATCACTCCTACAAAGGACGAAATCCTCCAGATCATGAAGGAAGTTGAGGCTGAAGACATTGAGGCCTACAAGGAAGAGGTAAGCACTGAACCATTGGTTGACGCCTCTACTCTCAAGGGGTCGAAGGTGAAGAAGCAGAGTGTAGGTCCATGGGACAGCCAGCATATCACTCTCGCAAACGGCATCGAAATCTATGTGAAGAAGACTGACTTCCAGCCTAACAGCATACGCTTCTCTGCAACAAGCTGGGGTGGCTACTCCCTCTATCCTTCCGATGACGAATTCCTGAAATGTAACTTCGCCAACAACATCTCACTCGGTGGCTGGGGCAACTTCTCCGCAACCGAACTCCAGAAGAAACTCGCAGGACATCAGGTCAGCTGCAATCCATACGTCAGCAATCGCAACGAGGGACTGAACGGAAATTGCGTCACCAAGGATCTCGAATATCTCCTCCAGCTCATATACCTCCAGTTCACTGCTCCTCGCAAGGATCTTGATGCATACGCATCCTTCCTTGAACGCACAAAGACTCAGATTCAGAACCAGGAACTCCAGCCTACAACTGCTCTCCAAGACTCACTCTATAGCGTTTATTACAAGAACAACATCCGTGCCCGCCGCACTCACATGGAAGACCTCGAACGTCTTGACTACGACCGCTCACTTGCTATCTATAAGGAGCGTTTTGCCAATGCAGCCGACTTCAAGTTCTTCTTCACCGGCGACATCGACCTTGAGGCAGCACTTCCGCTTCTGGAGAAGTACCTCGGCTCACTTCCTGTAAGCAAGAAGAAGGAAACCTACAAGCCAGGTCTCCTCAAGACTACGAAGGGTGAAAACATCTGCGTATTCCAGAAGAAGCAGGAAACTCCGATGGCCTACTGTGTGTTCATCAACAGTGTTGAGATGAAGGAAGACCTCAAGAACCGTGTGGTACTCGACATGCTTGAGCAGATTCTCGACATCGTATATACTAAGACTGTCCGTGAGGACGAAGGTGGTTCGTATAGCGTGAGTGTCAGCAGCTCGCTCTCCGACTATCCTGAGAAGCAGGCCACGATGCAGATTGTCCTCCCTACTGCTCCTGCAAAGCGTGAGAAGATGGAAGGCATCATCAAGGACGGCATGAAGGTGGTAGCCGATGAAGGTCCGTCAGCAGAAAATCTCCAGAAGGTTCGTGAGTACATGCTCCGCAGCCACGATGAGGCCGTCAAGACCAACAGCTACTGGCACGGCAGCATCTTCGACAAGGTCGTGGAGAACAAAGACTTTGTCACTGGCTATGTTGAAATGGTCAACAGCATCACTGCTCAGGACATCAAGCAGATGGCAAAGACCATCTTCCAGAGCGGCAACTTCACCCTCGTCTCCATGACTGACGACACTCCGCAACCGGAGAAGTGACGTTGACTACGACGTTGACTAATACCTCAAAAATCAGGGCCCCGCATACCGCGAAGCCCTGATTTTTTTAGTAAGTTTTTTACCAGTTTTTTATTTTGTCTTGACAGTCGTAGGAGTCTTCTTGTTCAGTACAGGACTTGTGGCAGTCTTCTCTGCCGCACGTTCTACCGAGAGGAGTTCAACGCTGAATATCAAGGTTGAATAAGGCTTGATGTTACCCAGGTCCTGAGTGCCGTATGCAAGGTTGTAAGGAAGGTAGATCTCCCACTTGCTGCCTACCGGCATCATCGTCAGAGCCTCGGTCCAACCCTTGATGACCTGATTACACTGGAACGTACTTGGTTTGGTACGCTTCAATGAAGAGTCGAATACCGATCCGTCAATCAGGTGACCTTCGTAGTTCACCGTTGCCTTGTCGTTAGCCTTCGGAATTTCACCGTTACCCTGTGTGATCACCTTGTACTGCAGCCCTGAAGGCAGTGTGATGACACCCGGCTTCTTTTTGTTCTCCTCGAGCCACTTCTCACCTGCAATGCGGTTGGCAGCATACATAACCTCCGTATTCTCAGCCTTGCGGGCTTCCATTGTCTTTGTGAAGGTGTCGCCGGCATCTTTGGCACGATAGATGTTCTTGTTCAGCAACGAAGCCACGAGAGCCTTTGCCACGATATTCACGTCAACCGACTTGGTCGTATCTGCTGCATAGTAGTCCTTGCTCATGTTCTTGGTCATCGACTCTACCTGTGAACCGATATTGAGTCCCTGATTGTAGGCGATCGCCTTCTTGTCGTTCGGACTTATCTCAACTCTGTCGATTATTCCACGGCAGAAGTCCTTGATGTAGGCTGTATCCACACCGAGCTGCTTCTGTATGTAGTCTATCAGACCGCTCGACTGCATAGTTCCGAAGAAATATGCTATTGAGTCACCACCGTTCTTCAGTACAGGTTTATGTGCCGTCAGTGTATCGACGTATGTCACCGGAGCCTGTGTATTGGCCTTTGCCTTTGCTTTCTTCTGGCCAAAAGAAGAAATAGGGCTAATCACTGAAATTAGCCCTATTACCATTACAAAGAATATCTTCTTCATATTTCGTTTCTTATTTCAGAACCTCGATTGTGAAGATCAGAGTTGAGAAAGGTTTGATCTGACCCATGTCCTGAGTACCGTAGGCGAGTTCCTGAGGAATTACAACCTCCCACTTACTGCCTGCAGGCATAAGTTTCAGAACTTCAACCCATCCCTGGATTACATGTGGCTCTGCAAGGTTAACTTCCAGTGGAGTGCGGCCTTCAGTGAGTGAAGAGTCGAATACAGTACCGTCAATCAGCTTACCTTCGTAGTTGCACTTAACCACTGTTGAGTCAGTTGGCATAGCACCGTCGCCCTCTACGAGCACCTTGTACTGAACGCCTGAAGGCAGAACGACAACGCCTTCCTTCTTCTTGTTCTCCTCAAGATACTTCTCATTGGCAGCCTTCTGGTCAGCATAAGTCTTTTCGAGGTTTGCCTGACGGATAGGTTCCAGAAGCTTGTTGAATTCAGCATAAGCACTGTCGGCAGTCATTTCAGCCTGACCCTTCAGACCTGCTACGAGACCTGCGAGGATGTTGCCTACCTTCACGCTCTTTGTAGAGTCGTCACCATATACTTCCTTGCTCAGACCTTCAGCCATCTGCTTAACCTGAGCACCTACCTCAAGACCCTTGCGATAAGCCTCTTCCGACTTTGAGAGTTCCTTCTGAGCACCGTCCTTCATACCCTTGATGAAGTCGTCGATACAAGTAGAGTCAACACCGAGCTGCATAG
Organism: Prevotellaceae bacterium UBA1786; assembly: GCA_002314525.1. Next base: position 13,242 of record DCGE01000102.1, on the reverse strand, counting down.
TCATGTACTGCTTCAGACCGTCAGCCTGAGCCATACCGAGATCATAAGCCATGGAATCAACATTGTCTGTAAGACTTGGTTTCACAGCATCACCACATGATGCCATAACGAGTGCAGTTGCTGCAACTGCAAAGATTGAAATCTTCTTCATTTCTTTTTTTGTTTTAAATGTTTATAATGTTTACAATACTTTTATCAGTTCCACATCGAAAATCAACGTTGCGTATGGAGGTATCATAGCACCGGCACCACCCTCACCGTAGGCAAGCAGATAAGGGATGAAGAAACGGTACTTAGCACCCTCTGCCATCAGCTGCACACCTTCTGTCCAACCGGCAATCACCTGATTCAGACCGAATACGGCAGGTTCGTTCCTCTGGTATGAACTGTCGAACACCGTACCGTCGATAAGTCGTCCTTCATAGTGGCAGCGCACCCTGTCGGTAGCCTTCGGATGCTTGCCGTCACCCTGCTGAAGCACCTCATACTGAAGTCCTGAAGCCGTAGTGACAACCTCCGGTCTCTGAGCATTGTTCGCAAGGAACACCTTACCCTCCTCCAGAGCCTGCTTACCAGCCACCTTCTTCTCGTCCTGCATCTTCTGCTCCTGCTCGGCAAAGAATGCATTCACAATATCCTGAGCTTCCGAATTCCTGACTTTCAATTCGTTACCTTCAAGCACATCCGTAATCGACTGTGCAAAATCATCCACACACAGCGAGCCCTTCAGACCCATCTGCTTCAGTTGTTGGCCTATCCCTAAGCCAAGAGCATAACTAAGTTTATCCATGTTTATTACGTAATACGATGCAAAATTAGCAAAAAGTAAGTTCTAACACAAATAATTTCCAATAAAAAAACAAAAACCTAACAAAAAAACCGCAATCCTCACGAACTGCGGTCTGTAGTTATCCTTCTCATTCCTAAACTCAAAATCTGTTTAGGGCAATCACCACCACAAATTTCCAAAGTCAGAATCTCTCTGTTTGGTTTCACCCTCCCAGCTTCCTGTCTTTTGGTCTCCTTGGTCAATGAGGATGCTTGAATCAAGTATACGAGTATTGATTTTTATAATAAAAATGTCGGTTAATGGCCGAATGTATGCTCTCTTCATGGTCTGTTGTTGTTTTGAAAGATTTTGACCCCGTTTCTGATAACGATCCCGATGTAGCTGTCGTCCACAATCTGACCGGCCAGATTGTAGTTAGGAGTAAGGAGCGAAGTATTAGGAGTGATAAACTGACCGTTCTCAGTCAGTTGAATCCCTGTATATTCCCCTTCAAGACAAATCTCCATCAACTTGACACCAGATGACTCACAAGTGAAATAGGCACGGAACGGCTTCATGGTCAAAGTACCTGCGTTGAGATACAGTTTAGCTGCGCTGAGTGCATAGATATTATCTTCAGCCGCAAAAACCTTGGTTCCGTAGGTTCCTGTCATCTTCCAGCCAGCCTTCGATATCTCACCCGCATCGTCACAGCTGATCTCAACATTGGAAGCAGTGATGGCACCGTCTCCGGACTTCTTCCTGTAAAGATAAGGTACAGCGGCCTCCGGACTGTCAACCTTCGTGAATCGGAGAGCCGTACCGATTTCCTCTTCCAGTTCAAAGTATTCAAACTCGTCTGTACTCGGGGAGAAAGGCAGACATATTGTGCTGATATTGGTGATGTCTCTCGTATATGTCGCATTTGCCGCGGTGAAGGCTACTGGAGTCTTGAATGGGTGTCCGTCTGTCAGGACAAGTCTCTCGCACTCCCCGTCGGCTACCACATTATCCGATGCCGTCTTGTCCTTGTCTTCCGGGGCGATGAAAAGCAGGGCGTTCTTGTTGGCTGGTTCAAACTCACAGCCGTCGTCGAGTATTGCACCTGTCAGGTCGTAGCTTGTGACGGAGTTGTCCGTTGTGAGCTCTGAAAGCAAATCATTGCTCACCTGACCTTCGATGGCAATCCTGCCATCCTCTACAGGACCACCGCCTTCCATCAGCAATGTAGCCGTGTAGTCGTTACCCCTTGCCGTCGTTCCGTTGAGCCTTGTGAGAACGACGTTGGTGATTGAGAGAGTGCCTGTGCTGGATGAGAAAGCAGGATCGTCCGGAACAAGGTTGATGAGCAATATCTCCCCTGCCACACCTTTAATTGTCTCGTTGTCCAAAGCGGCATCGATGGAGATGTGATAGACTCCGTCAGTGAGTTCTGCAGAAGGGTCATTGAATATTTGCTTGTTCTTTCCGCTTACCTTCTTCGTCGTCTCTGTCCGTGTTCCCTGCCATACCCACAGCCCGTCTTCGTCCTTAATCTTTATCCCTTCCGGCAAGATCAGGTCAAAGCTCACTCCACAGAAAAACTCATTAGGGTTGTACATGTCTGCAGATACAGGCCATACACCGTCTTCTATGCTCAGATGGTCTTTCTTCAGCGAACACGCATTGATTCTCACCGAATTCTCATATAGATCGCGGGGCTTGTTCCAGAACAGCAGGTAGGGGTCGGCCAGTGTGCCATCCTCGCCATCGACGACGAAGTTCCAGTCCTGATCAACTACCTTCTCTGTCTGGGTCGCCTCATCCCAGAGGTGGAACTCCATAGATTCGGTGCTGTCACCGTGTACACTCACCCACCACACTCCGTTCTTGGTGTCGCATCTGGCTACACCACGCAGCACTGGGTTCTGTCCCTTGGTGAAAACGCCTACCTCCACAGTCTCCATCACCTCGTGCTTGTCCAACACCTTCAAGGTCAGTGTTGCGACTCCCGACCATGTATTGAACGGCTTGGTGGGCTGGTAGTGGAACTCAGTATTTTCCACAGCCCACAGCCCACAGCCGATAGTTAGAGCCAGTAATATTGCTAAACTCAATCTCTTCATATTACTTTCTGTCAAAATACTTTTCTCCGTTCTTGATAGTCACACCCTTATAGTCCTTGCCAACCTTCAGACCGGCTGTGTTGTAGGCTTCGGTGTCGTCAGCTGCTGCCTCGACATCCTCAATCGACGTAGCGCCGCCTATCTGGATGATATAAGGATTCTCCACAGTTCCGAGACTGCCATTGACTTCGAAACCGAGAGTCTGGCTGAGGGTGTATCTCTGGTTGCCTAATACAACCTCAAGACGAAGTGGCTCTGCCTTGTCACCAGGAACGATGAGGAATACGAGGTTTCTGTCACCCACTGCACTTGCATCGCGGCACCTATCGCTGTCGAACACACCAACCTGAGCATCCTCAACCACATTCTCACCATCCATCACACGTGCGACGATTGTCATATTGTTCGGATAGCTGTAATATACGGAGCGGTCGATGTCGAAGAGTGCGTCCATCACGATGCCGTCGGTCCTCTCCTTGACGAGACTGCCGGTTACTGACGCACGGCTTGGATACTTGAATGCCTTGTCAGTGTCAGCATAGCTCTTATACATATATCCCTGTCCCGGAACGAGGGCTGAAAGACGGCCTATCCACTCATATCCGTCATATGTGGCGAATGCTGTCTGAGACTTCACTACGTCGTTGGTCTCAGGGGTGAGTTCTGCGAAGGCCTGGTCGAGGCTTATCTTGTATGATGCATTGAGACCTATCCAGTTCCAGTTCTGGATAACTGTGATAGGAGTGCTCTGTGCATCCACCTCAGCTCCCGACATTGTAAGCCCGTCGGCGGAGACTGACTTGATCATGTACATCTTACCCACACTCAGGTCACTGAGACTGCCAGACCATCCGTTGCCGTCGGCCTGTGCGTATGAATCGAAACTCTTCACCGTGTTGCCGTCGGTATTGATGCCACTGAGCATATTCCCTACACTCATGTCGTCGTTCTGTACATAAAGCGAAGTCCAGTTCCAACCCTTCTGCAGAGCAAGGGTCTCCTCAATCTTGTTCTCAGCATCCCATACGAAAGGATTGGAGGCGGCTCCGAGGTCGGCATTTGCCGTATATGTCACGGCTGCAGGACTGCCGTTATGGTAACAGCTTACAACAGGATATACCTTGCCCTCTGAAGCATTCCATATCTTGAACTCTACTGACTTGTTATTGTCATTGTTGCCATATACCATCATCTGGGTCAGGTAGCTGTCGTAGCGCGGATAATATACAGGACTACCCACACCACGGCACTCTCCGTCGATGAATGCAGCAACCATGTCGCCCGTGTTCTCCGATATCTTACCCTTGACCTTAATCTGACCGAAGATGGTCATGTTGTTCTCATAGTCAGTCGGATTGACAGCCCAGTCAGGTTCGTCACCCGCAACGATAATCCTCACACTGAGCGGAACCTTGATACCGTTGTTGCCGCTGAGGAACAGGGTCAGTTCGTGAGTGCCGATCTGTACAGCATCGCTGACTGTGAAGTTGATAGCCTGTGATGTGAGTGAGGTGAGAGTACCCTGGGCCATGTCGGCCTGGAGCCATGAAGGCATTCCGCTTATTGACCACTGTTCGGTGACTGCACTATTGTTCTTGACTGTAGCGGAGAACTGGCCAGCCAAGCCCATCTCGTACTTCAGGCTCACCTCGCTGTCCTTCCATACGAGCTGATTCCTGTTGACGTATGCCGTCCACTTGATCGGTTCGCTGTAGTTGCCGTTCATGTCGCGTACATCACGGACTGTAATGTTGACGGTTGTGCCTTCCACGAGGTCGGCAGCCTCAGTGAGGTTGATGACGAC
>DCGE01000102.1:8183-8531 GCA_002314525.1 Prevotellaceae bacterium UBA1786 | reverse complement strand
TGATGACGACGGTGCGCTCAGAAGCCACGAAGGTGTAGCCCACACCTGAGAGAGTCTTGGCAGGAGTCTGTGCAGGACCACTGACATACTGAAGCTGACTGTTCGATGTCGCAGTAGCCGTACCGCTGACCTTGTCACCCGGATACGCCACGGTCACATGCTGGTTGTACTGGTCGATCTCCAAGTTCTCGAAAGGATAGTAGGCCACGAGTCCGTCCTCATTTCCTGCAAGACGTGTATCCTTGCTGCTACGGAGGATGGATGCGTTCAGGGTAGCGTTCCAGATGCGTACATCGTCTATTGCTCCGCTTAAGAAACCGTCAAATGTGTAGCCGCTCTGGGCACTGA
>DCGE01000102.1:0-8139 GCA_002314525.1 Prevotellaceae bacterium UBA1786 | reverse complement strand
GTGCGTCGGACTGCATGTAGCCGATGTTCTTGCTGCTTGTCTGACCCACAGCCTCACCGTCGATGTAGGCGGTAGTGCTACCGTTCCTCAGTACGTTGAGGGCGAAGTGGTGCCACTGTGTGTCGTTGTATGCCTTTGAACCGAGGCCGAGCCTGAATCCGTTGGATGTGAGTTCGAGCAGGCCGTTGTCAGTAAAGCGCAGGGCGAGGTTCTCTCCCAAGGAGAAGAGGGTTGGCTGCTGGCTGTTAGCGGTTGGCTGCTCAGTGTCGGCCTTGAACCACATCTCCAATGCATAGTCGTCTGATGAAAGTACAGAGCAGGCCGATGTATTGAGGCTTATGTAGTTGCTGCCAGTCAGCTGGACGGATTTGTTCTCGACGTTCATGTACCAGCTGTTCTCCGATGCCACAACCATGTTCCTGCTTCGTGCCTTGTCGGCAGCAGAGAGACCGAGACCTTCGTCGAAGCGCCAGTAGCCGATGAGTCCTTCGGTCGAAGGCTTCTTGGTGACGTACATCTCCGACTGGAGCTGGTCGAGAGGTCTTGCCTCGTCCCAGAGGGTCAGGTCGTGGAGCGATGCACTGATGCCGGAGAGTACCGACAGCCTGCCGTTGCCTGTGTATTCGCTAACCGGTCTGTTGGAGAACAGATTCACTGTCTCTGCGTCGTATGCATAGCTGGCACTGAGGACGTTGGCACTGTAGTTCAGATTCAGGTAGCACCAGTAGTCGGTCTTGAGTTTTTTGTCGGACTTGTATTGATTGTCTCCGATATTCACGATAAGGTATCCTTCGGCATCAACACCAACCTTGAACTTGTTGGTCCCGTTGCCGTGGGCAACGAGGGTTCCTGCCGTTCCTTCCGATACGTTCACCCACATATCCATCGCAAAGTCCTTGCCCGACAGGTTGATGTCGGCCTCGGTCTTTGCAGCCGGCTCTGGGTCTCCGTTCGAGAGCACGGCAACGTCGTTGGCTATCGTAGCCTCGTTGAGCTGGGCTGTCACCTTGAAGTTGGAGTCGGTCAGCATGTTGCTGTTGATGTCCTCGTTGAAGGTGATGGCGATGTCGTCGCCCTGGGTCAGTATGCCTGTCGATGGCTTAGGAGTACCGAGTACCTGCGGACGGTTCATGTCTTTCGTCACTGTTATCTCCTCCGACGACACCGTTATCTCCTCGCTCAGTCCGTAAGAGCAGGCCGAGAGCACGCGGAAGGTGTATTGTCCGTCATCCATGCTCTTCATGTTGAGCTGGTAGGTTACTGAAGCCACATCCTGCAGGTATTCCTGGCTGCTGCTCTTTACCATCGACTCGTCGAGCAGGTATTCGCGCAGCAGACGCCAGTCGTTCTCGCCCTGAGCATGGTACTGGATGCGGAACGCCTTCTGGTTGTAGTAGTTGCGGTCGAATCCCTTGAAGGTGATGTTCAGCAACGGGTCAGGACTTGACTCCGAAACCGAGTTGGTATTGACGAGGGTCTTGTCGAGTTCCATGGTGACAGGCGATGACGACGGAACGAAGTGTGCCGTAATCAAGACCGTGTCGGCAATCTGATCCCATGTGCTGGTAGGGTCGTACTGAGTCTGGGAAGCAAGCACGATGGCTATATCCTCATAGTCGAGTATGCTCGGATCTGACTGGTAGAGCTGCACTGACTTGGTGATAGGAGAGTTTGCCGGTATCTTGATCAAGCGTCCCTCAGTCAGCGGCAGTCCGTCAATCAGGATTCTTGCTCCCTGTATGTTGCTCTCATCAACTACGAGCAGTCTATAATATATATCGTTGCCAATCTCAGAGAAGTTGTTCAGAATCAGGTTGAAGTTGGCCGCACTGCCTGTCGGCACGTTGCTTACTATTGCCTTCTCTACTGCGATGTCAGGAACCTCAATCTGCATGGTAGCCTCCATGAGGACATGGCGGTCAGGCTCGTAGTACTTGGTCCTGACCTCACCCTCGTATGGGTTGCTGGTCTGGCCTCCACGGGTACGGAAGATGCGGCTGTTGCTGCCGTATTTCAGGACATCCACCGTGATGGCATCATCGCTGCCGTCCTCCGAGAGTGTGTAGCTGAAGCCCACGGTGTTGGTAGTCTCCTCGGATTCCTGTTCGTGGCGGGTGCCGCCGATCTCGTTTTCGACTGTCCAAAGGACACCCGTCGAGTTGGCTGCAAATCCTACTTCATTATTTATGACAACCGTTGCACCTGTAGTGACTTCGTATGTACTTCCTGTTCCGTTCGAGGTTTCATAGGCTTGCTCCACGTCTGCACCCGCATCGAACGACAGGTTATCCACGAGACAGTGCTCGCGGTCTGCGTATGCCTTCACCTTCTCCTCTTCGTTCTGTGCAAGGTATTTCTTCCATGCCTTTATCTGGAGGTTGCACCAGTTGACTGAGTCTGTGAGGAATAGGATGCCGGTCATGTCTTCCGGCTGCTGGAGATAGTAGCTCATACCATTGACTGAAATACCCGGAGCTATGGCAGAAGCACCCCAGACATCCTTGTCACTGTTGCTGCTGCCGAAGTTAGGATCGTCCTCAGGAAGCTTTGATATGTACTTTAGGTACTTGGTTTTGTTGGCTGGTACAGGATCGTTGCCGTAGTACTTCAGCATCGAGTTGCGCATTTTCTCCAGGTTAGGGAGTAGTGTGTTCTCTATGTACAGCTGGTCATACTGGAATACGGTTTCGAAGCTCTGTCCCGTTGTCATTATGTCTTTCCTATCGAGAGATATGTCGCCAGTCGAAGGATCCCTGAAGAATCCCACGTTCCTTGCCTCACCGAAGAGGATGTTCGTTGAAGTGCCGATGAATACATCACCATTTGCTCCTACATATTCCGGAGTGTCCTTCGTCGAGACAGTCTTGGATGAGGAAATAGTGAGTGAAGTGGTCTTTGCATTCTCTCCCTCACATGTCACTTTTATCCCTGTTGTGAGATTGTCCTTCGACTCGACGTCATCAACTTTTGCAACACCGATACCACTGACTACCGTAGCCTTTACGCCTAACATTGTCTTGAACGACGTATTGAGTTCCTCTGACCAGCAGCTTCCGTCCGAAGTGCTCTTTGAATAGACCGAGCCGCTTGTCCACGATGCCTTGGAGTTCGTGCCAGGAGGGTCACGGAGAATCATGACGAGGTGGTCAGGGCCTGCAGTGACGAAGTTGTTGCCGGTAGGCATGGAACCGAGAACTATACCTGTCACGCCCGTCCAGTCATAGCTCTGCCCTGCGATGGCGAACGACATCGATATGGTTCTGGTGTAAGGCTCTGAGATGTTCGGCAGACCTGCCTTCCATGTGTAGGTGGCAAGGCCGAGGCTGTCGAGTGCCAGTTGGTTATCCTCAAGGTTATATATGTCACCGGCCTTGACGGTCTCGCCCTCTGTCGTAGTACCATCTTCAGTATAGACAGACTGCGAAGACGACATGGCATTCTGTATGGTGACTACCGTGCCCGAGAGCGGTACATTGTCCTCATGAACCTCCTGATTGTCTTTGTTGACGTAGTGCTCATAGCCGCTGAGTTTGAATGTATAGTTGTCACCCGATACGAATATAGGATAATCATAGTCGTAAGTTAAGCTTCCGGTTCCGTCCTCGTGGAAGACCTGCACGTCATACTTTGTCTCGTTCTCCCAGAGTTCGTAGTTCTCTATACCGAAGGCTCCCAGATTGGCATCCTCCTGAATGACAGAGAATATCGGGTCGGAATGGTAGGTCTGCCTGAGGGCATAGTTATACTCATACAGCTCACCTGTCTCAGAGAGTGTGTCTGAAGATACTTCGAGAGGATTGGTCAGGTCGATCGCAGGCAGGTTGTTGAAGAGCACCTCAGAGTTACTTAAGATTCTGATGGACTCGACGTTGTAGCTGAGAGGCGGTACCATGGCCGAGAACTCACCTGTCTCGGAGTCGGTCTTGATGTATATCTTCTTGTTCTCGTTGCCGCTGCCGGCTCCGCGCCATGAGGTACTGCTGATATTGTCGGTGGCAGACTCGCAGCTGATGGTCGAAGTTCCCTTCTCGCCAGCCTGGTTGTCATAGTTGAGATAGTAGGCATCTGATGTAGGGACGATGACGACCTCAGCTACACCGAGGTTATTCTGGCTGAGCCCGAAGCCGAGAGCTTTGCTGCCCTGGATGTCACCGCCTACGACGCGGCCTGTGAAGTTCACCAAGGTCTTGTCGTAGAACATGAGCGGCTGGCCTGAGCTTATGTCCTTCGTGAAGGTGAACAAGGTATCGACCTCATACGGGTCGGCAGGATACCTTCCTCTGTCCACAAACTCGTGGCCGTTCTTCTTTACTGTGATGTAGTGTGAGCCGATAGGCACGCTGATGGTGAATCTACCGTTAGCATCCGACTCAATAGGAGTGCCTTCACGAGCGCATATCGTACCATCTACGTAGATGTTGCACCCCTCTACCGGATAGTCGGTGTTCTCGTAGAGCACTCGGCCGCTCACGCTGAACGAGCTCACGTCCTCGAAATCGACACCATCGTGATTGAGCGAGTTGGCATTGAAGAAGCGGGTCTTGTACTGAGGTGAGAACTTGTGGATTCCCAAGAGCGGACGGATGGTATAGGAAGTTCCCTCACCGGAGAACGGTACTCCTATCACTGTGTAGTTACCCTGCTCGTCGGTATAGCTGTGGAGCGAGAGCTGATTTTCGTCCGGCACTCTTTCGCTGATAACAGTCGATGTCTTGAACATACCATGATTGCCGTTTGTCACACCGCTTGTCCTCGAATAGTCATATACGGTTTGCTTGTCAGTGATGCCTTCGTCCATAGGCAGATAGCACTTCAGTCCGTTTTCAGAGCCGGAGAGGGTATACGAAGAGTACTTGAGCACTTCGGCGTCCGAAAGACACTTTGACCAAAGCCGGAATTCATCCACATAGCCCATGAAGGTATAATCCGCATTGGCTTTCTCAGGTGATCCGATGGATATCAGTTTGGTGCCGCTGCTGTTCAGAGCAGGTACGTTTGTACAAGTCTTCGTGAATGTCTGCACGGTTTCTCCGTCAATGAGTCTGACTGACCAGTTGCCTTTGCCATCGTTCGACAGGCTGACATGTGAGAAGACAATACTGCTGATATATAGGCCTGTATCGAACTTTCCGTCAGGTGTACACATCACGAGCTGGTATCTCATCGGATTCGTCTCGTCACGCTTGGTTTCCACTCCGAACTGGGCATTGACGGTGAAGAGCATAGGGTTGTTCGAATAGCTATCTGATATTGAGGACTGCTTGATGCCTGTGTTCGGGCGTACCCAGAGCTCGGCGGTGAAAGGCTTATTGCCGGTGAACATCTTCGATTCCATCTCCTCGGTGATAGGAACAGTGATACCGCCACCGCAGTCGGATATGTATGCAGAATAGAACTGTGCCGATTCACTGTCCTTGTTATCGGCAGTAAGGACGACCTTCACGTCTGGAACCGCCGTACCGGTGCCGAAGGTCACGCGTCCGTTGACGATGCCTTTTGATATACAGAATCCATCGTCATCTATGTCGTTGCTCCATTCGTACGGTGTACCATATTCCGTAGGTGCACCGGCAGGATATGCACTCACCCTGTACTTGTAGAACTGACCTGGCAGGACAGTGACATCTTCGAAGTAATATACGGATCCAGTGCCTGATGTTATGTTTATCAATTTGAAATCGTCATCACTGTTTAGCAGTTTGCGGAATATCCTGAACTGTGTGTCGGAAGTGCCGACCTGTTTAGCATTCCATGTCAGTTTCACACGGTCGGTGCATTCACCCTTCGAAGCGGTGAATGACGTTACTCTGGTCATTTTACCCATCTTGGCTGAACCTGTGTTCGAAGTGAACAGCATGTCCATGACCGTAGTCTCCACCTTATATGAGTATATGGTATTAGGAGCCAGGTCTGTATCAGTATATGTAGATGTACCTGCGGCCGATGATGATACGGTAGTAGTGTGTATCGGGTCTCCCCATGAGTTGTTGCCGTACTTCCTATATACCTTATATACTACATTTCCGTTGTTCTGAGGATAGGTCCACGACAGGCCGATGTTTGCCTCGTTTCCTGTGACCTTAAGGTCAATAGGGAACGTACGTAATGTCGTCACGTCATCCGTATCTCCGAGTTCCCTGATAGGCGAACTGACAGTCTGCCATTCAGTTGGGACGAAGAACACTATGTATCTGTAAGTCTTGTCATATTCTATCTCATCCTGGTCTGTGTATGTGCAGGTACCGAAATTAAGCTTTTCTACAAGCATCTTACCGTCGGTCTCTTCACCATTGGAATCCAACGTGTAGCGGTAGATGTAGTATGTACCATTGGTTATGTCGTTCACCACTTCCTTGTCCCAGCTCAAGGTTATACTCTTCTTGAACTGATTCTGGTCTGTGGTCAGGTTCTTTACGTAAGTACAGCCCGCCAATGTGACGCTGTTGGTCTGTGAACCGGTTTCTGAGATGGCGAACTCAAATTCCTTGCCAGAATTTTCATCCCCCCAGGTTTCGTAGAGTGTGGATTTGTACTTTGTCTGATCCTTTGGCTTCAGATTCAAACTCACCGAAGCCGACTTGCCATCAGCAGCAACTGCATATTCACCGACGACAGTTCCGTCAGATGCCTCCTTGTCGGAGAAAGTGATGGAACTGCTGCTCGATATGTAGGAATAATTAGTGTTGGCATCCTTGTAGGTTATTGTGGCCTTCATCTTGCCTGTAGTATTAGCAGGAGTACATACTACGGTTGGAGTATTGAGATACGGGGTCGGTATGGTTTTGTTTTCTGCCAGATTCACCTCCCCGTCGGCATCATCTCCGTTCCAGTTTCCATACATCCAGAAAGTGGCAGTCCTGCCCCATACATGATTCGGAAGATATACCCTTACGTAGCAATCGGCCGTTTCCCAGCAATAACAGTGAACACGTTGGTATTTATATTGCAACTCACCGACTACACCGGCATGAGACAAACCGGGATATCGGAGATAGGTGTCTGTGTTAACACCCCAGGCTTTCATCGGAAAATCGTAATTACAGATCCATGAGTAGAAGACAACCTTATCTGTCCATCTGTCCTGATCGGCTGTTCTGACACCGAAAAGCCAGTATCTGTGGTCGTCGATCGTCATACCGAAGAGTCCTTCCTCCAGAATGTCCGGGGTATGCGGCCCGTCATCGTAATAGGCAACGTAGAACTCGGCATAGAGTCCGTGTTCGTCAATTCCGAAACCTTCGAATTTCTGATTGAGGTTGCCGATATTACGTGCATTCAGGGCAAGTCCTGAATACAAAATCACAACAAGCAGTAATAACTGCCTTAGAATCTGAAAATGTTTTCTTTTCATAGGCTAAAAATTTATATAATTGAACTTATCATGGTTTTTAAAACTGCAAAGATACCAAAAAAATACCTATTTACCCCCCCCCTCACGTTAAAGATTGTTAACACAGACCATCTGTCGATTTTTCACCGCAAAAATCCAATATTTGTTATGTACCCCAAAAAAACAAAAAAGGTGGTCAAAATACCACCTTTTCAAGTGAAATTCCATGACTACTTGAACAACATCCTGTATTTCTTTTCATAGAAACGGATGCCTACAATAGGCATGATTATCCTTCTCATCTTACATCAATTTGTTTTTGGTTAATACTTAGAATACTGTGATTCAATCCTTAAAGAAAACAGCTTAGGGACTAATCATTTCCACCAGTCGTCGTCACACCCACTGATGATACGTGCCAGCTGGTTCATCACCATACACATCTCACGGCTCACCATCACCCCGTCCTTCTGGTATTCATACCTCCAGCACGTCACCTGTACCAGCCGGTTCTCGCCGCAGGCATAGAAGGCCTTGCCACCCGGCTTGTAGCGATCGGCGAAGCCGTTGTCCATGATCTCGATGAACGGCAGCTGCTCCGTCATCAACTGCTGCTTTATCTCACGTTCCTTAGGCGATATGAAGGCCGAGACAATCACCGCCCCCTCTCTGGCAGCCTTCAGCACCGCCTCCTTCTGCTCCTCGAACCTGCCGGCATCGGTCCTGTGGCACACCAGCGGCAGTTTCCTGTCGCTTGCCATCCATGCCTTGTTGCCCAGATAGTCGAGTCCGTCGTTCAGCCTTGCCAG
>DCGE01000034.1 GCA_002314525.1 Prevotellaceae bacterium UBA1786 | reverse complement strand
ATGCTTGCTCCTGAGATCAAGGAGGAAGTCACTGCCAATGTCGAGGTGCGTCAGGTTTACAATATTTCCAAGGTCGGCACTGTTGCCGGAGCCTTCGTCGTCAGTGGAAAGGTACATCGTTCTGACAAGATACGCGTCATCCGTGACGGTATCGTCAAGCATACCGGAACCATCAACGCCCTCAAGCGTTTCAAGGACGACGTCAAGGAGGTCGCTACCAACTTCGACTGCGGTATTTCCATCACCGGATACAACGATCTGCGTGAGGGAGATATCCTTGAGACATTCGAGGAAATCAAGATCAAACAGAAGTTATAGAAAACATAATTTAGTTCCCCTCCCTCTGTTCTGGGAGGGGATTCTATCTGATGGAAGAAAAGAATTCGTTTGTAAAGGAGGTGGCAGGCCAGCAGTATAAGTATGGCTTCACCACCGATGTACATACCGAGATAATAGAGAAGGGTCTGAATGAGGATGTCATCCGTCTCATATCGTCGAAGAAGGACGAGCCCGACTGGCTTCTTGAGTTCCGCCTCAATGCATTTCGTTGGTGGCAGACTCAGAAGCAACCCGACTGGGGACACCTCCATCTGCCCGACATCGATTATCAGGCCATTTCGTATTATGCCGACCCTACTGCAAGGAAGTCTTCCGATGACAAGCCGGGTGAGATCGATCCCGAACTGATGAAGACTTTCGACAAACTCGGTATTCCGCTCGAGGAACGGATGGCTCTCTCCGGTACTGCTGTCGATGCCGTCATGGACTCCGTGTCGGTCAAGACGACTCATAAGAAGGCTCTTGAGGAGAAGGGCATCATATTCTGCTCGTTCAGTGAGGCAGTGAGGAACCATCCCGATCTGGTACGCAGGTATCTGGGAAGTGTGGTTCCTTCTCGCGACAACTTCTTCGCAGCTCTCAATTCGGCTGTCTTCAGCGACGGCTCATTCGTGTATATTCCCAAGAACACTCGCTGTCCTATGGAACTCTCGACTTATTTCCGCATCAATGCACGTAATGTCGGACAGTTCGAGCGCACTCTCATCGTCTGCGACGAAGGGTCGTATGTCTCGTATCTGGAAGGATGTACGGCTCCTATGCGCGACGAGAATCAGCTTCATGCCGCCATCGTCGAGATTGTTGTGATGGATAACGCCGAGGTCAAGTACAGTACGGTACAGAACTGGTATCCGGGCGATGCGGAAGGAAAGGGTGGGGTATATAACCTTGTGACCAAACGGGGACATCTCCGTGGGGCCAACAGCAAACTCTCGTGGACTCAGGTCGAGACGGGTTCGGCTATCACGTGGAAATATCCGAGCTGTGTCCTTTCCGGCGACAACTCCCAAGCTGAATTCTATTCGGTTGCCGTCACCAACAACTATCAGGAGGCTGACACCGGAACCAAGATGATTCATCTCGGCCGCAATACCCGTAGTACCATAATCAGCAAGGGCATCAGTGCCGGACACAGTCAGAACTCCTATCGCGGACTTGTGAAGGTCACTCCGAAGGCTGACAATGCGCGCAACTACAGCAGCTGCGACTCTCTCTTGCTGGGAAGTCTGTGTGGGGCTCATACCTTCCCGGTGATTGATGTGAAGAACGATACCGCTACCGTTGAACATGAGGCTACGACGTCGAAGATCAGTGAGGACCAGCTCTTCTATTGCAACCAGCGTGGCATCTCCACTGAGGAGGCTGTAGGTCTTATCGTCAACGGCTATGCCAAGGAGGTCCTCAACAAACTCCCGATGGAATTTGCCGTTGAGGCTCAGAAACTCCTTGCCGTGACTCTTGAGGGTACTGTGGGATAAAAACCAATAACACTATGTTAGAAATAAAGAACTTACATGCCGTCGTCGACGGCAAAGAAATACTCAAGGGCATCGACCTCTCCATCAGGGATGGTGAGATCCATGCTCTCATGGGGACGAACGGTGCCGGCAAGAGCACACTCTCCAATGTCATCGTCGGCAATCCTCGCTACGAGGTCACCGAAGGCACAATTACATTCAATGGGGCAAACTTGCTTTCCATGTCGCCCGATGAACGTGCACACGCCGGGATATTCATGTCTTTCCAGCTTCCTGTCGAGATACCTGGCGTCAGCATGGCCAACTTCATGCGTGCGGCTGTCAATGCACGTGCCAAGGCTCTGGGTGGGGATGCTCCCAAGTCGTCCGACTTTCTGCGTCTCATGAAGTCCAAGCGTGAACTTGTCGAGATCGACCAGAAACTCATCAACCGCAGTGTCAACGAGGGCTTCTCCGGCGGTGAGAAGAAGCGCAACGAGATATTCCAGATGGCAATGCTCGAACCGTCTTTCTGTATTCTCGACGAGACGGACTCCGGTCTCGACGTCGATGCACTCCGTATCGTTGCCGAGGGATTCAACAAACTCCGCCGTCCTGAGACCAGTGCCATGATAATCACTCACTATCAGCGTCTGCTCGACTATATCCGTCCTGATGTGGTACATGTGCTCATCGACGGAAAGATAATCAAAACAGCCGGTCCCGAACTGGCTGAACAAATTGAAAAACAAGGATTCGATTGGCTGAGATAATTAACATACTGAGTGGTGAGCACAAACTCATGCTGCTCCGCAACCACGATGCCGATATGGAAATCTTCATAGCGGCCGATGCTACGTTGAAGTTCTATGATCTGGTCAACAGCCCTACTGAAAAATCATTGGACTCGTCAATTTCCATCACCATCCACTTCACCGGTCCGCACTCGTCGCTCATCATGCAGGGTCGCATGATCGGCAAGAAGGATGACGTCATCTCCCGCAACATCCTCATCGACCATGCTGTGGGGGAGTGTCAGAGTGATGTGTACTACAAATACGTCCTCGACGACAATGCCGACGGCTCGTTCTCTGGAAAGGTCTATGTAGGGCAGGATGCTCAGAAGTCTGAGTCTCATCTGCTCAACCGCAACCTCTGTCTTACCAAGACGGCTCACATGCATTCCGAACCTCTTCTTGAGATCTATGCCGATGACGTGAAGTGCTCTCATGGCTCGTCGATCGGAATGCTTGATCAGGATGCGTTGTTCTATATGCAGCAGCGCGGCATTCCTTTCTCCGAGGCCAAACGCCTTCTGGTCGATGCCTTCATCAATGAAATCCAGATGCCGCGACTGTGCGTGAAGTAATTCCGACGATATAATTTTCAGAAACACTAACCCAACTAAAATATGAAAAGACTAATTCTATTTGCATTCTTTGCAGTATCAGTTCTGAGCCTCAGCGCTCAGGAGATGTTAGCAGGTTTCCGCTATCAGACCAACCCTACTGCACCTACTGGTGAGGAATGGCAGGACCCGCAGGCTCTGGCTCTCAACAAGGAGCAGCCTACGGCCTATATGTTCCATTTCGCTTCCGCCGACGAGGCTCAGCAGGTTCTCGGCGAGAAGAGCACTTATTACCTCACTCTCAACGGTACGTGGAAATTCCATTGGGTACCAGGTCCGAGTTCGCGTCCTAAGAAGTTCTACCGCACTGACTTCGACGTCTCTTCATGGGACGATATCGAGGTGCCTGGCTGCTGGAAC
>DCGE01000130.1 GCA_002314525.1 Prevotellaceae bacterium UBA1786 | reverse complement strand
TAATAAGTCCCTCAAAAGCTATTGGGTAGTTGCCCTCGCCTCTTTGACCAACATAATGAACCATAACCTCTTTGGCTCCACCGTATATAAGAATCTGTTGTATATTTTCAGACAAATCCTTAAAAGGAGTATCCAGGCTAAACTTATATTCTTTTGCAAGGGCATTTAACATAGCATGAGAAAAGCTACCCTTGTCCTTACTACTTTGCCATCCCATAACCTGAATAGCACCATCATGAATACTCAGACGCTTATCTGGAATCATAAGGTCAGCATCAAATTCCATTTTGTAACCAAGACCTGCACACACAGGACATGCGCCAAATGGATTATTAAAAGAAAAGCTACGTGGTTCAATCTCACTTATTGATATACCACAGTCTGGACAACCAAAGCTCTGGGAAAAAGTAAGCATTTCGCCATCAATAACGTCCACAAAAAGAAGACCATCCGACAGCTTCATGGCGCTCTCGGCAGAATCTACTAAACGTGTTTCAATTCCTTCTCTGACCACAAGTCTATCTATTACGATTTCAATGTTATGCTTTATGTTTTTATCCAGCTTGATTTCTTCCGAAAGCTCGTATAATATACCGTCAATTCTGGCTCTGACATATCCGTTTTTTGCTGCACTCTCAAGAACCTTTGCGTGTTCTCCTTTTCTTCCCCTTACGACCGGTGCCAGCAATTGTATCTTTGTGTTTTCAGGCAAGGCCATAATCTGATCGCTAATCTGATCTATGGTTTGTCTTGTGATAACTCGTCCACAATTTGGGCAATGAGGAATACCCGCTCTGGCGTACAACAATCTGAAGTAATCATATATTTCTGTTACTGTTCCAACTGTTGATCTTGGATTTCTATTTGTAGACTTTTGATCGATTGAAATTGCTGGTGAGAGCCCTTCTATTTTCTCAACATTTGGTTTCTCCATCTGCCCTAAGAACTGTCTAGCGTAAGAAGATAATGATTCCATATATCTTCTCTGTCCCTCAGCATAAATCGTATCAAAAGCAAGAGATGACTTGCCACTTCCGCTGACACCTGTGATGACCACAAGCTGTCCACGTGGGATCTCAAGGTCTATGTTCTTAAGATTATTGACCCTGGCACCTTTGATTATGATACTGTCGGCCGGCATCTACAATTCTGCTTCTTTGAGTCGTTCTGCATTCTCGGCTACAATAAGATGGTCAATGCAATCCTGAATATCGCCATCCATGAAAGCAGAAAGGTTATAAATGGTATAGTTGATACGATGGTCTGTGATTCGACCCTGAGGATAGTTGTATGTACGGATCTTTGCACTACGGTCGCCAGTTGACACCATAGTCTTTCGGCGTGATGCAATATCATCAATATACTTCTGATGTTCACGGTCATAGATAAACGTACGCAGACGGGCAAGAGCACGCTCCTTGTTTTTTGGCTGGTCTCGGGTTTCAGTACATTCAACAAGTATCTCCTCTTCAACGCCGGTATTCGGGTTCCTCCACATATATCGTGCACGGACTCCCGACTCCACCTTATTGACGTTCTGACCGCCAGCACCGCTTGACCGGAAGGTATCCCATTTGATGGCTCCCTCGTTGATCTCAACATCAAAAGCCTCAGCTTCAGGAAGTACGGCAACAGTAGCTGCACTGGTATGTACACGCCCCTGTGTCTCGGTGACGGGAACACGCTGTACACGGTGAACACCCGATTCGTATTTCATAATGCCATACACACCCTCGCCCGTGATATTACAGACGATTTCCTTATATCCACCAGATGAACCTTCGGAGAAACTCGATACGGCAAGTTTCCATCCCTTGGTCTCACAGTATTTTGAGTACATCCTGAACAAATCGCCTGCAAAAAGGGCAGCCTCATCGCCACCTGTACCACCACGTATTTCAAGAACCACATTCTTCTCGTCCTCAGGATCGGCAGGCACAAGCAGCAGTTTGATTTCCTCCTCAAGTTCAGGCAGACGCCTTTCCGAAGCAGCGAGTTCCTCACGCGCCATGTCCTTCATTTCGGGATCGTCCTCCATCTGAATCATCATACGGGCCTCTTCAGCATTTTTCTGACAGGGAAGATAATCCTTTCGGGCATCCATCAGACGGCTCAGTTCCTTATATTCCTTCGTCAGTTTTACGTAACGTTTCTGGTCACCGATGACGTTTGGGTCAGTAATCAACGTGGACACTTCCTCAAACCGACTGACCAGTCCTTCGAGTTTGTCAATTATATTATTTTCCATCCAATAAAAATATTCACTGTGAATTATTCTGCAAAATTAGTGTAAAATGAGCAGAAAACAAAATAAATCTTCAAAAAAAGGCCGACAAACTTTTTGTTTTATTCCTTTTCTTTTCTTAACTTTGCAACAAATCTGTTGATATACCACATTATTAGAATTAATATCATGTTATCAGTTGAAGAACTAAACGACAAACTAATCGACCTTGCCTTTGCAGAAGACATAGGTGACGGAGATCATACAACACTGTGCTGCATACCCGAAGATGCGGTCAGTGAGTCAAAACTGCTCATCAAACAAGAAGGCATTTTCGCAGGTGAGAAGATAGCTCAGGAAGTGTTTCACAGATTCGACCCGACAATGGAGGTCGAGGTATTCATCCATGACGGTATGCACGTAAAGCCTGGAGATATAGTCATGAGTGTGAAGGGCAAGATCCAGAGTCTGCTCCAGACGGAAAGACTCATGCTCAACATCCTTCAGCGTATGTCAGGAATCGCAACCATGACTCATAAGTATGTAGAGCGTCTGGAAGGCACTCACACACGCGTTCTCGATACAAGGAAGACCACTCCAGGTATGCGAATGCTGGAGAAGGAAGCCGTGAAGATCGGTGGTGGAACGAATCACAGAATCGGTCTTTTCGACATGATACTTCTCAAAGACAACCATATAGACTTTGCCGGAGGAATCGAGAATGCCATAAGTCGCTGTCATCAGTACCTCAAAGAGCGTGGAAAAGACCTTAAGATAGAAATTGAAGTACGTGGCTTCGAGGAGCTCAAGCAGGTTCTCGACTTCGGTGGAGTTGACCGCATCATGCTTGACAACTTCACACCCGAAGAAACCAAGAAGGCAGTTGAACTTATCGGCGGACGATACGAGACCGAATCTTCAGGCGGCATTACCTACGACACAATCCGCGACTATGCTGAAGCAGGAGTCGATTTCATCTCCGTAGGTGCACTCACCCACTCCGTCAAGGGATTGGACATGAGTTTCAAGGCTGCTGACTCAAGCAAACTGACAATATAAAAGAACAATACTAAAAACGACCTGATTATGAAAAGAACAATCTTATCAGCCCTGTTATTCGCTTCCATGTCGATTGGAATGCAGGCTCAGGTATGCGACGACCTGCTATGCAATAAATGCAAGATCGAGGCTGCCGTCAACTATCAGTTCAATGCCCTTCGTATGGGAGAGATCGACCTGCCCAAGACCATCGATGGCAAGATTGTCAGCTACAGGTTCTCACCGATCATGGGAAACCATTTCAACGGAGTCAGACTTGAAGGCGACAAACTCATCACTTTCAAGCAGCCTCAGGATGAAACGAAGGAAGCAGGAAGGCTATACTGCACCATCGACGACGAGACATTCTATTTCCCGCTCAAGGTGGCAAAGAACGATGGTATGTATGGCTACCTCTACTGCCACATGGCAGGTAATAGCGAGAATACCATCTATGCGATAGGTACCAGAGAAGGCAAAGGGGAAGTATTCCACCCACTGATCAACAACCAGCCGATATATGACGCTGAGAAGATGGCAAGAATCGAAGGCGGTGTCAGAGATGCATTCATCCTACGCGGCCATAACAACGACTATGTGATGGTCACAACCGACATGAGCAATGCCAAGTCCAGAGTCTGGAACAACTACGGAATCGACTTGCTACATTCCAACGACCTCATCCACTGGACTTCAGTCACCTTCGACTTCCGCAAGTTCAGAGGTTGGGAGAACGTGAACCGCGTATGGGCTCCTCAGGTCATCTGGGACAAGGACTACAACAACGGGGAAGGCGGCTATTTCATCTATTACTCCATGCTCACCACCAAACAAGGCGACTACGACAAGATATACTATTCATATGCCAATGAGGACTTCACCACCATCACAGAGCCAAAACTGTTCTACGACAAGAAGATTTCCGTGATTGACTGCCACATCGACTGGAACGACTGCGATCAACGCTATCATGTGTTCTATAAGAAAGAAGGTGCAGCCGGAATCGACCGCGGAGTGTGGGTAGCCACATTCGACCGGCTCGGTTCAAGCGACTGGAAAGACATCTACCACATCACCAACGAAGGTCGTGAACAGGTAGAAGGCTCAAGCGCGTTCCGTCTCATCAACGAGAACGTATGGAAGATTGCATACATCAAATACTCAGGTCAGCATGTCTATCGCGTATGTACAGCCAATGCACAGGAGAACGACGTGGATCGCGGTGTGGTGATACGTGAGAATGTCAACCCACAGCACGGTTCGTTCATGCAGATAACAAAAGAAGAATACGACCTTCTCGAGACATGGTCCGACCTCTACCTCAAGACACAGGAACTCGCCGGCGACAAGAAGACTGCCAAGAAAGCCAAGAAGTTACAGGCCGTCCTTGACCGGACATTCACCGAGAATGCAGTTCCTCAGCTTCTGAACACATACGCCAAAGCGCTCAAAGAACTGAAATAATTTTTGGCCGTTTCAGGAAAAAGCATTACTTTTGCACAGTTTTTATTCAAACCTAAATATCAAACACAGATGAGAAAACAACTTTTCTTGGCAGCTACATTGATTTCAATGGCAGCTACAGCACAGGTCACTGAAGACTTCAAACCTGCAACAACCAATCAGGAGGGTAAGCAGTACCCTATGGTCAATTCACAGCGCATGGTACGTGCACAGATCTCCGCACCCGAGGCAAACAGCGTAAAACTTGACATCGGCGGAGTGAAGTACGACATGAAGAAGGACGAGAACGGTGTGTGGACCGGCGAAAGTGCTCCTCAGGACGAGGGTTTCCATTACTATCA
>DCGE01000178.1:10141-12672 GCA_002314525.1 Prevotellaceae bacterium UBA1786 | reverse complement strand
GCCATAATCATACGTGCAACCCAGAAGAAAATAATATCTGGACCAGTTACAAGGTCGGTTGTTGGATAGTAGTAATTGATTTCCTCGTTGTTAGGATTGTTGATACCATCAAACAATGCAATTGGCCATAGCCAAGAGCTAAACCATGTATCTAGTGCATCTTCATCTTGACGAAGGTCTTCTTTTTTGAAGTCGTAGTCGGCTTTTTGTTTGGCAAGTTCGTATGCTTTGTCGAGTGTTTCGGCAACTACAAATCCACCTTTGGGCAAATAGTATGCAGGAATACGATGTCCCCACCAAAGTTGACGGCTAATACACCAGTCTTTGATATTTTCCATCCAGTGTTTGTAGGTATTTTTGTATTTTGGAGGATAGAATTTGATGTCATCGTTCATAACTGCATCTAGAGCAGGTTTTGCAAGACTTTCCATTTTTAGGAACCATTGCATACTTAGTTTTGGTTCGATAGGTACATCGGTACGTTCGCTAAAACCTACTTTGTTGGTGTATTGTTCTACTTTTTCGAGTAGTCCAGCTGCTTCTAGGTCTTTTTCGATTTGTTTTCTAACCTCAAAGCGGTCCATGCCAACATACAAACCAGCTGCATCGGAAATTGTTCCGTTGTCGTTGAAAATATCTATTGATGGCAAATTGTATTTTTCGCCAAGCATATAGTCGTTTACATCGTGTGCAGGAGTAACTTTTAGACATCCAGTACCAAATTCGATATCTACATATTCGTCTTCGATAACAGGAATTTCTCTATTTACAAGAGGAACAATTACTTTTTGTCCTTTTAGATGTGCATTTTTGGGGTCATTTGGATTGATACACATTGCAGTATCACCCATGATGGTTTCAGGACGTGTAGTTGCAACTACAGCATAATAACGGCCCTCGGCATCCTGATGAAGGACTTCACCCTCTTCGCCCGTTGGTCTGACAGGATTTTCTGCTGCATCGGCAACATAATACCTCAGATAGAAGAGTTTTGACTTCTCGTCACGATAAATCACTTCCTCGGTAGAGAGTACCGTCTGAGCCTTCGGATCCCAGTTAACCATCCTGAGTCCTCTATAGATAAGACCTTTCTTGTACAGATCCACGAAGACTTTGAGCACGGATTCCGAACGTTCTTCATCCATGGTAAATGCAGTACGATCCCAATCGCAACTTGTGCCAAGTCGGCGCAACTGCTTCAGGATGATGCCACCATGTTCATCAGTCCAGTCCCACGCATGTTTCAGGAACTCTTCACGTGTAAGGTCACGCTTCTTGATTCCCTGTTCTGCAAGACGGTTTACAACCTTTGCCTCAGTTGCTATACTTGCATGGTCTGTTCCAGGCACCCAACAGGCATTCTTTCCATCCATCCTTGCCTTGCGAATCAGGATATCCTGAATTGTCTCGTTGAGCATGTGTCCCATGTGGAGGACACCTGTAACGTTTGGTGGCGGGATAACGATTGTATATGGTTCTCTGCCATCAGGCTTTGAACTGAACATTTTGTTATCTTCCCAGAATTTATACCACTTGCCTTCAACCTCTGCTGGGTTGTATTTACTTGCTAATTCCATATCGTGTTGTTTTTATGTCGAAAATCATTGCAAAGTTACAAATAAAAAAATCAAAATCAAAGTTTATTGCATAAAAAGCTATAACACACGCAGCAAAATACACCTTTTTTTTGTAATCCCGATTTTTTTTCCTAATTTTGCAAATTATTTACCAAAGCAGAAAAAAATGACAAAGAAAGAGCTGTTATTGCCAGATTTCATATTCGAGTCAAGTTGGGAAGTATGCCATAAGGTCGGAGGAATTTACACGGTACTTTCATCCCGTGCCAAAACCATGCAGGAACACTTTCCTGATAAAGTATTTTTCATCGGACCGGACTTTACCAATGGCAATGACAACCCATTGTTCATTGAAGACAAGAGTTTATTGAAATCATGGGTCGCAAAAGCCAGAAAAGATGACAATCTCCTCATCCGTGCAGGCCGATGGAACGTACCTGGCGAGCCAATTGCAATTTTGGTAGACTTCACTCCTTTCTATGCAGAACGCGACAGGATATACAACTGGGCTTGGGAGAATTTCCAGGTTGATTCCCTTCACGCATATGGCGACTATGATGAAGCATCGATGTTTTCATACGCATCTGCCAAAGTAGCCGAAAGCTGGTACCGTCATAATGGTAAAGATAAGTTCAACGTCATCTATCATGCCCATGAATGGATGACCTGCCTCGGAGCTTTATACCTACAGAAAGCCGTTCCACGGATTGCCACAATTTTCACGACTCATGCCACAAGCATAGGACGTTCAATTGCAGGCAACAACAAACCTCTCTACGACTATCTATGGGCATATAATGGGGACCAGATGGCCCGCGAGCTCAATATGGAATCAAAACATTCCATAGAAAAACAGACTGCCTACTACGTTGACTGCTTCACCACCGTAAGCGACATTACTGCACGCGAATGCAAGCAACTCCTTGACACTCCAGCCGATGTGGTTCTGACAAA
>DCGE01000178.1:9959-10099 GCA_002314525.1 Prevotellaceae bacterium UBA1786 | reverse complement strand
CCTGTTGACGGTAAGCCGTTTGACTATTCCCGCCGTTCAGCACGTCGCAAACTACTTCAGGTAGCGAACTCCCTACTCGGGACAAACATGGATATTGACAAGACCATCATAATCGGCACAGGCGGACGATACGAATTCAA
>DCGE01000178.1:3924-9927 GCA_002314525.1 Prevotellaceae bacterium UBA1786 | reverse complement strand
AAGAACAAGGGCATTGATATGCTTGTCGACAGTCTGAACCGTCTCCGTCAGGAAGATACTCTAAGCAAGGACATCGTGGTATTCATCAACGTACCGGCATGGACCAAGGGACCTCGGATTGAATTGCTGAAACGTCTTGAGAACAACTCTGCCCTCTCATTCCCTTGCAGTAATCCTCGTATCACACACGACCTCCACAACCAAGAGCAGGATATGATTCTCTCACAGATGAACTGGCTCGACATGCATAATCGTCCTAATGAGCATGTCAAGGTAATATTCGTTCCATGCTATTTGGATGGTCATGACGGCATCTTTGACATGCACTACTACGACCTGCTTATCGGAAACGATCTCAGCATATATCCGTCATACTATGAACCATGGGGATATACGCCTCTTGAGAGTGTTGCCTTCCACGTGCCTTGCATCACGACCGATCTGGCTGGATTCGGACTTTGGGCAAGTCAGATTGAAGAAGAAACGGGTGTATCGGTCATACACCGCACAGATTCCAACTTCATCGATGCTGCAGAAGAGATAAAACATCTGATTCTTGACTTTACACAAAAATCACCTGAAGAAGTGGCTCACATGAGGGCAGCAGCGGCGAGCACCGCCGAAAAAGCCCTTTGGAAGCATTTCATCAAAAACTACTTTATAGCCTATGACCATGCCATTAAGGCACGTGACAAGAGACTCAATTCAGTAAAATAATCAATAATAAAAATTTTTTAAGGTAAAAAACAATGGATTTAAAAGCAAGTAACACAAATGTTGCAAATTGGAGAGATATAACTGTTTACACAACAATTCCTGAGCCGCTTCTGCCACTCAAGGAGATTGCAAACAATCTGTGGTGGTCTTGGAATGCTGATGCCCGTGAACTGTTCAAGGAACTTGACCCAGTTATGTGGAAGACGGTATGTCACAACCCTATACTTCAGCTCTCACGCATCAAGTTCGAGACTCTTGAACAATTTGCCGCAAACAGCAAGTATCTCGCCCAGATGAACGAAGTCTATTCCAAGTTCCGGGCATATATGGACGAGAAGCCGGACGAGTCTCGTCCTTCAGTAGGATACTTCTGTATGGAATATGGTCTGTCCCATGTCCTTAAAATCTACTCAGGCGGTCTCGGAATTCTTGCCGGCGACTATATCAAGGAAGCATCCGATTCCAACGTACGTATGTGCGCTGTGGGATTCCTCTATCGTTTCGGATACTTCACACAGGCTCTTTCCATGAATGGCGACCAGATAGCAAAGTACGAAGCACAGAACTTCGCCCAACTCCCTATCGAACGCGAACTCGATTCCAATGGCAATCCTTTGATAATCGATGTTCCTTACAACAACTACACGGTTCATGCATATGTGTGGCGCGTTAACGTAGGTCGCGTGAAGTTGTACCTTCTCGATACCGACAACGAGCTCAACAGTGAGTTCGACCGTTCAATCACACACTCACTTTACGGTGGCGATTGGGAGAACCGTCTCAAGCAGGAGATTCTCCTCGGAATCGGTGGTGTTCTCACCCTGAAGAAACTCGGTATCAACCCGGAAATATACCACTGCAACGAAGGCCATGCAGCACTTTGCAATGTACAGCGTATCGTTGACTATGTAAAAGACGGTTTCTCATTCAACGAAGCTTGTGAAATCGTACGCACGACATCCCTTTACACAGTCCACACTCCCGTCCCTGCAGGCCACGACTACTTCGACGAAGGTCTCTTCGCAAAATACATGTCTGCATACCCAACTCTCATGGGTACTTCATGGGATAAGTTCATGGGCATGGGTCGTACCAATCCTGAAGATAAGAGCGAACGTTTCTGCATGTCTACATTTGCATGCAACACCTCCACATGGGTCAACGGCGTAAGTTGGCTTCACGGTCAGGTTTCCAAGGACATGTTCGCACCGATCTGGAAAGGCTACTACCCAGAGGAGATGGATAACGTCGGCTATGTCACCAACGGTGTTCATTTCCCTACATGGAGTTCCAGCGCATGGCAGACAGTATTCGGGAACTACTTCACCAAGGATTTCATGAAGGACCAGAGCAACCAGTCAATATGGGAATCCATCTACAAGATTCCGGACGATGTCATCTGGGCAGTTCGCAAACAGATGAAGCAGGAACTCGTCAACTATATCAAGACTGCGTTCGAGGAAGACTGGATCAAGAATCAAGGCGATCCTTCACGTATCGTTGAAATTCTGAAGAAGATTTCGCCGAATGCTCTCACAATCGGATTCGCACGCCGTTTCGCAACATACAAGCGTGCACATCTTCTTTTCACTGACCTTGACCGACTTGCCAAGATCGTCAACGATCCTGAACACCCGGTTCAGTTCCTTTTCGCAGGCAAAGCACATCCACACGATGGCGGTGGTCAGGGACTTATCAAAAAAATCTACGAGATCAGCCGTCGTCCTGAATTTCTCGGCAAGATCATCTTCCTTGAGAACTACGACATCCGCCTTGCAAAACGGCTTGTCAGTGGCGTAGACATCTGGCTGAACACTCCTACCCGACCTCTTGAGGCATCAGGTACATCAGGCGAGAAGGCTCTTATGAACGGAGTTGTCAACTTCTCAGTCAAGGACGGCTGGTGGTACGAAGGCTACCGCGAAGGTGCTGGTTGGGCACTTACTGAGAAACGCACTTATCAGAATCAAGACCAGCAGGATCAACTCGATGCAGCAACTATCTACCAGATGCTTGAAAACGAGATTATACCTCTATATTATGACAAAGAAGGTCACGACTATAGTTCCCGTTGGTTGAAGGTGGTGAAGAACTCCATTGCACAGATTGCACCTCATTACACCATGAAACGCCAACTTGATGACTACTTTGAGCGCTTCTACGGACCTTTGGCAAAACGTGCTGCTATTCTCAAAGCTGACAACTTCGCAAAGATACATGAACTTGTAGCATGGAAAGAGACCGTAGCACAGCGATGGGATGGTATCAACGTCGTCAGTACAGACAAAGATCCAGAACTCAAGTCAAGCAATGTCATGAGCGGAAAGAAATACAAGGTACAGTTCACTATTGACGAGCAAGGACTTGATGATGCCGTCGGACTTGAGATCGTTACCCTCTGCAACGACATCGAGACTGGCAAGCTCCATGTCTTCCAGGTTGAACCGCTCCATGTCATCGGACGCGAAGGCAACAACTTCGTCTTCGAAGGTTACCACTCCATTCCGAACGCAGGCGACTTCAAGGTAGCAATCCGTATTTATCCGAAGCACGAACTCCTCCCTCATCGTCAGGACTTCTGCTATGTCAAGTGGGTATACTAATTGCCACACGGTAATACAAAAAAGGACTTCTTCACGAAGTCCTTTTTTATTTGATTTGATATAATGATCACTTCTGCAGATACTTTCTACCCTTCTGTATCACAATGCCTTTATAGTTCCGACTCACTTGCTGGCCATTGGCATTATACAAAGCACCACTCTCATTTCTCATTTCCGGACTAACATCTGAAACTCCAGTCGTTTCCAGTCCTTCGATCAACCACTGTGAGGCTTCAGCCGACGCTCCACCAGGCATCACTTTCTTGCTTGAGTTCAGACTGACAGCAGGTGATGAGGCAACCTTCGGATTCTGCGAGACAAGAGCACTCCTACCGTCCAACTGGCTCTTAACAGCATACTTACCTGCGTTTGCCTGATCAGCAGTATTGCCCACCTCGCTGCCGGTGCTCGGTGTATCCTTTAGATATACCTTCTTGAAGGTATTGAATACATACCAAAGGCCATCGCCTGCATCAATAAAACGGAACACTTGCTTCTGAGCATTCGAGGCACTCTGAACCGAGCCAATAAAATGGCTTACGCTCCATGTGAGATAATTT
Organism: Prevotellaceae bacterium UBA1786; assembly: GCA_002314525.1. Next base: position 6,047 of record DCGE01000178.1, on the reverse strand, counting down.
GTGGAATACTGTTTATTACAGAGGAAGTACTCCTTATCAGCACTCACTCTGACCTGGGCTTCCTGCAGTCCGGCGATGATAGCTTCGTAATCCGAGAATTCTCCTGATTGGCGAAACTGGGCAACCAGCGCATCAACGTCAGCCCTCTTGTTTACGTCAATCATTCCAACATATTTCCCCGTCTTTTCAAACACCTTATCTATCTTCTCACCGATATGTTCGGAGAGATAATCAGTGCGTTTCATTTCTGCATTATATGAATATGCACTGTCAGTAATCTGTTCGATGCTGTAGTCCTTGAAGACTATCGTGTAATCCTTGCCATATGTACTTTCCTCATAAAGGAATCCTATGTGATTGTTCTGCATAAGGGTGAAAGTGGAATATGCCGAACCAATCTTTGAAGCCTGATGCTTACCTTCCCAGTTTGCTGCAAACGTCTCAGCATCCTTGAAGGAGTTGAAGTCCGGAAGGCCCTTGTAGTAGATGCTGACATTGGTGCGTGAAGTATTTTCAGGTGTTGAATGGAGAGCAAGATACATTGCCTTGCCGTCGGAGTTGCGTGTTACAGGAATAATCATGATTTCACCGTTACAACCTGGACCGATAACGCCCTTGTTGGCACTTGTCGAAGCCGCCTCTGTACCCCATGAGCCCTCTGCCTTCTCTATGTTTGTGAACGTGAAGATATTGAAACGACGTCCGCCGCCGATACGTGAAGAGCAGATGATGCTTCCGTCAGGCATTTCCTCAGCCTTTGGTTCATCACCATTGCTGATTGCAGGTGTATGGATATCACCCAGCACATGCCAGTTCTCACCGAAGTCGTCACTGTAATACACATAATTGCAGTTCGTGCCATTGACATCCTTCACAAGTCCTGAACAATAAAGACGGTAATAATCACCCACCTTGGTTATAGCACTCTGGAAGATACGCCCCGAACCGATGAACATCGAACGGATAGGTCCTTTATCGCTTTTGTCAAGCAGTGAATAGAACTGGCTCTCAAGGTTCACAGGGTTGCTCCATGTCTCGCCCTCGTCAGTACTGTAGAATCGCATGATGCCCTGATGAACCTGTCGTGTTCCATTAGGAAAACCGGTATTTCCCGAACAGCTCATCACCATTATCTTGTCACTTGTACGGTCTGCAACAATACATGGATCACCATATGCCGCATCATACTTAGGTTGTGGGGAAGTAGCATATTGGCCTTTGGTGAACTCCAGAATATCGCCCCATGTCTTTCCGTTATCGTATGAGATGCGACGACGGAGTTCCACACTACCATAACCAATATCAGCACCACCGTAACGATAGTCAGCTACAGCGATGACCGTACCCTTACGAGTTGTTGCAATAGCGGGTATTCTGTAGTTTGGCGACGAGGTGGTGATAAACACGTCGAACTGTTCCTCTGCATTTCCTCCACCGAGTTCCTTAGTGATATCAACATAGAAATTCTCAAGCGTGACACCCTTGTTGGCACCGGCCAACGTGAATGATGCATCATCTGTCAGACCAGTTACAGAGAGAGCCTGCTTGGTCGTCTTTGTAGTGAATGACTGTCCATCACTTGTTGTGAGTTTGATGCCCTCGGCCTCACCTACGAAATCAAACCTGTAACCAAGAACTCGATAACCCTTAGGAGCCACAATATAATATGTGGAACTCTGAGCCGAACCCGAGAAGATACGCAGGTTATCGCCATTATAGTTCATGTTGTTTGGGCCGCAATATATCTCTGCCTGGAAGTCAACCTTGTTGGCTGTCCAACGTGAGTTGTACGAACTTGCACCCTTACCTACAGTGAAATCACCAGTATTCTTATTGAACGGAACGGTGATGAGTCCCTCTGCAACCTGAACGGCAGAGCCGCTATCCTTTCCACCTGTCCAGAATGCCATCTTGTTCCCACGGTTGTTCACTATGTTGGCTGAGTTTTCCTTCTGGTACATATAGAAGGCTGAAACATCCTCTCCTAACACATCAGTACCCTCAAACACCCACAGATGACGATATGTGCCAAGCTTACCGGCATCCTTGAGAATCGGATAAGCTGTGCCGCCAGTCTCACCCGACATAGTGGAAGGGGAAGCTAATACCATACTTGCACCTGC
>DCGE01000178.1:0-3879 GCA_002314525.1 Prevotellaceae bacterium UBA1786 | reverse complement strand
GTTATTACCTGTAAAGCACCACAGATCGGCATCCTTGAAGTGGGTCTTGTTGTTATTGAGCGCAATATACTCTGCTCCGGCATTGTCACTCAGGTACCAGCCAGCAGCCGAAAGTTGCATAGTGTACCACACTGTACCATCAGCAAACTTTCCGTCAACGATTGTCGTAGTTCGGAAATTCGATGACTGAGACTTCCGAAGCTGTTCTATTTGTTTATTGAGCGCAGTAACCTTGTTGTTCAGTTCAACTGTGTTTGGATTACCTTGCAACAAAGTCCAACCGCCATCGACAGCCTGACGTGTCTTCCCGACTTCAGTAACCGAAAACCTGTCCGCCCTATCTCCTGCGATGAGTTCCGTAGCCGTCTGACACAGTTCACCGAGAGTCTTACGAGCGGCAATCTTGGCATACAGCGAATTACACTCAGAGTCTGACAGTACCCACGCATTATCATCAACCTCCTTTACAAGAGGCAACATGGTCTGGGCAATCTTGACATAGCCCTTGCCATAGACACGTCCACTGGTAGAATACTGTGTATCAGCGATACTGCCATTTACAAGAGGTGTATAGATATCCACAAATTCCACACCATCCTGAGCATCAGCAATTTCCTTCATTGCCGCATTGTACTTGACGATGAAATTGGTATTCGTATCCGACGCGTTTGAAGGAGGACAGGCCATAAGGACGAACTTTGTCTGAGCACCATTTGCCAACTTCCCCTTTGCCGTGGTGATGAAAGTCTCCACGTTCTGCTTGAAAGTAGCGACAGCTGTCTTTGCATTGGCATCGTTATGAGTAGGACACAGCCATATCTGTGCTGGGGCAGGTTTGCCGTGCAGAATTGCAGGCAGAGCCTTTATCATAGTCGCGATGCTGAATGAGTTGTAGCCCCATCCACTTCCACGATTCAGGACTTTAGTACTATGCAACAATTCATGCCACTCACCAGCCATAATCATATCGTCACCGATAAGCAGGATATTGTCACTGTTGACTTTATAACTGTTGAAGTAGGAAGCACGCATCAGGTGCGAAGTGACAAAACCATCCTGGGTGATATTGGATATCGGACTTGTCTTTGGATCAGGATATATTGTTTCCAGACCTACTTGTTCCTTGATATTGTTGCACCACACCTGATATCCGCTGGCAAAAAGGTGAATACCGTCTGCTGTGTATTTACTGTTCAGCACCGTACCGTTGAGAAGTGGTGTGAAAGTATCAAGAAAATGCACTTTTGCATTGTTCAACTGATCAATATATTCCTTGGTCTTGGTGTTCAACTGCCTTGTGAACGGAACACGTTTGATATATGTATCCGTATTGCATGTAGGCAACACTGCCTGAACAAATACTTCTGTATTCGGACTCTCGTTTGTGATTCGTGAGAGTATCCTCTTCATATTCTCAAATGGTGTCTCAACAATAGGATTCCCCTCTCCGTCGAAATAAGTTCCGAGGTCGTTTGTCCCGATAAGAATAAAGATCTTTGCCGGATGACCTATCAGAACGGCTTCGATATTGTCAAGGAGTTCACTGCTGACAGCACCACTAACTCCACGTCCAACAACTCTGGCGTCACAGCCGAATGCTTCGAACCAATCGTGCATATTAGTGATGGAATTACCGACAAAGACAATGCTCTTATCATTGATATCCAAGACATTGAGCGCGTCATATCGCTGGTTTCGGAATGGCTGATCGGCCAATGCCGATATACACATCAAAGCCGACAAGAAAAAGGTAATTAATAATTTTCTTTTCATAAAATACGATAGTTAAATTGGTTTGTAAAATATTTTTTGCAAAGATAAATAAAAAGAGCGAATAAAACATCAAACAATCAAGAAAAATTATTAACTTTGCATTTTTAAGAACAAAGAATTATCATTGATTGTAAATTTCAAACAACTGAATATGCCATTAAAAATACTCAGCGTTGACGATGAAGTAGACCTCGAGTTACTTCTCACACAGCATTTCCGCAGAAAAATCCGCAAAGAGGAATATCAGTTCTATTTTGCCCACAACGGTCTTGAAGCCCTTCAGATGCTTCTTGCCAATCCCGATATCGACATCATCCTCTCCGATATCAATATGCCTGAGATGGATGGACTTACCCTCCTTGCCAAACTCAATGAGATGCGCAACCCAGCACAGAAATGCATCATGGTAAGTGCATACGGTGACATGGATAACATACGTCAGGCTATGAACGGCGGAGCCTTCGACTTTGCCACAAAGCCTATCGACCTCGATGATCTGGAACGAACCATAGAGAAGGCACGTGAACAAATCGAATACATACATGCAACACAGAAAGAGCACCGCCAGCTTGTCGATATACAGAGTGATCTCAGTGTTGCTCGTGAGATACAGCATGCCATTCTGCCACGATCTTTCAAACTCAACATTCCGGAGGCTGACAAGATTGACATCTACGCCAGTATGATCTCAGCAAAAGACGTAGGTGGCGACTTCTTCGATTTCTTCCCTATTGACGACCACCGAATCGGATTCACAATAGCCGACGTAAGCGGAAAGGGTGTTCCGGCTGCCATTTTCATGGCAGTAAGCCGTACCATGATAAAAGCCAATGGCATTCATGGTATTACATCGTCTGAATGCATGAAGACTGTCAACGACCTATTGTGCGAAGAAAGCCTGAACTCCATGTTCGTTACTGTATTCTACGGAATCCTCGATCTCATCACAGGCGAGATAGAATATACTAACGCAGGACATAACTGTCCTTACATTCTCCGTTCCGACGGTTCTGTTGACTTAATCAGCAGTTCCAACAACCTCGTACTTGGAGCCATCGAAGGAATTGACTTCGCCAGTGACCGTCTCTCCCTCGACAAGGGAGATGCACTCGTATTGTTTACAGATGGAGTCACCGAAGCCGAAGACGTCGATAAAAACCAGTATGGTGATTACCGTCTCGTCCAGTTACTCAAGTCTCGTCTCGGTGCTACCAGTCAGGAGATAGTGGATGCCGTCAACAGTTCTGTCAGACAGTTCACCATCTCAGCTGAGCAAAGCGACGACATAACGCTTCTCGTATTACGACGTAAATAAACATGAAAACCAGGTCCATAGCATATATTTCGACGGCAGTCCTATTTATTGCATCAGTCATAGGTGCATACTTTCTCGGGAAAAGCCAGACTGTCATTCAAGACAACGCCACACTCCTACGTGAACTCGACTCTCTCCGATCACATGAGTCTGATGCAGCTGTAGTAAAACGTGTGAGTCAACAGATGGAATCAATTGCATATCAGCAGAAGTCCATCTCTGACAAGCAACGCGTCAAGGCTGAGGAACAGTCGAAGATAGCTATGGAAATGCGCTACAAGGCTGAACAGGAAAGTCAGGCAGCACGTGACGCAGAGAACAAAGCCGTTCTAGCAGCTGATGTAGCACGTCAGCAACGCGAACTGGCACTGAGCCATCAGAAGTCAGCCGAGGAACAGCGTGACCATGCCACATACGCAAAAAACGTAGCCGACACACTGACATACCGTTCCTTGGGCCGCACATTAGGCAACACCGCCAGCATCCAGTTCGAAAACGGCAAGACTGACCTTGCTGATTATCTTGCATTGATGTCATGGGAATATCTGGAAAAATATGAAGGCAACACATATCAGCCGGAAGTCTTCAAAGCTCTCAGCACCTGCACCGGAACTCGCCGCGATTTCAAGATGCCTCAGTTAGGTGCTGTAATGGATTTATATTCACTCGGCAACAGCACATTCGTCGGAGTATCCGACTACGGCGAGATAGAATACTGTTCGCCAAAAGAGCAGAAGACCAAAGTGTTATTCCAGAATCGCGACTACGACTTCCATGCAGTGTCTGCCGAC
>DCGE01000223.1 GCA_002314525.1 Prevotellaceae bacterium UBA1786 | reverse complement strand
CTTGGACAAAGGGCGACTGGGATCTCGCTGAGAAGATGCTGACTGCTTGGACAAACTTTGCAAAGTACAGTGATCCTAACGGTCCTAAGGGCGGTGAATGGACTCCATGCACAGAGAAGAGTCCTAAGTTCATGGTCTTCAAGCTCAACGACAAGGATGCTGAAGCTTCAGCACTTGGTGATCCTATCAAGTCAGCCAACGGCGGTGGCTTCGGTTTCGGCGGCATGGGCGGTGGAATGCCTATGGGCGGCGGAATGCCAGGCGGCTTCGGCGGCGGTGCTCCGAGAAGGAACTGAACAAACAGAAAGGTCTGAGAGAAATTCTCAGACCTTTTTTATTTCTATTCCTCCTTGCGGAAGGCGATGTCGAAGAAGATGAATGCAGCGACATCGACAAGAATCGAGATGATAAGCCAGAAGGAGAAGCTGCGTCCCTTGTATTCGCCCGCCAGGTAGTCTTTCCATACTTCGAAGACACTGAGCAGACGTGAGGTCTCGGTGAGCGGGTTCTTGGCTGTGTAGCGTGCCTTGTCGGCATCGTTCATGAAGGTGATATAGGATGAATAGTTCTTGATGGTGGCATACGACTTCTGAAGGGCCAGGTCAAGACGTGATATGACGTTGTTGTCGATCCGCTTTATGATGTTCATATAAATGAACTCTTCCTCAACGGCAGAGAGGTCGTCGAGGTTCTTGGTGGCATCGGCCTGATAGTTGACGGAAGCCAGACGGGAGTCGGTCTTGCGGATATGCTGTTTGAAGATTTCAAGTTGTGCATGTACTTTCTCACGGTACTGAGTCTTGCGTGCCTGACGTTGTTCAGAACTCTGGGCTGCACCTGAGAGGGGTGGGATAGGGTCGCACTGAAGCAGCTGGGCTATCTCGTAGAGAATCTTCTTTGCATTCGGACCGTCGCCAACATTGTTGACGTTGTCGATCTCGTCTTCCAGGTCGCGCAGTTTGATCTCCACCTTGTTGGCAATATCCTCCTGCTTGGCTTTGATACCTTCTTCGATGTCGATATTGTCGCGCAACTGAAGGAGGTAGGACTTTGTGGTCTGTAGGTCATGTTCTGCCACCTCGCACACTGTGGAACGGTAGAAGAACGTATGGGTGTTGGTTGGCATTGAACAAACCAGCCAGAAGAGCAGTGTGATGATGACTCCACCGAGGAAGATCACGTTGCGGTTCTGAAGGTAGATGTTCTGGTTGAGACTGTCCACGATCATCTTCGTGCCTATGGAGGCAATGACGAAGAAGCCGATGGTAACTATCCAGCACAGTATCTTCGGCCATGAAGGCAGAAGCATGTGGAGGGATTCCGTCGTTGCCCAACAACTGACGACGGCAAAGGCGATAAAGCCTATTAGGCTGATAAGTCGGATTAATCTGTTCTGTTGCATAATGTCTGCAAAGTTAATGGAAACACGGGGAAATACAAAATAATTCTGTGTTTTTTTATGTTTTTGAAAAATAATGACTAACTTTGTGGCTGATGAAGACTGCTTATATATATAAAAGGTATGGAATGATCGTATTGTCTGCGGTTGTTCTGTCATTGTTCGTCGGCTGTCACGAGGGCGGAAACGGCTCCGGTAGTGATTTGGTCGATTCACTCAATGTGGCAGCCTACAGAATGAGATACATATCACTCGACAGTACATCGATACTTTCGGAGAAAGCTATGGCAGCCTCGCAGAAAGCTACGAAGGGTAGGGCGGAAGCACTGGGAAACAGAGGGTTCGTGAAGTACATGGAAATGGACTATGAGGAATCGATACGTCTGTACCAAGCCAGTTATGACGAGTGTGACGATGATCAGACAAGATTGATGGCATGTGTAGGACTGATGAAGATATGTCAGGTAACTTCAATGAACAAAGACTACTACGACTACTCGATGAAAGCCGAGAAGTATCTTGATGCTGAAAAACCTGAACCAAAGGGAGAAAACGCATACGCCGATATCCTGACCGAACTGGAATATAACTACGGGCATAGTGAGTACTACCTTGCATCGGCAACCTTCTTTGACAACCAGCTGCAGGACAGAGACTCGAGGACGAACATGCGGTTGGTCAGAGAAAACATGGACTTGGTGAAGAACGATACAGCTCAACTGGCAAGGTATTATACGCTCTGCAGCAGTATCGGTCAGGGAAGTACCGACATGAACATAAAGATGCAGTATCTTACTGAGGCATATGTGGTGGCACGCCAGAAGAACCTGAAATATAATGAGGCTTGTGCACTGCAGAGGATGGCAGACATCTTGATTACCGATCAAGATGCCCTGAAGACGTTTGCTTCGTTCAGTTCGCTATGGGATACCGATGGCATGGTAGGAGACAGCATTGGTTTCGTGTTTGCACAGAAGGCGCTTCAGTTATACAAGAAATACGGATCAATATACAGCCGTGCGCTGGCTTATCTTACTATCAGTACCTGGTACCTGCATAAAGGTGACACAAAAAAAGCTTTGGATTTAGCCTTACTGGCAGCGCATCAGGCGAGACTTGACGAGGATGACAAGTGTAATTGGAGTATTGAACCTCTGGATTGGATTGCAAAGATGCATGAACATCTGAGTATTGTTTACTCAAGTCTGGGCGACAAGGGCAAATCAGACCAGCACAGAAACGCATATCTGGATATTCTTGACGAAACCCGTCAGGACAAACAGTTCGAACAGCGGAAGGAAGTGCTTGAGAATGATCAGAATAAACTGATGTGGTTGAAGAGAACGGTGTTGACTATAGGTGTGCTGATATTGATAGGTGTTATCATTGCTACTCTCCTTATCCGAAGGCGCAGGACATACAAACGACTCCGTTTGCAGGAACTGATGGAGGAGGAACGTGCCGTGCTCGAACTACGACTGGCGAAAAACAAACGAAGCTATATTGATAAATGCACTTCGCTGTCGATAGTCAACGGAATAATGCCTTTCCTGAGCAGGGGAATCAGGGCCATTCAGGACTACAGGGCAGAAGACGAAAACATGGAATACAGAACGTATGCCATGGAACTCTTCCGTAAGATAAAAGACTACAACGATGTGCTGACTCATTGGATAAAGATGAAGCAGGGTATAGTGAAACTGCATGTTGAGTCATTTGCTCTGAAACCTTTGTTTGATACTTTATCAAAGAACAGCAACTCGTTTGAACAGAAGGGTATATCGCTTGAAATCTGTGATACTGATGCGGTGGTGAAGGCCGACAGGATCCTGACCTTGTTCATGATGAATACGTTGCTTGATAACTCGCGCAAGTTTACAGATAAGGGCTATGTCAGGTTATCCGCCAGAGACGGGGAGGACTATGTGGAGATAAGCGTTGAGGATACTGGTGTAGGCATGGATATGTCGGATGATGCGATGTACAGCGACAGGAAGGGATTCGGATTCGGACTGATGAACTGCAGGGGTATCATTGAGAAATACAAGAAGACCAGCCGTCAGTTTGATGTATGCCGATTCGATGTGGAGAGTCGGGTAGGAGAGGGCAGCAGGTTCTCCTTCCGATTGCCGAAGGGTGTGATGAGGATGATTATGGCAATAGGTCTATGGACCGCCGTCTCCGGGCTTTATGCAGAGGAAGGTCAGAGACTCATGGATATGCAGATTCCGGATGACGCGTATCTGAATAACGCTCACAGGTTTGCCGACAGCACATTTTTTGCCAATGTCAACCGGGAGTTCGACCTCGCCATAGCATACGGAGACAGTACTATTGAGTACTTGAACAAGTATTACCAGAAGATGAATCCGAACGGAAGCAAGTTGATGGTGATGAACGGTGGACGGTATATGCCGGAACTGGACTGGTGGAGTGACGGATTTGTGACTGACTATGTTTCAATACTTGATGTCAGGAACGAAATTGCCATCGCTGCCTTGGCAAAGAAGGACATAGGTCTGTATGCCTACAATAATAAGATCTATGCACGTCTGTACCGTTTGTGCGGACAGGACAAGAGTCTGGAGGCTTACTGTGAAAAGCTCTCGAAAACAAACCGAGACACATGGTGGGCTATTCATATAGTAGTGATATTGGTGATTGCAGGAATCCTGATATATCTGTTTGTACAGCGATACCTGTACAAGTTGGCAACCCAGATCAGTGACGAGGAAAACCGACGGATAGAATATGAGGACAACAATCTGCATGTTCAGAACATGATACTTGACAACTGTCTGTCAACCATCAAGCACGAGACGATGTACTATCCTTCGAAAATACTGAATATACTCGAAGACAAAGAAATAACGAACCTGAAGGATGCGGAGGAATTGGCCGTATATTATGAGCGTGTCTTCAGTATGCTGAGCGAACATGCCATGAGGCAGCTTGACAAGGTGCAATTCAAGAGAAGGCCCATCAGGTGTATGGATGTCGCCGAGTATTTCAATGAAAGGATCGGTGAACAGATCGCTCTGCTGAAGGACGGAGAAGACGCCGGACTTTCGTTCATCGGCGATGAGGAAATGATGAGATATCTGATCGAGAATCTGGTGGGAATAACAAAAGAAACGGGTGAAAACCACGAAAATATCCGTTTTTATTTTGTCAAGTCAGAAGGTTTTGTTAAGTTTGCATTCGAAGACTTCGGTCTGATTCTCGATGACGAGGAACTTGACAGGCTTTTCTATCCCGACAATCTGAGATACGATGCATTAAGGGATATTCTTGTCGGATCACAGTTTATCATCTGCAAACAGATCATACGAGAACACGATGAGCATTGTGGGCACAGAGGATGCAGAATATTTGCAGAACATATAGAAGAGGGTGGGGGAACACGTATCGCCTTTACCCTGCCGTTATCAAAACAGGATATAAACTAATACGATAATAAATTGGAAAAGTTCAAAGTAATAATTGTTGAGGACGTAAAACTCGAACTCAAAGGTACTGAGGGAATATTCAGAAACGAGCATCCTGAAGCTGAGATAGTCGGAACGGCTCAGAACGAGAATGAGTTCTGGCCTTTGATGCGTGACAAGACACCCGACTTGGTCTTGCTGGACCTCGGGCTCGGTGGTTCGACGACTATCGGTGTAGATATCTGTCGGCAACTCAGGAAACGGTATCCAGATGTGAAGATATTGATTTTCACGGGTGAAATCATGAACGAGCGTCTTTGGGTGGATGTCATAAAGGCTGGTGCTGATGGTATTATTCTGAAATGCGGTGAACTGCTTACCAAAGGTGACGTGATGCAGGTGATGAGCGGAAAACGCATGGTTTTCAACCAGCCGATTCTTGAGAAAATTCTGCAGAGGTACATGCAGACGGTAGAGAAGGAAGTCCGTATGCAAGACGCGGAGATTGATTATGATCTCGATGAATATGATAAGCGTCTGCTCAAGCATCTCGCTCTTGGATATACGAAAGACATGATTGCAAATCTGAAAAGCATGCCTTTCGGCGTGAAATCACTTGAGAAACGTCAGAATGACTTGATTGTAAGACTGTTCGGTGAAACCAGCCGTAGTGTCAATGCCACCCGACTCGTAACACGAGCATTTGAACTTGGCATTCTGAACATTGAGGACCTGGAAGCCGAAGACTAAATCACGAATATGTTATGACAGTAAAATTCAACGACCTGAAGAAAGTCAATGACTCTTTCGGACATGACTTGACCGACGCCATCGATGATGTTCTCAGTAAGGGCTGGTATATTCAAGGACATCAAGTGCAGATGTTTGAGAGAGAATTTGCCGACTTCATCGGTTCGAAGTTCTGTATATCTGTAGGTAACGGCCTTGATGCTCTGACTATTATTTTTCAGGCATGGAAGGATATGTACGGATGGACTGAAGGTGATGAGGTTATAGTGCCTTCACATACTTTTGCTGCATCGGTTCTGGCAATTTCAAGAGTCGGACTGAAACCTGTATTCTGTGAGGTCAGGACTGACAATGCCTTGATGGATGAGAATGTGCTGGAGGGTCTGGTGACATACAGGACACGTGCCATTGTTCCTGTTCATCTGTATGGAAGAGTGTGCAACATGGATCAAATTATGACTATTGCACACACACATAACCTGAAGGTCTGTGAGGATGCGTGTCAGGCACATGGCGCAATCTATTCTTCATCTCTGAAGATGGATCTGACTTCGATGTTCGGCAGAAGGGCCGGAAACATCGGTGATGCTGCGGCTTTCAGTTTCTATCCGTGTAAGAATCTTGGCTGTCTGGGTGATGGGGGCTGTATAACTACAAACGACCCTGATCTTGCTTCAATAGTCAGGAAACATGCCAATTATGGCCAATCTGACAAGTATGTTCATGAGGTGAAGGGTGTCAACTCACGTCTGGATGAAATTCAGGCTGCTGTATTGAGGGTGAAGTTGCGTTCTCTGGACAAAGACAACAACCGCAGGATGGAAATTGCGAAGTTCTATTGTGAGAATATAAACAATGAATGGGTAAAGGTACCGCAGTTGGTTACAGATATGAGTAACGTCTATCATGTGTTCCCTGTGAAATGTAAATACAGAGATAATCTGTGGTCGTTCCTCAGAACCCAAGGCATTGAAACCCTGATACATTATCCTATGCCTGTCCATCGTCAGAAGGCATTCAAGGAGAGCGGATACCTTCAGCTGCCAATAACCGACGATTGGGCCAACGAAGAGTTGAGTCTGCCGATAAATTCAGTATTGACAGACGATGAAATCAGATATGTTGTCAAGACCATGAACGAATATACTGTTTAGCCACTTTGATGTGGTCGTGATGACGATGGATGTATTCAATGCTCTGTCGTTTCAATTCAGGAATGATTTCAGGATGGAGTACGATGTGCTCCATCTTTTTGTAGCAGTCGTCTTCATCGGGCAAGACATTGATTATCGGTCTCAGTTCGCTTTCTCCGAGTATCTCATAGTTTTCAGGTTCACCACCACCTACGACAATGAGTCCTTTTGCCATAGCAAGCAGAGCATTCATTGCAGGAGTATAACTGTAGAGTTGGTCGAGTATCAGATCACTTGAATCCATCATCTGCTTGTATTGTTCATAAGGAACACTCTCGGCCTTGACAATCTCACACAGGGTGGGGTGGGAGGCTTTTACCCTTTCGAGTGCATGCAGCATGATATCTGTACCCTTGTATTCGAAACGACCCTTCTGTATTCCTACAAAGAAACGTACTGTCTTGTGACCATCATGTGCAACCGGCTGGATTTCACTGGTATCAATAGGGAAAGGAATAAATGTGGTTTTCTGCGGATATTGAGGCCTGTAACAGCAATCATATTCGTAAAGGCCTGAGATGATTCCGTCACAGTCTTGTGCTATCCGAATATTGATATTGGTCTTTTCTCCGTTAAGCCAGTCTTTGATGAACTCCTGATTGAAGGGTTCTTCAGTACGTTGGCGGCTTCCGATGTTGAAGTCGCTGTAGCGGAACGTCGTGCAGTCGAGGCAGGTCTTCACCCAGTAGTGGTCCATGCCGAAAGCTCCGAGAAATACTTTCTTGTTATTTCGACGGAGATATCGGTAGAACGGGAGGAGTTTTCCGGCTCTCAAATCAAAAAAGATGGGGTTGATGAGTTGCACGACGTCGTATCCACGCATCTTGGGAAGATTGCTTAAGATATCAAAAAGGTATCTTAATGCATCAATTTTTGAGAGTGACCTTCTTTTGAGGTCGATGTCTCTCGGATAATTCTTCCACCTGTCACCATCAGATATGACGGTTACTTCGTGTCCGAGTGTCCTGAGTCCTTTTGCAAGAGTCCAGTGGACGTTGCTGAATTCTCCGAGAAGCAGTATCTTCATTGACGGATTCCTATTTGATTTAATGCTCGTTGATATTTTCTTGCGTTCGCCTGATGCTCTGCACTATTAGATGCAAAATTGTGAGTTCCAGACAGATCCTCCTTGGCACACATGAAGATGTAGTTGTTGCGCTCATGGTTCAGAACGGCATCAATTCCTGCGATTGTCGGAATACGGATGGGACCTGGTGGAAGACCTTCGTACATGTATGTGTTGTAAGGAGAATCTATCTTCAGATGATTCTTCAAGACTCTTCTGATGCTGAAGTCACCAGTTGCATATATAACTGTCGGATCGCTCTGAAGTTTCATTCCCTTATGCAAACGGTTCATATACAATCCGGCAACACGCGGTTTTTCGTCATCAACAGATGTCTCGCTGTCAACGATACTTGCCATGATTGATACTTCAATCGGTGAAAGTCCGATCTCCTCTGATTTTGAAAGACGTGTATCATCCCAGAATTGGTCGTATCCGTCTTTGAGTTTCTGTAGTATCTTTTCAGTGGATGCATCCCAATAGATTTCGTATGTGTCCGGAATGAAAAACGCTGGTATGGTTTCAATGGTAAATCCGAGTTTGTGACATTCCTGTTCGTCAGTGAGGATTGATTCCAACGTCTCAGCATCAACCATCATTTGATTGCTGATTCTTTCAGCCATCTCGCTGATCGTCCGAACGGATGGAACAACCAGTCTCACAGGAACAGTCCGATGTCCCCGTATGGCAAGAAACAATTCAAGTGTTGAGGTAGTGGGTGATATTTCATATCGGCCTGTATGGATGTGGTTTCGATATGATGAGATATTGGTCATGAGATTGAACATCATATCTGCAATTCCAGGAATGATATCTTCAGCTTTACTGCAAACTGAGTCAATGTCATCATCAGCATCGATATATAAGTATGATGTATTATTCTTATTTATTGGTGACATAATAGAATAATACATCGTAATGCCGATTGCAAAAATCAGTACAAAACAAGATATTATTGAAATAATTGTTCGTTTCTTCTTTCTCATCCGAATTTTTTTGTTTAACTTTGCAAAGTTAAGAAATTAATTTGAATTATGAAAAGAATTACGCTTGCTATCGTCTGTTCATTGCTTGCATTGGGCACTCAGGCGCAGAGAGAGAGTACTGTAACTTTGCAGACAAAATCAGCAAAGGATGTCATTAACAAAGAAATCTATGGCCAGTTTGCTGAGCACCTCGGCTCTTGTATCTATGGCGGTCTTTGGGTAGGAAAAGATTCAAAAATTCCTAATACTCAAGGATATAGAAACGATGTTCTTCAGGCATTGAGAGATATAAAAGTACCTGTAATGCGTTGGCCAGGCGGTTGTTTCGCTGACGAATACCATT
>DCGE01000037.1:32626-34686 GCA_002314525.1 Prevotellaceae bacterium UBA1786 | reverse complement strand
AAAGCGGGTGCAAAGGTACGACATTTTTCCCGTCCTACCAAATTTTTTACTACTTATTCATATATATTGTACTAAAAATCATGCTTATCCTTTATGCATCCTTCATAATATTTGATGATTTTGATTTTGCATGCATAAAAAAACTCCGGACTCCTAACCCCTAACTCCTAACTTTTTTGTAACTTTGCAAGGCAATATGCGATTTGATGAAATCATAGGACAGCGTGAGGCGGTCGGAAGACTGACTGAGGAGGCTGACGCAGGACGTCTGCCACATGCCATTCTGCTTTGTGGACCAGAGGGTAACGGTGGAATGGCTCTGGCTCTGGCTCTGGCTGATAAACTGTTGTCAGTCAATGACAACGGTCGTGCGATGGTGGCAAAACTACAGCATCCTGACCTCCACATGGCCTTTCCGATTTTCAAGAAGGATTCTTCAAAGCCAGCTCTTTGTGATGACTTCCTGAAGAAGTGGCGTGAGATGGTGATTGACAACCCATATTTCGGCTATCAGGAATGGATGGATGCAATAGGTGCCGAGAACCAGCAGCTGATGATTTACGAGCCAGAGAGTGATGCCCTGACCAAGAAACTCTCCATTAGGTCAAGTCAGGGAGGATACAGAGTGGTTATCATCTGGTTGCCTGAGAAGATGAACATTACCTGTGCGAACAAGATCCTGAAACTGCTTGAAGAGCCTCCAAAGGGTGTGGTCTTCGTAATGGTGTCTGAACATCCGGAACTGCTTCTGGAGACTATCAGAAGCCGTTGTCAGACCATCAGCGTACCGAGACTCACAACCGAAGACATAGAACAGGCTCTCGTCAGTCAGCATTCACTGGAACAGGGTCAGGCTCATCTGATTGCACGCTCGTCATACGGCAATATGACCGCGGCATTGAGGAATATCAGCGATGACAGCGAACAGAACATGTTCTTTGACCTGTTCGTGGAACTCATGCGACTGAGCTATCAGCGTAAGGTAAAGGAGATGAAGCTCTGGAGCGAAGGTGTTGCAGGTATGGGGCGGGAGAAGATAAAGCGTTTTCTGAACTACTGCCAGCACATGCTGAGAGAGAACTTTATGTATAATTTCCATCGTCAGGATTTGATTTACATGAACGATCGTGAACAGGAATTTGCAGTGAAGTTCGCGCCTTTCATCAACGAGAACAACGTCATCGGCATCATGGAGGAATTGTCATTGTGCATGAGGGATATTAGCCAGAATGCCAATGCCAAGATTGTGTTCTTCGACTTCGCACTGAAAATGATAGTACTGATTAAAAACAGATAACAGAATATGAACGAATATATAGTGGGCGATGGCTCATCGGGAATAAGCATTGAAGGATGTAACAGGTGTCCGGGGAAACTCAATACCTACGATTATCTTGCCGACATTCCAGGAAACGCAAGGTCTAGCGAGATAGTAGAGGTGGAATTCAAGTCTCCGAGAAAGGGTTACTTCATCAATAGCAACCACCTGGATCTGCAGAAAGGTGATATCGTGGCTGTTGAGGCAAGTCCGGGTCACGATGTGGGTACTGTCACCATGACAGGCCGTCTGGTTGAGATGCAGATAAAGAAGGCCAACCTGAAACCTGACGTTGAACTGAAGCGTATCTACCGCAAGGCCCGTCAGACGGACCTCGACAAATGGGCTGAGGCCCGTGCAAGGGAACACGAGACCATGATTGAGTCGCGTCAGATTGCAAAGCGTCTCGGTCTGAACATGAAGATAGGTGACGTGGAGTATCAGGGCGACGGCGGAAAGGCAATATTCTACTATATTGCTGACGGACGTGTGGACTTCCGTCAATTGATCAAGGACTTGGCAAATGCCTTCCATGTGAAGATAGAGATGAAACAGATAGGTGCGCGTCAGGAGGCAGGACGAATAGGCGGTATGGGTCCCTGTGGCAGGGAACTGTGCTGTGCTACTTGGATGACACGTTTTGTGAGTGTGTCAACCAATGCTGCCAGATTCCAGGATATGTCGCTAAACCCACAGAAACTAGCAGGTCAGTGTGCAAAACTGAAGTGCTGCATGAACTACG
>DCGE01000037.1:0-32610 GCA_002314525.1 Prevotellaceae bacterium UBA1786 | reverse complement strand
GGGTGGATCAGTATGTGGAGAAACTCAAGCGACTTCCTTCACGGGAAATCGTTCTCTATACATTTGATAAAGAATACTATTACGCAAAGGTCGATATCCTCAGTCGGATGATCACTTACTCCACTGACAAACGAATGTTGGTAGGTACTGTAACCATCAGTGCCGACAGGGCTTTCGAGGTTATTGAAATGAATCGTCGTGGTGAGAAACCTGACAGTCTGTCGGGCGATGACGAGAAGGTTGTAAAGACTTCGCTCGACCTCGTGGAACAGGAGAATATCAACCGATTTGACAAGGCTAAGAAAAAGAAGAAAAAGAAGAAGCCGTCAAATCATCAGAACCAGTCGCAGACTAAGGAAAATAACGAAGGCCAGCAATAGTATTTACATGAAAAGACTGCTTTCAATGTTTTTTGCTGCCACTGCCACATGTTTTATGATTGTGGCTTGTGGGGATAGTGGGAAGGTATATTCCCACTACGAGGACATTGGCGGTAGTGATTGGGAAAAGACTGATACTCTGACGTTTGAACTGCCGAAACTGAAAAATGCGGGAATATACAAACCCGTAGTGATGGTGCGTACAAACGACAACTACGGCTATCAGAACCTGAACATGCTTGTCAGGATATATTCCGACAAACTGGTAAGGACAGATACTCTGATTTTTGACATCTTCGACTCAAATGGCAGGAATAAGGGTGACGGATTGGTTCATACTGAGTTCAGCAAGACACTTCAGCCAATAGAACTCGACACCTTGGAATATACAGTCAAGATACTGAACCTCATGACTGAAAGTCCTCTTGAGGGTGTGTCAGGAGTGGGTTTCGCCTTATAGGCATCTTTGCTTCCGGAAGATCGGAAGGGGATTAATGGAAGAAGTAGTATGCGAAGAAGATGGCGGCGAGGATGCTGAACAGATCGGCAAGAAGACCGCAGCCGACTGAATAGCGGAACTTCTTTATTCCAACACTGCCGAAATATATTGAAAGGATATAGAAAGTTGTATCCGTACTACCCTGGAATATACATGCCAAGTGGCCTAAGAACGAGTCGGGACCGTATGTGCTCATGACCTCAAGCATCATGCCACGTGCTCCGCTGCCGTTGAGTGGTTTGAGGAGTGCCACCGGAAGTGCACCGGTGAAGTCGCTGTTGATGCCGCAGAGGTTGATAAGATAGGCGATACCATCCTGAAGCCATCCCAAGGCACCTGAAGCCTTGAACACACCTATTGCTGCAAGAATAGCTACTACGTATGGAATCAGTGTCACGGCAACCTTGAACCCTCCTTTGGCTCCTTCAATGAAGGAGTTATATACATTGACTTTCTTGAAAAAACCATAGAGCACGAAGATAGCTATTGTGCCCAGAATCAGACAACTTGTGAGTACACGGCAGAACGACTGGACTTCGTCGTTCGTCATTCCGTTCATAACCCAGAAGAAACCGCCGATGAGTCCTATGATTCCGAGGAACAGACCTAATAATGCTGGTTTCAATAGGTTTATTCGCTGCCATAGGGCACAGACTATAATACCCAACGTCGTTGATGTGGCTGTGACGAGGAGAAGCGGCACGAAGACATCGGTAGGATCGATTGCTCCTGCCTTTGAACGATAGGCCATGATACTGACAGGTATGATGGTGAGTCCAGCGGTGTTCATTACGAGGAACATGATCATAGGATTGGAGGCCGTGTCCTTCTTCGGGTTTATGCTCTGGAGTTCCTGCATTGCCTTGAGACCCATAGGTGTCGCTGCATTGTCAAGTCCAAGCATGTTGGCGGATATATTCATGAAGATGGCACCAAGGGCCGGATGGTCTTTGGGGATATCCGGGAACAACTTGGTCAGGACGGGGGAGAGAAACCTGGCAAGTCGGTTGACCATGCCGCTGTCCTCACCGATCTTCAGCAGTCCCATCCAGAATGTGAGCATGCCTGTAAGGCCTAATGTCATCTCGAAGGCAAGGTTGGACATATCAAATGTTGCATCCATCATTGATGGAAGTGTCTCAGTATCGCCGAGCACACAGAGACGTATCGCGCCAACGATGATCCCGATGACGAAAAGGGCAATCCAAATATAGTTCAATGTCATAGCGATTGCAAAAGTAGGAAAAAAAGGTTATATAGGCAAATTTTTTTGTTTCATAGAGCATAAATCAAAATATATACTACGTATATCGTAACTTTTTCGTACCTTTGCACGGATTATGCGCTATATAAAGAAACTTGACATATTCGTATTGAGGAATTTCCTTCTTCTCTTCGCAGGAACATTTGTCATCTGTATGTTTGCAGTCATGATGCAGTTCCTTTGGAAGTACGTAGATGAACTTGTGGGAAAGGGCCTGGATGTGTGGACGATTGCGAAGTTCTTCTTCTTGGCAGCATGCACTTTGGTTCCTATGGCGCTACCTCTGGCAATATTGCTGACTTCTTTGATTACCTTTGGTAACATGGGCGAACGACTTGAACTGCTCTCAATAAAGGCTGCCGGTATCTCGCTGTATAGAACGTTCAGACCTCTGGTGATTCTGATGTTTATCCTGACTGGTGTGTCGTTCGTATTCCAGAACAATATCAGTCCGAATGCCGAACGTAAACTCATGCAGCTTCTTTACTCCATGAGGCAGAAATCGCCTGAATTGGATATTCCGGAAGGTACGTTCTATTCGGGCATCAACGGATTGAACCTATATGTGCATGAGAAGAACAAGGATAACGGTATGTTGTATTCAATTATGATATATGACATGCGGCAGGGTATCAGTAAGGCTCACATACTTCTTGCTGACTCTGGTTATCTGGAAAGCAGTGTTGACAAGAAGAACCTCTTGCTTCATATGTTCAATGGTGAGCAGTTTGAGAATATGCAGGAGGGTGTACTGGCAACAAGCAGCATACCGTACAGACGTGAGACTTTCGTGGAGAAGCATTTCCTAATCGACTTCGATTCCAATCTCAATATGGCTGACGAGGATGATTTCAGGTCGAGTGCTTCTACAAAGAACCTCAGTGAGATATCATTCGGAATTGACTCTTTGGATAATCAGTTGGATAGCATAAGCCGTGTGATGTATGAAGGTACGAAGATGAGGGCTCTTTACACCCCGCGTCTGCAGGAGGTCATTACCGAAAGAGGTGAGGGGGGAAAGATGAGAGACGAGAGACGAGAGACGAAAGGGGATTTGAAGAAGGCAAAGGGCAAGGCTGATCTGATAGTTCAACTTGATACAGTTTATAATCACCTGTCTATTGAGGCTCAGTCGGCTGCACTTCAGATAGCTATGCAGAAAGCCCAGATGCAGCAGCAGGAACTGCAGTGGACCAGCAGTGAGGTGGTGTATAACTCCAAATTGCTCAGACGCCATAAAGTCCAGTTCTGGCAGATAATCACCGTATCGCTTTCCTGTCTGGTATTCTTCTTCGTTGGTGCTCCTCTTGGTGCCATCATCCGGAAGGGAGGACTCGGAATGCCGGTTGTGGCCGCTGTCATAGTGTTCATTTTTTATTATATGATCAATACCAGCGGTATGAAACTCAGCCGTGAGGGTTCTATCCCTGCTTGGATAGGAATGTGGGCAAGTACAGTGATTCTTGCACCTTTGGGGACATTCCTTACCGTGAAGTCAAACAACGACTCTGTGGTATTCAACATGGATTCATACATCTCGTTCTTCAAGAAACTGCTCGGAATACCAGGGAAACGTCATATCGGCAGGAAAGAAGTAATCATTGATGATCCTGACTACAGTAATATGTACAGCCAACTGCATATCCTTGAACGTGAAGTTCGTGAATACAGAAGAAGCCATAGACGTAAGTTGCAGACTGCTATCATATTCAATGTAATCAGAAACAAAAAATCGGAGGATCTGGAGAGAATCAGCACAAGACTCGAGAGTTGTGTGGAGATTCTATCCAACAGCAAGGACCGTCAGATTTTATATTTGCTGAACGAATTCCCTATTCTGGATCCTGCACCGAGGTTTGCCAACCGTTCGCGTAGGGAGTGTAGGGTGATTGCACATACTTCTAAGAAACTATACAGCAGAATAGCTGAGTTTGCTCTTCCTGCTGATGAAATTGAGACAACCGAAGAAAATGAATAAAGAACAGATAAGATTCAATACAATAGATGAAGCCATAGAAGAGTTTCGTCATGGAAAGATGGTAATCGTCGTTGATGATGAAGACCGTGAGAATGAAGGTGATTTCATCACTCCGGCAGAATTGATCACTCCTGAGAAGATCAATTTCAT
This sequence comes from Prevotellaceae bacterium UBA1786, assembly GCA_002314525.1. The sequence goes on along the minus strand of DCGE01000037.1, from coordinate 28,339 downwards.
GCTCAAGGAAGGAAGGGGTGTACTTTGTGCTCCAATCACTATCTCAAGAGCGACGGAACTGCATCTGAAGCATCAGGTGGATTACAATACATCTGCTCTGGGAACTCCTTTCACTGTCACTGTCGATAAACTGGATGGATGTACCACGGGTGTTTCGGTTTATGACAGAGCGGCAACCATACAGGCTCTTGCTGACCCTGAGTCAAAACCTGAAACTTTCGGCAGACCGGGTCATATATGTCCTCTCTATGCTCAGGATAACGGAGTGCTCCGTCGTGCTGGTCATACTGAGGCTGCAATCGATCTTGCAAGATTGGCCGGACTTCATCCCGCTGCTGCTTTGATTGAAATACTGAATCCCGACGGTACGATGGCCCGTCTTCCGCAACTCATGGAGAAAGCCAAGGAGTTCGGCATGAAGATAATCCAGATAAAGGACCTGATAGCTTACCGGCTTCGTCTGGAATCACTTGTGGAAAAGGGTGTTGAGGCTGACTTGCCTACTGACTATGGGCATTTTCGTATCATTCCGTTCCGTCAGAAGAACGGACTTGAACATGTGGCACTGATCAAGGGTACATGGAAACAAGACGAACCTGTACTGGTTAGGATGCATTCTTCGTGTGCTACGGGTGATATCTTCGGATCGAAGAGATGTGACTGTGGTGAACAGCTTCACAAATCCATGCAGCTTATTGAAAAGGAGGGCAAGGGCGCTATTGTGTATCTGAGTCAGGAGGGACGAGGCATAGGTCTCATGAACAAGATTGCAGCCTACAAACTGCAGGAGGAGGGACTTGATACGGTTGATGCCAACATACATCTCGGTTTCAAACCCGACTTGCGAGACTATGGAATAGGCAGTCAGATTCTCCGTGAACTCGGTATATCAAAGATAAGACTCATCACTAACAATCCGGTGAAGCGTGTCGGCCTTGAAGGCTATGGATTGGAGATAGTGGAGAACGTGCCGATTGAGATTATCCCTAACGAGTACAACGAGAAATACCTCCGCACCAAGAAAGATCGAATGGGTCACAACCTGCATTTTTAATATCAGATCACTAGAATAGCTAGAATAACTTGACAACAATCTACCAAACAAATATATGGAACTATCAAACAGACTTAAGAACTTACAGCCATCTGCTACGTTGGCAATGTCGCAGAAGAGCAGTGAATTGCAAGCCCAAGGTATTGATATCATCAACATGAGTGTCGGTGAACCTGATTTCAACACTCCTGATCATATCAAGGAGGCTGCAAAGCAAGCCATTGACGAGAATTTCAGTAGGTACAGTCCTGTGCCTGGTTATCCAGTCCTGAAGAAGGCTATCGCTGAGAAACTCAAGAAGGAAAACGGATTGGAGTATGCTCCGTCACAGATTCTTGTCTCAAATGGTGCCAAACAGTCGGTCTGCAATACTGTCATGGCTCTTGCCGGTCCTGGCGACGAGGTCATCATTCCAGCACCTTACTGGGTGAGCTATCCTCAGATGGCTCTGTTGGCTGAAGCAAAGCCTATGATTGTAGAAGCTGGAATTGAACAGGACTTCAAGATCACTCCTGAACAGTTGGAGGCTGCCATCACACCTAATTCCAAGGTGCTGATTCTCTGCTCACCATCCAATCCTACGGGTTCTGTATATAGCAAGTCGGAACTTGAAGGACTGAAGAACGTTCTCCTGAAACATGAGAACATTATCGTCATTGCTGACGAGATCTACGAGCATATCAACTATGTAGGTCATCATGAGTCTATCGCTCAGTTCGAGGATATCCGTGACAGGGTGGTAATCGTCAACGGTGTCTCAAAGGCTTATGCTATGACAGGATGGAGAATAGGTTTCATCGCTGCACCTGAATGGATCGTAAAGGGGTGCAACAAGTTGCAGGGACAGTTTACGAGTGGTGCTTGCAGTGTGAGCCAGAAGGCTGCACAGGCTGCATACGAAGGCGATCAGAAGTGTGTTGAGGATATGCGACAGGCTTTCGAGAGAAGAAGGAACCTCATTGTAGGACTTATCCGCGAGATTCCTGGACTTGAGGTCAATAATCCTCAGGGTGCATTCTATGTATTCCCTAAGTGCTCGAGTTACTTCGGCACCGCTGATGGTTCATATACAATCAACAACTCAACCGACTTTGCCATGTATCTTCTTGAGGTAGGTCATGTAGCAAGTGTAGGTGGTGATGCATTCGGCAGTCCTGAGTGCTTCCGACTCAGTTATGCCACAAGCGACAGCAATATCATAGAAGCTTGCAGACGTATCAAAGAATGTCTGTCAAAGCTAAAACCAATTTAAACATTTTATTTTCAATCCCCTAATTTTTTCACTAACTACAGAAAATGGAAAAATCAGAGTACATCATTCAGATCGAGCATCTCACTAAGTCATTCGAGACTGACAAGAAGTGGGTGATTGATGGGATAGTTCACCCAGCAGTGAATGTCCTAAATGATGTGAACATCAACATCCGCAAGGGTGAGTTCATAACAATTCTTGGCCCCTCTGGCTGTGGTAAGACCACATTGCTGAGGCTTTTGGCTGGGTTTCTAACTCCTACGAGTGGCAGGATACTGCTTGAGGGTAAGGACATAACGGCTATGCCTCCGTATCAGAGGCCTATGAACACGGTGTTTCAACGCTATGCTTTGTTTCCACACTTGGATGTGTATGACAACATTGCGTTCGGACTCAAACTTAACAAAACTCCTGAGAAGGAAATCGACAAGAAGGTCAGGAAGGTATTGAAACTGGTTTCCATGACCGATTACGAGGACAGGGATGTCAATTCACTATCGGGTGGTCAGCAACAGCGCGTTGCTATTGCACGTGCCATCGTAAACCAGCCTAAGGTGCTGCTTCTTGACGAACCGCTTGCTGCTCTTGACCTCAAGATGCGTAAGGACATGCAGATCGAACTGAAGGAGATGCACCAAAAACTCGGTATCACCTTCATATATGTCACTCATGATCAGGAAGAGGCACTGACTCTGTCAGATACCATTATCGTAGTCAATGAAGGGAAAATCCAACAGATAGGACGTCCGAAGGATATTTATGATGAGCCTTGCAACTCATTCGTAGCCGACTTCATAGGTGAGAGTAACATCCTCAACGGAACGATGTTAGAAGACCGTAAGGTTCGTTTCATAGATCATGATTTCGAGTGTGTGGACGAAGGTTTCGGCACTGACACACTTGTTGATGTTGTGGTTCGTCCTGAGGATATCTATATCACTAAGAAACTTGAGGTTGCTCAGTTTACAGGCAAGGTGAAGTCCTGCATCTTCAAGGGTGTACACTACGAAATGTTCGTAGAGACTGACTCGGGCCACGAGTTGATGATCCAGGACTACAATGCCTTTGATATTGACAGTACTATCGGCATGCTCATCAAACCGGCTGATATTCAGGTTATGAAGAAGGAGAGAATCTGCAACACCTTCGAGGCCACCGTGATAAATGAGGATACCATTGAGTTTGCAGGTGGTGAGTTCAAGGTCGATCCTCAGTCGTTGAAGGCTGAAGCAGGCGAGACCGTGAAAGTCAATATAGCATTTGATAAGGTCGATCTGCTTGATAACAAGGAGGACGGCGTGCTTCGGGGGCAGGTCAAGTTCATACTTTACAAGGGAAATCACTATCATCTTGAAGTCATCACGAAGGACGACTATAAGATATACGTTGACACCAATGACATTTGGGATAAGGGCGACTTCGTCGGAATCAATATTGCTCCATCTGATATAACGGTAGTAAGAGATGAATAAGCGTTCCACCTGGGCTCTGCCTTATTTCATATTCCTGCTCATTTTTGTAGCACTGCCTCTGATCCTGATAGGCGTATATGCTTTTCAGGATGATTTCGGCAACTTCACCTTCTCGCAGTTCGTGAAGTTCGCTCAGGAGGAAGAAACTATCAATACATTCACTTATTCCATAGAGATTGCATTGATTACCACTGTCCTGTGTTTGCTGTTCGGTTACCCTGCGGCATACATCCTCAGCAACAGAAAACTCAATCGCAGCAGTGTCACGGTGATGCTCTTCATCTTGCCTATGTGGATCAACATGCTTATCCGTACTCTGGCGACTGTGGCTCTCTTCGACTTTCTCAACGCACCGCTTGACGAGGGTGCCTTAATCTTCGGTATGGTATATAACTTCCTGCCGTTTATGATCTATCCAATTTACAACGTCATGCAGAAGATGGATCATTCATATCTTGAGGCTGCAGAGGACCTCGGTGCCAATCCACTTCAGGTCTTCCGTAAGGTAGTCGTTCCTCTTTCAATGCCTGGTGTTACGAGTGGCATTATGATGGTCTTCATGCCTACTATCTCTACTTTCGCCATCGCTGAACTACTCACTCTCAACAAGGTGAAGCTCTTCGGTACTACGATCCAGGAGAATATCAACAACGGCATGTGGAACTATGGTGCATGTCTGGCTCTCATCATGCTGATAATTATTGGTATCACCATGCTCTACTCCGATGAGGGTTCGGCAGAAGAAGGAGAGAAAGGAGGTTTGATATGATGAATGGTGTTCAGACTGAGAAGTCTCGTTTCAACTTCGGAAAGTTCGCTGCAAAGGCCTATCTGTGGGTGTTGCTCATAATACTCTATTCTCCTATTCTCATCATTGCCATATTTTCGTTTACAGAGGCTAAAGTACTCGGCAACTGGACCGGTTTCTCCACCAAACTCTATACTAATCTCTTGAGTGGCGGTGTGAACAATATGCTTATCCATGCCATCGAGAATACGCTTTTCATTGCTGTCATCGCAGCAACCGTATCCACCTTCCTCGGAACTGTTGCGGCTATCGGCATTCATAACCTCCATGGGAAGCGCAAGGCGGCTGTCACTTTCCTCAACGATATCCCTATGATGAATCCTGATATCATTACCGGTATCTCGCTCTTCATCCTCTTCGTGGCATTGGGTATCAGTCAGGGATATACTACAGTGATACTCGCTCACATCAGTTTCTGTACTCCTTACGTAGTGCTTAGTGTGATGCCTCGACTCAAGCAGATGAATCCGAATATCTATGAGGCTGCTCTTGACCTTGGTGCCACTCCTATGCAGGCTCTTCGGAAAGTCCTGATGCCTCAGCTTAGGTCTGGTATGGTTTCCGGATGGATTCTCTCGTTCACGCTTTCTATTGATGACTTCGCAGTGACTCTCTTCACTAAGGGTAATGCTGGTATGGAGACTCTCTCTACATATATCTATGCCGATGCCAGAAAGGGAGGTCTCACTCCTGAACTCCGTCCTCTGATGACTATCATCATTTTGGCTGTGCTGCTTTTGCTTGTAGTTATTAACCTCAGAACAAAGAAAGTAAATGAATAAGGTTTTCAGATTCCTAATCTTGGTGGCATTGGTGTCACTGTCGGGCTTGCTCTCTGTTTCCTGTGAAGACGAAAGCCGCAAGCATGTGCTGAAGATATACAACTGGGCTGACTACATCGGTGAGGGAGTGTTGGAGGATTTCCAGAAATGGTACAAGGAGGAGACTGGTGAGGATGTTGAGATCATATACCAACTCTTCGATATCAACGAGGTCATGCTCTCAAAGATTGAGAAGGGTCACGAGGATTTTGACGTCGTCTGTCCTTCTGAGTACATCATCGAACGTATGCTCCGCAATGACCTGCTCCTCCCAATTGACCGCGATTTCGGTAAGACACCCGACTACACGGTCAATATCTCTCCGTTTATTCAGGGACTTCTGAACAAGGTCGATGGACATGGTAAGGATGCAAACGACTATACCGTAGCATATATGTGGGGAACTACGGGCTATCTTTATAACCCAAAGTATGTCTCTGCAGATGAGATCTCGTCATGGGGTTCTATGGGCAATCCCAAGCTTAGGGGAAAACTTTATGTCAAGGATGCTTTCCGCGATGTCTATAGTTCGTTACTGACTTACATATACAAGGACGAACTTGCCGACGGCACTAAGGATCTCGACTCCCTGATGTATGACTCCTCTGACGAGTCAATTGAGAAGGTCGAGACATTCCTTAAGAGCATCAAGCATAATGTCTCTGGCTGGGAGGCTGACTTCGGCAAGGAACAGATGACCAAGGAAAAGGCCTGGGTCAATGTGTCGTGGAGCGGTGATGCTCAGTGGGCTATTGACGAGGCGGCTGACGTAGGTGTCACACTTGACTACCTAGTCCCTAAGGAAGGAAGCAATGTTTGGTTTGACGGGTGGGTGATACCTAAATATGCCAAGAACGTCAAGGCTGCGCGCTATTTCATTAACTTCCTTTGCCGTCCTGACATTGTTTTGCGCAATATGGATGAGATAGGATATGTTAGTGTCATTGCCACTCCCGAGATTCGTGATAACCAGATCGACGAAGAGAGCTATGAACCTATGGATGCGTCCTTCTTCTTCGGCGAAGGAGCTGACAGTGTGTGTGTGAACCCTGTTCAGTACTTCGGCAGTGATGTCATCAGCAAGTGTGCTATGATGCACGACTCTGGTGAAAGGACTGAACAGCTCCTATCTATGTGGTCGAGGGTGAAGGGTGACAATGCAAGCAGCTTCACCTATATAATAATAGTAATAGCAGCAGCGGCTCTCCTGTTCTTCGGCATCCGCAGAAAGCACAGGAAACACAGAAGAAGACAGATGTTTTAGCATTTACTAATAATACAATAAAATGAACAATTCATTTAAGAGAACATTGATTACATCGGCGTTACCATACGCCAACGGTCCAGTGCATATTGGACATATGGCCGGAGTATATATACCTGCTGACATTTATGCACGGTATCTCCGACTGAAGGGCGAGGAAGTTCTGTTCGTCGGTGGTAGTGATGAACACGGAGTACCTGTCACCATCCGCGCTAAGAAGGAGGGTTGTACGGTTCAGGATGTTGTGGATAGATACCACGGAATCATAAAGAAGTCATTCGAGGACTTCGGAATCAGTTTTGATGTCTATTCGCGCACCACATCAGCTACACATCATAAGTTTGCTGCTGACTTCTTCAGGAAACTATATGACGATGGCAAATTCGTTGAGATGACTTCAGAGCAGTTCTATGATGAAGAGACCAAGCAGTTCCTCACTGACCGTAACATCAAGGGCGAATGTCCTCGTTGTCATGCAGAGGCATATGGAGACCAGTGCGAGAAGTGTGGTGCCACTCTCTCACCTGACGAACTCATTAACCCATACAACGCCATCAACGGCAATCCGCTCGTCAAGAAATCTACCAAGCATTGGTACTTGCCGCTCGACCAGTATCAGCAGTGGCTCGAACAGTGGATTCTCAAGGATCATCCAGAGTGGAGACCTAATGTATATGGTCAGTGCAAGAGCTGGCTTGACGGTGGGCTCAAACCACGTGCCGTGACCCGCGATCTCGACTGGGGTATTCCTGTTCCAGTGGAAGGAGCTGAAGGTAAGGTGCTATATGTGTGGTTTGATGCACCTATCGGATATATATCCAACACTGTTGAACTCTGTGAGAACGAACCTGAGAAATGGGGTTCATGGAAGAAATGGTGGCAGGACGAAGACACACGTCTTGTGCACTTCATCGGTAAGGACAATATAGTTTTCCACTGCATCGTCTTTCCATCCATGCTAAAGGCACACGGCGACTACATACTCCCTGACAATGTTCCATCAAATGAGTTTCTTAACCTTGAAGGCGACAAGATCAGTACCTCAAGAAACTGGGCCGTATGGCTCAATGAATACCTTGTTGACATGCCTGGCAAACAGGACGTGCTCCGTTATGTCCTCACAGCTAATGCACCTGAAACCAAGGATAATGACTTTACTTGGAAGGACTACCAGGCACGTAACAATAACGAACTCGTGGCTGTCTATGGCAATTTTGTCAATCGTGCCCTCCAGCTCACCAAGAAGTACTACGGAGGCGAAGTCCCACAGTGTGGTGAACTCACCGACAAGGACCGCGAGACCATTGCTGAGTTCCGCGACGTCAAGCAACGTATGGAAACTCTTCTTGATCAGTTCAAGTTCCGTGATGCACAGAAGGAAGCGATGAACCTTGCACGTATCGGCAACAAATACATCGCCGATGAAGAACCATGGAAAGTCATCAAGACCGATCCGGAGAGAGTCAAGACAGTCATTTTCATCTCCCTTCAGCTCACAGCTAACCTCAGTATAGCCTTTGAACCATTTCTCCCTGCATCTAGTGGCCGACTCCGCGAGATGCTCTGCATGGATGCGTTCCGATGGGAAGAACTCGGCAGTATGGAAATCCTGTCAGCAGGCAAGCAGCTCGGAGAACCAGCACTGCTCTTCGAGAAGATCGAAGATGATGTCATTCAAGCACAGATCGACAAGCTTCAGGCAACCAAGAAAGCTAATGAGATGGAAAGCGTGAAGGCAGAACCTATCAAGCCGACATGCAGCTATGAAGACTTTGAGAAACTCGACATACGTGTCGGCACTATCCTTGAATGCGAGAAGGTGCCGAAGATGAAAAAACTTCTCCGTTTCCTAATCGACGATGGACTTGAGAAACGCACTATAGTTAGTGGCATAGCTCAGTACTATCCAGAGCCAGAGAAACTTGTAGGTAAACAAGTCCTTTTCATAGCTAATTTTGCCACTAAAGAATTCAAGAATGGCCTAACCAGCCAGGGCATGATACTCAGCGCCGTCGATGCCGACCAAAGCCTCGTCGTCACCACCATTGACCGTCCTGTCAAACCTGGTAGCCAAGTAAGTTAACTCACATTCCCCCAATAAAACCCAAAACCCTCGCTGTAGTTATGAATACTGATGCGAGGGTTTTAATATTTGTGTTGGCGAGATGGGAGATGGAGATTAAGCCAACTGACTTTCAGTGGATTTGTCGGAGAAGAGTTTGTTGGTCTCTTTAGTGCGCTTGTATGTTGGTAGGGATTCAATCATGCTGATAAGGTCGTCGTTGTCGAGGTCGGAATCGCGGAAGGTATAGCTGTAAATCATGCGGTGGATTCCACCTCCCTTGCGGTCTGGACCGTAGACTTGGTCGCGGCGTGCCTGACGATGGAGTGCTTCTTCCTGGAGTTCGGCTTGACGCTGAAGGTCTTGTTCGTTGCGCTCGCTGACGCGCTTGTTCATTTCTGGTGTGTTGATGTTCTGCACCCCGAAACCTGTGGCGAGTACGGTGACTTTGACTTTGTCGCCGAGTGATGCATCGACTGAGAGTCCCCACTTGGTCTCGACGTCTTCGATGGTCTTCATTTTGTCCATGAAGTCGTTGATCTCATTCATTTCGTCCATCATGAGGGTACTGGTTCCTTCAGTTGTTTCGTCGCCACAGAAGGAAATATGGAGAAGTACCTTGCGTGAGTGGTAGATGTCGTTGTTGTTGAGGAGAGGTGAATGAAGTGCACTTTCAATTGCTTTGGATATGCGACATTCTCCTCTGCCGTATCCGGAACTCATGATGGCTACTCCACCGTCCTTAAGTACGGTGCGGACATCATTGAAGTCGAGGTTGATGATGCCGTGCATGGTGATGATCTCTGCTATGCTGCGTGCTGCGTTACAGAGAGTATCATCGGCCTTAGCGAAGGCGTTGAGTACTGAGAGATCCTGATAGATCTCGCGGAGGCGTTCGTTGTTGATGACTAGAAGGGCATCGACGTTCTCGCTGATGAGTTCGACGCCGTCAAGTGCTTGGTCAATCTTTTTGTTGCCTTCCCAGCGGAATGGTATCGTTACGATTCCGACGGTAAGTATCCCGAGTTCCTTGGCTGCTTTGGCGATGACTGGTGCTGCGCCTGTTCCGGTGCCGCCACCCATTCCGGCTGTGATGAAGACCATTTTGGTTCCATCGGAGAGCATTTGGCGTATGTCGTCCATGCTTTCCTCAGCAGCCTTCCGTCCGCATTCGGGTTTGTTTCCGGCTCCGAGGCCTTCTGTACCGAGCTGCAGTTTGGTAGGGACAGGTGAATCCTGAAGGGCTTTGTTATCGGTATTGCATACGACGAATGAAACATCGTGGATTCCTTCGCTGTACATGTGGTTGACGGCATTACATCCACCGCCGCCGACTCCTATCACTTTGATTATACTGTCTTGAACCTGATTGAAGTTGAAGACAAATCCTTCGTTATTCTCTTCCATAGTTTTAATCTTTTTCTGTTAACAAATCATCGATCCAGTTCGTAAGTCTGGAAATGAGCCCGGTCTCCTTCTCTGCCTGACGGATAGTATCCTCAAGTTTTTTGATCTCGTCGTCGCGCTTGGAGATGAGGTCATCTGCTTCACGGAGTGTCTGTTTGAATTTGTCCTTGCCCATGAGTATGTTGTATGCCTGATGGTATTCGGCATCAAGAAGCGTATTGGATATCTCGATAAGTTCCTTGGCATCATTGCGTACACGTTTATTGGCTTTATGTTCGCTGACGTCGACGATGGCTTCCTGAATCTGGACTATCATCTCACGAAGTCGGCCCTTATAGCTTTCAAGTACTGTTTGAGAGTCGTCTTCTCCCTTCTGGACTGATGCAACATTGGCTTTACGGGCGCTGATATCCTGAGCGGTCTGCTGACGTACGAACATATCAGGGTCTCCGACTTCGCCACCTACGCAGTTCTCAGTTCCGGAAAGTAGGAGTGACACTATCGTATTGCTTGTTTCATCGATGGTGAGGTTTGTGAGTGTGCTGTTCTTGATGACAGGCTCAACAAGTTTCCTTGCTGTGCGTACCTTATCTATATTGGTGTTACGCATCACAGCACGTTCAAGGTTTTTGAGTCTTACTCCGCCTCCAGTGATTATGATACCTCCTAGAAGGTTCTCTGAGTATTCGCAGCGTGAGATCTGGTTTCGTACATTAGCAAGGATTTCCATCAGTCGTGCTTCGATGATGAACTGTATTTTTGCCACTTCGATACTGCGCCCGTCTGATGTCTGATATTCAGATGCCGATTCATCCTCGTCGTCAGAATAGCTGTCGCCAGGAACGGCATTTCCGTATTTCAAAAGGAGTTCTTCGGCTTCGGAGTATTCGATTTGGAGTGAGCACAGATCTTGGATTATGTTGTTGAAACCGAGTGGTACAGTATTGACCAGACGTACCAGGTTGTTTTTAAACACAATGACGGTTGTGGTGCCAGCACCGAAATCAACGACTGCACAGCCAGAGCGTTTCTCGGTTTCGGTCAGTATGTTGCTAGCAAGTTCGTAGGCAGCAACCTTGAATTCCTGGATTTTGACATCGGTGTTGTCGAAACAAGTGTTGATGTTATTAATGAGCTTGCTGTTGGCAATGACATTGAGGAAGCGACCTTCAAGATTAGTCCCGACGATGCCAACGGGGTCGGATGTGACATTGGAATCAACAGTGAAGTCCTGAGGGTATGAGCCTACAAGTTGATAATCCTCTCTGAAAACTTCGTGACTTTCGATTGTGACTGAATCAATATGAGTCTGATTGATACATGTTGGAGTCTGCAGATTGCTTTGAACTACTTTCAGTTCAGAATGAACAGACTGACCGCCGAGTCCGACATATACATGAGAGACTTTCTGCTTCATGGTTGATTCAAGTTTGCTGATTACATTCTTGATGCAGATAGTGGTCTTCTCAATGTTATAGACCACACCACGCTTGATGCAATCGTGTGTCTGGTCTTCAGCATAGGCTACGATCTGCATTGTGCCTTCTTTCATCTTTCCTGCAATTCCTGCAATCTTGGATGATCCGATTTCGATGGCTACGATAATAGGTTCGATATCTCCCATAGACTTTTTGTTTGTTGGTTATTTATTTCAGGTTATTGTTCTGTATTCTCTGGATGTACTGCTGCCGGATGGTGGAACTTGCGTTTTGTACCTATCACTTGATTTTCGAACTCAAGGTTGAAATGCGAATAGTGATTCCATCCGACTTCATGCATGGCTTTCTGGTAGAAAAGCTTCATCCGGCTTAGCTTCTGTTCAAAATCCGTAATCTGCCCGAGGTAAATGATCTGGTCTCCGACACGCGGAATACATTCAACTACACGTTTACCTTCGGTATCCTTCGTGATGTGGATTTGTTCTATCTGGTTGTCCCAGAACTCATCACGGCGCAGGAAGTTGCCGAACTCCATAAGTTCGGTGGTGGCATATTTGCACGAAATGTCACCTGTTGCCACAACGATATTAGTCGAGTAGCTTGTGTTTTTGATGATATTGCCGTGTGAATCGACGAAATAGCCATTGGCAGCTGAATCAGGCAGGACATATACAATCGGAGTACGCATGATGACGGATATACATACATTGTCCTGTGACGTCTTGAAACACTCTACACTGTCAACATACTGGCTCTGCCGGATGGTATTTTCGATCAGTGTCAGGTTGACGTCTTTGAGTTTTCTGCCAGTAGGATCTATTTTTGCTTTGTCAATCATCTCCTTCAGGCCTGTCTCATCGATGAACCGAGCCTGTGTATCGTCTTTGATGTCGAATACGATGCCGTTGCATATGGCATCGGCTTTTGCTTCCTGGCGAATGGTCATTGCATACACGAGATATGCCACCACTGCTATGATACAAAGCAGAATAACTGTTATCCGGATAATTTTCTTGATCATTTATATTGATTGAGAATATTGACGATTTGTGGGACGTAGTTGTCAATGTCACCAGCTCCGAGTACGATCAGAACATCGAAATCATGAGACTCAGCCACCGAGAGTATATCTTCATTGTGGATCAGCTGTTTCTTGATACCCTCACGCAGGTTGTCGTAGATGAGTTGGCTGGTGACACCAGGGATAGGCGCTTCACGAGCAGGATATATATCACAAAGATAGACGTTGTCTAACAAGGACAGACTATCGGCAAACTCCTTGTAGAAATCCCGTGTTCTGGTGTAGAGATGCGGTTGGAATATGGCCGCTATCTTCCTATCGGAATAGAGTTCCCTAATTGAGCGAACACTCTGGGCAATTTCATTAGGATGATGTGCATAGTCACTCAAAAGAACCATCCTTTCAGTCTTGATCTTGAAGTCGAATCGGCGATCGACTCCGGAGAAGGACTTCATGCCTTCGCGAATTTCGTTGTCAGTCACACCGTTCAACTGAGCCAAGGCCATTGCAGCTATACCGTTATCAATATTGATACTCACAGGCACTCCTAACTGTATGTCCTTGATACATCCCTTTGGAGATACGAAATCAAAGATGATCTCCCCGTTGCCGATACGTATGTTCTCAGCATGGAAATCACCCCTGTCGCGTGAATACTCATAGACAGTAACTCCATCTTGGACATCGGGTTTCATCTCAAGATCCGTATGTATGATCAGAGCACCGCCCGGTTTGATGAGAGACGTGTATTTCCTGAAACTCTCAAGATAAGCCTCTTTTGTTCCATAGATATCAAGATGATCAGGATCGGTTGCGGTGATTACCGTCATATAAGGAGTGAGCCAATGGAATGAGCGATCGAACTCATCGGCCTCAATAACCACATAGTCGCTTTGGTCAGACAGAATGTAGTTCGTACCATAGTTCTTGGTTATTCCTCCGAGGAAAGCATTACAGTCAACATGAGATTGATGAAGCAAATGGGCAGCCATAGATGACGTGGTGGTCTTGCCGTGAGTTCCAGCCACACAAAGTCCTTTGTGTTCGCGTGTTAGTGTGCCGAGCACCTGTGCGCGTTTCTGTATCTCAAACCCATGATTCCTGAAATATGTCAGTTCAGAGTGATACGCAGGAATTGCAGGTGTGAACACGATGAGAGTTGACTCCTTGTCCTTGAAACATGCGGGAATCAGGTTAATGTTATCTTCATAATGGATGTGTGCGCCTTCTTCTATCAGCCGTTCCGTGAGAGGAGACGGAGTCTTGTCGTATCCACCTACGTTGCATCCTTTATGAAGATAATAACGAAGTAGGGCGCTCATGCCTATACCGCCTGCTCCTACAAAATATATGCTTTTAATTTCTGAAATCATAGTGATAATACGTTATTTGTTTTTTACAAGTTCAAAGACCTCGTCGGCTATTTTCTCAGCAGAATTGAAGAGAGCCAACTGCTTTATATTCTTAGATAGAGATTGTAATCTTTCCCAATTCTTAACCAAATCGACAGAGACAGGAATCAGTTTTTCCCTTGATTCGGAGTCTGTCACCATGATGGCAGCATTACGGGAAACAAGAGCCATAGCGTTCTTCGTTTGATGGTCCTCCGCCACATTAGGTGAAGGAACAAGTACGCACGGCTTCCCTAATTGGCACAGTTCAGATATAGAACTGGCACCTGCACGTGATATAACCAGATCTGCTGCAGCGTATGCCTTGTCCATATCTGAAATGAAGTCCACAGCATGGAGATTTGGTACTTCAGGAGATGATTTCAGCTGCTGCTTGATGGATTCGAAATAGTATTTACCAGTCTGCCAGAGAATCTGTATGCCCGACTCACGGATAAGATCCAGATCACCAAGAATACTCTGGTTTATGGTTTTGGCTCCCAGACTGCCACCTATTATCAATATTATCGGCCTGTCGGGGTCAAGTCCGAGTGCCGATGCAGCCTCCCTGCGGTCGTAGCTGCATTCAGACAATGACTGGCGGATAGGGTTGCCGGTAAGAAGAATCCTGTCCTTCGGGAAGAAACGTTCCATACCCTCGTATGCCACGCATATCTTCCTTGCCTTTTTTGCAAGACTTTTGTTTGTCACACCTGCGTAGGAGTTCTGCTCTTGTATGAGACAAGGAATACGGAGAGAATAAGCTGCGTTCAGGGTAGGAGCCGAAGCATATCCACCCACGCCGACTGTTACATCCGGGTTGAAGTCCTTTATTATTTTCTTCACCATGCTCTTGCTTCGTACGAAATCAATTAGAACCGATATATTCTTAGGACTCCATAAAGGTCGGATCAAACCCCGGACCGGAAGACCGATTATTTGGAATCCGGCCGCTGGTACACGTTGCATCTCCATACGGCCTTCAGCACCGATGAACAAGATCTCTGCATCAGAATCCTTGGCCTTTATGGCATTGGCAATTGATATCGCAGGAAAGATGTGTCCTCCGGTACCTCCGCCACTTATAATTACTCTGATTGGGCTCATGTCAATAAAAGTGTTTTATTCCATTCCAACACTGCTGAAATACTCTTCAGTCTCGTTGGCACTTATTTTTTCCGCAGGTTCGGCTTTGGTCTCATTTACCTTATCTGCATACCGACTGATACTGAGAATGATGCCGAGGTTGAAACTGACCATCAGTATAGATGTTCCTCCCTTGCTAATCAAAGGCAAGGTCTGACCGGTGACAGGAAGCAGCCCAACGGCAACTCCCATATTGACCAGAGCCTGAATCACTATCATCATTCCGAGACCCATGACAACGAAAGCCGGGAAGAACTTGTCGCACCGCTGAGATATTCTTCCGACTCGTATCAGCAAGGCTAGATAGAGTCCCAACACGAACAGACCGCCGAACAGTCCCATTTCCTCAATGATGATTGCGTATATGAAGTCGGATTCTGCACGATATAGAAAATCGCGTCCTTCAGAATTGCCTGGTCCGCGTCCGATGATATCGGAACTGGAAATGGATATCAATGCACTGGTTTCCTGTTTCTGGATATCAGACAATGATGGAGCATCTTCATGTTCCTCGTGTGTGAACTTATTTACGATTCGTGCTTTCCATGTGGGAGCACGTTTGGATAGCGCACCCAACTGCTCGTCGGAAAGAGAAACCATAGTAATTACAATGATAGCCCCTAATGCAAACACTACTCCTAGACCCTTGAACATCAAGTCATATGGGATATGTCCGATGAACATCATAGTAACGGCAACCAGGAAAAGAAGAGCTGCTGTTGAGAAGTTCTCCGTGCATATCAACCCGCATACCAATACCACCATGGAAACACAAAGCCAGAAAGGATGTGAATATCCACCTTTGGTTGCCCGGACTATAGTGCGAGGACCGTTTTTGGTGTTTTTTCGGACTTCACACTGTGTTTTGGACAGAATCATAGCTAGAGTCAGGATTAATGCCGTCTTGGCTATCTCAGATGGCTGGAATGATATACTTCCGAATGACATCCAACGTTGAGCATTGTTGACATCACCTCCTACAATACGGGTACAGACAAGAAGAACGACAGCCAGCGGGAGGAGGAACAGAGGCAGGATCTTGAAGTACTTGCATGGAATACGGTGGACTACCAGTATGATAATGAAACCAGCTATCAGAAATCCAGCTTGACTGATCATCGGACTCCAATGGTTCCCCGACTTGAAGGTAAGGTTGCTTGAAGCACTATAAATCTCCACAAGAGATATCATGCACAGGAAGAAATATATCATCCATACACCCTTATCCCCTTTGAAGAAATTGGTTGACAGAAAGTTAGTGATTTTATTTCCCATTATTGTCTTGTATTGTTATTTAAGTTTTTCACTCCGTTCTTGAATTGTTCACCTCGGTCTTCCATGTTTTTGAACAAGTCGAAACTTGCACAGCACGGGCTCAGCAAGACACAGCAGCCAGGACAGGCCATATCCATACATGCAGTGAGGCAGTCCTTCATGCTTTTCACGTCGGCAATAGGAATTCCGAAAGAGTCAAAATTCTCATGGAGTTTCTTGTTGTCAACACCCATCAGTACCAGACCGATACACTTTTGTCGGACCAATTTGTAAATCTGACTGTAATCGTTGCCTTTGTCCAGACCGCCAAGGATGAGGATTGTAGGTTTTGTCATGCTTTCAAGTGCATACCAACATGCGTCAACATTGGTCGCTTTGGAATCGTTCACGAACTCGATGTCGCCGACGGATCCAGCCTTCTCAAGACGGTGCTCTACTCCTGGAAAATCTGCAAGACCCTGATGTATGATGTCCATCGGGACTCCAGCAACCTGAGCTGCGTAGCCGGCTGCCAGAGAGTTATACAGATTGTGACGGCCCTTCAGAGAAAGAGATTCACGTGGCATTTCTCCTGGAAGTGGGGTGCTGTCAGTGAAACCATATCGAGTTGCCAGTAACTCAGAATCATGCTTGTTGATTTCATCGCTGACAATAGTATCGCCAGCCCAATAGATGAAAGCATCGGTTTTGGTTTGGTTGCGAGTGATCCGCATTTTTGAATCTACATAGTTCTGCATACAGAAATCATAGCGATCAAGGTGATCCGGTGTGATATTCATCAACACTGCAATATCAGCCTTGAACTCATACATGTTATCCAGTTGAAAACTGCTGAGTTCGATTACATATACATCGTGTTGCTCGAAAGCCACTTGAAGAGCAAGACTCCTACCGATATTTCCGGCAAGTCCGACATTCATTCCGGCTTTAGTCATGATATGATATATGAGCGATGTGGTCGTCGTCTTTCCGTTGGAGCCAGTGATACAAATCATTTTGGCTGTAGTGTATCTTCCAGCAAATTCAATCTCGCTTATGATAGGAATACCTTTCTCAATGACTTTTTGGATCATCGGGGCTTTATCCGGAATACCGGGGCTCTTGACGATCTCATCGGCATTGAGGATCAGTTCCTTAGTATGTTGCTTTGCCTCCCACTGAATATTGTATTTATTCAGCATTTCCTTATACTTGTCTTTGATATCAGACATGTCGGAAACAAACACATCGAATCCCTTGACTTTTGCAAGTACTGCTGCTCCGACTCCACTCTCTCCTGCTCCGAGTACAACTATTCTTTTCATTTAGACCTTAAGTTTGGAATTATCTAATCTTCAATGTTATTATCGTTATTGCAGCCAACAGAATCGTGACTATCCAGAATCTTATCGTGATGGTGTTCTCGTGGAGCACTGCTGTTGGTTTGGTGATTAAATATTTTGTGTCAGCCTGCATCTGACTTTTCAGCACACGGAAATGATCATGTATCGGTGCACGCTTGAAAACCCGGAGTTTCTTACCATGCCGAGTACCATATTTTGCGGTTTGAACCTGCAGTATGACAGATATGCTCTCTATAAGGAAGATGCCACAGAGAATCGGAACGAGGAGTTCTTTGTGAATGATGATGGCGGTAACGGCAATAACACCACCGATGGTAAGACTGCCGGTATCACCCATAAACACCTTTGCCGGATAGATGTTGAACCACAGAAAGCCAATCAATGCTCCTACAAATGCACAGATAAAGACCACTATCTCTTCAGATCCAGGAATATACATAACGTTCAGGTAGCTTGCATAATGAATATGCCCTGATACATATGCCAAGATGCCGAGTGCGACACCTATGATTGCCGAGTTTCCTGCACACATGCCGTCCATACCATCGTTCAAGTTCGCTCCGTTAGACACAGCAGTTATTACGAATGTAGTTACAATAATGAACAATATCCAGCCACATGCGCGCTTCGCTGTTCCATTGCCTATCCAGTTGAATGCCTCGTAATAGTCCAGGTTGTTGTTCTTGAAGAACGGAACGGTGGTGACGGTTGACTTTCGGGCTTCACTTTTGTGGTACACTTCTGTGGTGTTTCCACCTTTGACAATCTCGACATTCTCACGTACGACAGCCTGTGGGCTTAGCCAAAGTGTGATACCGATTATACATCCGAAAAACAACTGACCCATCAATTTGTATCGAGGCTTCAGTCCGTCTTTGTTTCCTCTGAGTTTGATGAAATCATCAAGGAACCCTAACAAACCGAAGAAAACCGTAGTAGCCAGCAGAAGAATGATATAGACATTGTCCAATCTTCCCAGCAGCAGGACCGGAACGAGTATTGCAACAATGATGATCACTCCACCCATGGAAGGTGTGTCGGTCTTATATATTCCGTATGGATCTGTCTGTTCATCGCGCGCTGCTTCCAAATGTCGGTTGCGCTTCATGAAAGTGATAAAAGTTTTTCCGAACCACATGGAGATAATCAGAGATGTTATCAAAGCAAGAAGCGAACGGAACGATACGTATGTCCACATTCCAGCCCCTGGAAAGTTCAGTTGGTCAAGAAACTGTGATAGTGAATAGAACATCGGTATATCTGTTATTTAACAATTTGCATTTTTTATAATTAATCAGACGATAGGATCATTAAATACCGAAAATCTTGTGGATTTCCTCCTTGTCATCAAAATGATACTTGATACCTGAGATTTCCTGATAGTCCTCGTGTCCTTTTCCAGCTACAAGAACTACATCTCCCTTTTGGGCAAACATGCAAGCAGTTTTGATAGCTTCCCTACGGTCTGGAATCGTGATTACACTTCTCCTCTGCGTGTCATCCAATCCGGTGAGCATGTCGTTGATGATTGTCTGTGGGTCTTCAAAACGTGGATTATCGCTTGTGAGAATCACCTTGTCACTCTGACGAACAGCCTCCTGTGCCATGATGGGACGTTTACCCTTGTCACGGTTGCCGCCGGCTCCGCAGACCGTTATCACATGGCCTTTTCCGTCAAGAATGCCGTGTATGGTCTTCAGGACGTTATCAAGTGCATCGGGAGTGTGGGCATAATCCACGATGGCAGTGACACCATCGGGTGAGGTGATTGACTGGAATCGTCCGTTGACCGGATGCATTGCACTCATAGCAACGAGAATCTCCTCGTTTTGTTTGCCGAGCATAGAAGCTGTGCCATACACTGCCAGAAGATTCGAGACATTGAACCTGCCTATGAAATTCACACCGACTTCAGCTCCGTTGATATCAAGATACATTCCCTCAAAATGGCTTTCAATTATCTTGGCTTTGAAGTCTGCCATCTGCTGGATTGAATATGTACGCACTGCTGCTTTCGTGTTCTGCATCATCACGAGTCCGTTCTTGTCGTCAATGTTGGTGATTGCAAACGAATCAGCAGGAAGATTGTCGAAAAAAAGTTTCTTTGCCTTGAGATAGTTGTCAAATGTCTTATGGTAATCAAGATGATCTCGGGTGATATTTGTGAAGATTCCGCCTGCGAATTTCAGTCCCCCGATTCTGTTCTGCACTATTGAATGCGAGCTGACCTCCATGAACACATATTCACAACCGGCATCAGCCATGCGTGCAAGCATCCTATTTAGTGTGATTGGGTCAGGAGTGGTATGAGAGGTCGGGTAGGCTTCTCCGTCGATGTAGTTCATGACGGTTGACAGCAAACCGGTTCGATGTCCCATGAAGCGGAACATGTCATAAAGAACAGTCGCCGTAGTTGTCTTGCCGTTTGTTCCTGTCACTCCTACCAACTTCAGCTTCGAGGTAGGATCGTCATAGAATACAGTAGCGATTTGTCCGGTTATCTGTTCGGTGTTTTCGACTTTAATATATGTGACATCTGGGTTGATGTCCTTTGGCATATCCTCGAGTATTACAGCCTTTGCACCGTTCTCAATGGCTTTTGAAATATAGTTATGACCATCGGTCTGCGCACCTTTTACAGCAAAAAACAAATGTCCTTCTTCTATGAGACGGGAGTCGATGTTTATGCCCGAAATATCAATATCGTTCCTACCAGAAATGGATAAGACTTCTATTTTATCAAGTAAATTTATCAGTTTCATATCACTTTTCAGTTTTTAATCTAATTTTATTGTAACAGTCTTTCCCTTTATGACGTGGGTTCCCGGTTTTACGTTCTGAGAAACGACTCTTCCGACGCCGGAGACATGTGCCTTCATCCCGCGGCTCTCAATAGCGAATATTGCATCCCTTGCACCCATGCCTGTGAGGTCGGGAACTGAATCCTGATGGGTGAGTTTGGTTTTGTATTTCAGGTTCCTTCCTTCGACAAAAGTCTTACCCCAGGTGTTTTCCGAGATATTACCGTTTGGCATTGAAATATTCAGATTGTCAAGGACCTTCTTCGCTGCATACAGGTCTCCTGTCTTTACATCAGGAACAAAAACAGAGAGGGAATCCTGAGCGAGTGACAAGTCTGTCACGGCAGTTTTGAAAGTAATCTGTTCTGCAATTGATGAGAATACTGGACCAGCCATACCTCCACCGGAAGCTGCACCGATTTTACGAATTGCAACGATGCAAGTATATTTTGGCTTCTCCGATGGGAAATATCCGCAGAAACTTACCAGATATTCCCTTCTGGTATATCCTTCTTTTCCGTGAGACACCTGTGCAGTACCTGTCTTTCCGGAGATATGTACTTTCTTGCTTCCTGCACCTTTGCCAACACCCTCCTTGTCATTAACCACTCGGAATAATGCTTTCTGAATCTGTCTGAGTGTGACATCCTTGCATATTTTTTCCTTCATTACCTCAGGCTCGAATTCCTCAATAATCTCACCGTTTTTCTGAATAGCTTTGACAAAGCGAGGACGCATCATCTTTCCACCGTTTGCTATGGCATTGTAGAATGTAACAGTAGAAATCGGAGGGATTTGCGTTGAATATCCAATTGACATCCATGGAAGAGAGACCTTTGACCACATTTTGCCCTTTGGATCCAAAAGATGTGGATCTGCCGTACCTTGGAAAGGAAGTCCAAGCGGTTCGGCAATACCGACGCGATGCAGACCTTCAATGAACTTCTCTGGTTTGTTGTGGTAATGCATGTCAATGAGACGGCTCACACCGATATTTGATGAGAACATGAGAGTATGTGGTACATCAATGACATGATAACCACCTCTGTGCCAGTTGTGGTCTTTCATCAGTCGGCCATACATTGGATACACTCCTGAATATGTATCTATCTTGTCGGTATATGATATCTCACCGTCATCGAGGGCAACCATGATGGAAGCAGTCTTGAAAGTGGAACCTGGTTCCATCATCGTTGATAGAGCACGGTTTTGAATCTCAATATATTCATTGCCGATCTTATCCAGGTTGACTATAGATTTTATATCGCCTGTAGCTGTTTCCATAAGAACACAAACACCCCATTCTGCATCGATTTCCTTGAGTTTGGCCTTCAAGGCAGTCTCGCAGATGTCTTGCATATCGACGTCTAGAGTTGTGACTACATCGCATCCGTCGTCAGCTTCTACATCGACGATGTCCAGATATACTGAACGAACCTTCTTTCTGTGACTCGTGCCGACCTTGCCTCTAAGTACTGAGTCGTATGCCAACTCTATTCCTGAACGAGCAGAATCCTTTGCTCCGTAAAGATCACCTAGGGTCCTTTTTGCCAATGAACCGAAAGGACGTTTCCTGTTGTTTCGTGGATTGATGGTAAGTCCGACCATGAACTTGTAGGAGTTGTTGATCTTTGACAGCCGGAAAAACGGCAGCGACATAAGTTGGTTGTACTGGATGTAGTCAAGAACTTGATGAGGGCATATTTCGTAGTATCTTCTTTTTTCGTCCCATCCTTTCAATAGATATTTTCTGTATTCCGCCACAGTCTTTTTCGGACAGATTTCGTTGAGTCCTATGCAGATAGAATCCAGCTCGCTATGGAAGAGGCTGTCCTTCATGGCCCACATCGTACTGTCGGCTCTGTTCATAGGTCTCTTTGCCTTCAAGCTCTCTTTGGAGAGACCTGACAGGAAGTCAATGAATACAGTATAGTTTGGCAGGCTGCTTGCCATGAGCTGCCCATCGGATGAGAGTATGTTGCCTCGTGCCGGTTTGATTTCAACACTATCCTTCTCGCGTGTCCTTTTCGCTTTTTCCCACATCTCGTGATCAACTGTCATGGTCTTCACCATACAGAAAATAATTCCTGCAGCCATCACAAATGCTAAGGCTACAAAGTAGGGATATTTACCGGATATGTATTTCTTGTCAAACTTCATTTCACTCTTATTCTTCAATGTTTATTTCAAATGGGGGAGTGGTTGACTTCAGCAATGTGGTGTCCCCATTCTCTTTCATCTGTTTTTCGATAACTGATTGCCTGGTAAGGTTTGTAAGCTCGCTTGAGATA
This sequence comes from Prevotellaceae bacterium UBA1786, assembly GCA_002314525.1. The sequence continues at coordinate 5,492 of DCGE01000037.1, read as the reverse complement.
GTAAGCACATTGTATTGCATGGTCTGCAATTCAATCTGCAGTCCGTCAATCAGGATTGCATCCTGCTGGCTTGCATATCGGTTACCGGTGTAGATAATCATCAGAACAGCCAAGAACATAACGAATACAACCTGTTTCATCATGAAACGGCTTTGGAGTACATCGCCACCGAGTACCGAACGAAGCGTCACGGCTTCGGCCTTGTCGGTTTCGTCTTCGTTGGCAAATTTCTTTATGGCTTCAATGGCATCCGCCTTGTCGTTCTCAAAGTCGGCCAGTGAATCAATTTCTTTTCTTTCTTCTATATCTTCCATTGTTGGGGTCTGTTCCGTGTTGAACTATATTTTTTCTGCGATTCTCAGTTTTGCACTCCTGGAGCGTGGGTTTCTTTCCATTTCCTCGATGCTCGGAGTTATTACTTTCTTGTTGACAACGACGAACGGCGATGAAGTCCTACCGTAGAAATCTGTCTCAACGTCTCCTTCAATATTTCCGGATTTCATGATGTTCTTCACGATTCTGTCCTCCAGAGAATGGTATGTGATCACCGACAGTCTTCCTCCCGGTTTCAGGATCTGCATTGCTGATATAAGCATCTTTTCAAGAGCGTCCATCTCGTGATTCACCTCGATCCTCAGTGCCTGGAATATCTTTGCCAGCATCTGTTTATCGTCTGTTTTCAGAATGTCAAGGAAATCGTTCGTCTGTTCAATTCTATGACTTTGTCTTGCCTTGACGATTCTTGATGCCAACTGACGGCTGTTTTTCAGTTCTCCGTACTTATAGAGCACATCAGCCAGTTTCTTTTCCTCATAGTCGTTTACAATTTCGGTAGCTGAAATCCCTGAGCGCTGATTCATTCTCATATCGAGTTTCCCATCGAAGCGAAACGAAAACCCTCGGTTTTCATCGTCAAAGTGGTGAGAACTGACTCCGAGGTCGGCAAGAATCCCATCCACCTGTTCTACTCCGTAGAAACGCATGAAGTTTTTGAGATAACGGAAATTGCTTCTCACAAATGTAAAATTTTCATTGTGAAGAATGTTCTTTTCTGCATCAGCATCTTGGTCGAAACTGTAGAGATGTCCTTTCACTTTTTGAGTGTTATCCTTGTCAGAGATGCTTCTGATGCGGTTGAGGATTTCGCGGCTATGTCCACCTCCACCAAAAGTTGTGTCAACATATATACCACTAGCACTGATGTTGAGTCCATCAATGCTTTCATTCAAAAGAACGGGTATGTGATATGCAATATCCTCCATTATCAATTTGCTTTATGACAATTAACTGAGATTCAGCGGTATATAAGTATTATGCTTTGTATTTGATTCTTTTGCAAATTTAAGAAAAAAATAGCAAATATCCAACGAAAGAATGGGTGTTTTTACATTTTTCAAATGTTAAATAATCATAACACCATATTTTACTTGTTTTTCCATATGTAAATCGGATGTTTACTACAGGAATTTGGTTGTTTCTGGACTTGTAATCCTCATATATTACAATGGATCAACATCAAAGAAAATGTTAATTCCATTGGCAAAAGTCTGTTCGATAAGGTCTTGTTTTGCATTGTTCAGGACCTTTCTGACTTTTGCCGGTGAATCACTGGTTTTCAGTTTGACGACAATCTTCCTTAGTGACATGGAATGGACTCTGGAAACAGGAGGACAATCAGGTCCCAATAGGTTGTCGCCGAACTGGTTTTTCAGTTTTGAAACTATATATTCAGCACATGCATCAACGCGTTCTGAATCTCTGTGTTTCAGATAGATATATATAAGTCTGCAGAGAGGTGGATAATTGAACAACTTCCTTTCAGCAAGTTGTGAAACATACATTGAAAGGTAGTCGTTTGAGACCACATTCTGAAGCAGTGGAAGGTCTGCGCTCCGAGTTTGGAGAATGACTTTTCCCGTATGATATCGTCTGCCTGCCCTGCCTGCCACCTGAGCCAGAACATGGAACGATCTCTCGTAACTTCTGAAGTCTGGCAGATTGAGCATTGAGTCGGCATCGATAATGCCAACGACACTAACGTTGTCGAAGTCCAGTCCCTTGCTGACCATCTGTGTTCCGATGAGAATGTCACATTTGTAATTAGAGAAGTTGCTTATTATCTCCTCATACTCTTTCCGTGTTTTTGCAGTATCTAGATCCATCCGCGACACTTTGGCATCAGGGAACAGCTTGTGAATCTGGTCTTCAATCTTTTCCGTACCCAGTCCCATATACATGAATTCATGTTCTTCGCATTGAGGGCATTGTTGTGGCAGAGAGTATTGTTTTCCGCAGTAATGGCATGTAAGGAGGTTTTTCTGCTTGTGATAAGTGAGGCTCACATCGCATCTCTCACATTTAGGAACCCAGCCGCAGTTCTTACACTGAACGAAGTTTGAGAATCCCCTTCGGTTCTGAAACAGGATGATCTGTTCCTTTTTTTCCAGGGCTTCTTTGATAGCCTCAATCAGAACAGGAGAGAATGCACCCTTCATTTTCTTCTGTTTGCGTAAACGGACTATATCAACAACCTCTATATCCGGAAGTTGCAGATCCTGATATCTATGCGTTAGTTGTACATATCCATATTTGCCTTTCTGCGACATGTAATAGCTCTCCAAACTTGGTGTTGCAGTTCCTAGTAAGACCTTTGCATTCAGTTGTTTAGCTAATATTATTGCACTGTTTCTGGCATGGTAACGAGGTGCCGGGTCTTGTTGCTTGTACGACGTCTCATGTTCCTCATCTACGATGACCAACCCAAGGTTTCTGAATGGGAGGAAAATCGACGATCTGACTCCAAGTATCAGTTGATATGGGGTGTCGGAAAGCTGTTTTTCGTAAACCATCCGACGCTCTTTGTCGGTGAATTTCGAATGATAGACACCGAGCCTATCCCCGAATACATTTCGGAGCCGTTCTGTGATTTGTGTTGTCAGGGCAATTTCAGGCAACAGATACAAAACCTGCTTGCCCGCGCGCATATATTTATATATAAGGTGTATATACAGTTCTGTTTTGCCTGATGAGGTCACTCCGTGCAGAAGTGTGATGTCTTGTTCAAGAAACGACTGATCTATGTCTCCCAAAGCCTTCTGCTGATACTTGTTGAGTTTCTTCAGTGGAACTTGAAAATCATCCATGGGAAGACAAGCCTGGTGAATGTTTGCGTGTTTCTCCGGTTGAGACTTTATCTTGAAATTTGATGGAATGGCAGCCTTGAACACCTCTCCCAATGAACACATATAATACTGTGCAATCCAGCTCCAGAAGTTGAATTGCCCAATAGTGACTATTGGTTTTTCGTCCAATAACGCTATGATTTCCTTTATCTTATACTCACCGTCAGGCCGTTCGTTGTGAATCTTGACTACTAAGGCAGTGTATGTTTTCGTTGCTCCGAAAGACACCGTAACCCTACATCCCGCTTCAATCTTTCCAGTCATGGAATCTGGGACGACATAGGTAAAGCTACCGGATAAAGGAAGTGGAAGAACTACATCAGAATAGATAAGCTACAGATATTTGATGAGATTTATTTTTCAGTTCGCCTTCGATGGCTTTCTGTCTTGTATCAACATAGTCAAATTCACCAGTATTGCCGATGCCGATGCAGTAGGTATATTCCACCTGAAGATGATCAAGGAGCCTGAATCCTCCTCCGACATTCCAGCTGAACTGTGACTTTGCTAATTCGAATTTTGTCTTGGTATTTTCCCAGTCCGTCAGTTGCTCAAACAGATCTTCTTTGCCGATGTTGAACGAAAGCTGGGGTCCTGTGGATAGGAAAACCCCCATCACGTCACCAAGTCCGAATACCAGCTTCGCATTCAATGGCACGACAATATACTGGGTCTTTTCAGTTACATCATTCAGTTTGAGTTCCTCCTGATTGTACAGCACTGAAAGATCCAGTCCGAATGGAAGTAAGGGACTCTTGATGTCAATCATAGGACCTATGAATCCCCCTTTCGTGTTCGATGCTGACAGATTGTCCTGTATGTTGCCTTCGAGTGAGAAGTCGATAATGTCCAATCCTCCTTTAATTCCGAATTTCACTTGTGCCACAGAACTGCTGAAACCAAGGAAGGAAATCAAAATAAGTATAAAAATTTTTCTCATAAGCCGTTCGGTCTTTTCATCAGTTACAAAGATAGTTCAAATCCTTGTAAGAGCAAAATAAATATACCAAAAAAATTCATTTTTCATTTTTCATCAATAGCGTTTCACTTATTTTTACTATCTTTGCCACATGAAATCGAAGAAAATCAAAACAAAAAAACTGCAAGAACAGAAGAGAAATAGGTTGTTGTTTCTCTACAAATCACTGCTTGTCGTGGTTTCAACGGCAATAATAGTCTATTTCATTCCGAGATTCAATGTTTTCAGCTACAACTACGAACTGAACCAACCGTGGAGGTATGGAGCCCTTTTGTCTTCGCAGAAGTTCAATATCCTGATGAGTGATTCGGCTATTATCCAACAGAGAGATAGTATCGTTCGCATATTTAGGCCATACTTCCAGAAAGATACGAAGACCAAAGAGAGTGTCCTTCAGGCTTTCCAGTCCATGGCTGATAAGGCAGAAATCAATTCCCGGCTGGAATCAGTACTGTATTCTTCATTGGATTCGGTTTATCGTCATGGAGTGCTTAACTCCAATTCAATGGATAGCCTTCAGCATTCGGGAACTTCACAGATCAGGATAGTAACCGACAATATTGCATCTCTGTCAGAGACCAATGACCTCTTTACACCTAAAACGGCCTATCAGTTCATCCTGTCATCAGTATCGAAGTCTCTGGGTGACGATGCAATCCAGGAACTCTCTGATGTCAGGCTTAACGTCATCATTGCCAACGACCTGAATTATGACTATGCCAAAAGTTCTTCGGAACTTGAAAACGAGATGAATTCAGTATCTTCAAGTCTTGGGTTTGTCAGTGCAAAGGAGAAGATCGTTGACCGAGGCGATATCGTTACCGAAGAGATATTCCAGAAGCTGCGTTCCTATCAGAGCGTACTTGAAAACAGCAATGGAGAAACCGATCAGTCAGGTTTCATTTATTCACTTCTCGGTCAGGTTCTGTTTGTACTCATTGTGATGTCTCTTCTGGTTACATATCTGTCAATGTACAGGAAGGATTATCTTGAAAATCCACGCAATTCCATCCTTCTCTTTTCACTGATGGTATTCTTCTTCATAGCTGCAGCATTGATGGTAAACCATCGTTTCTTCCACATATTCATCCTCCCATGTTGCATGCTTCCAATCATTATCCGCATCTTCCTTGATTCGCGTACAGCTTTTACATTCCATTGTGCAACAGTGCTCCTCATCTCCCTCATTCTCAGCAATCCATACGACTTCATCATTCTGCAGATCGTAGCCGGTCTGATTGCCATTCTCGACTTGCGCGAACTTACCCAGCGTTCACAGATCATACATGCTGCCGTATCAATAATACTTGTATACATTCTGTTCTACTCCT
>DCGE01000005.1:9366-17684 GCA_002314525.1 Prevotellaceae bacterium UBA1786 | reverse complement strand
TGAAGTCTTTTCCTGATTTGACCTCAATAGGCAATACCGTCATTCCAGACACATTGTTTACCAGATAGTCAACCTCGCCCTTCTTCACGTTGTCATAATAGAAGAGGTCGTGCCCATGTGCCTTCAACTCCTGAGCGACCACACTCTCGTAAACCGAACCGAGGTTTATGCTTCGTTCATCCTTCATCACAGGTGCTATATTATACTCGTACAATCGTCCCGTGAGCATTCCGACATCATTCAGATACAGCTTCAGAAGGTTCTTATGGGCCGACTCTGACAAAGGGTATTTGGGATTGGAAATGGCATGTACATCGAGAGCGATGCCTGATGATATGAGGTACTCAAACTCTTCGGCATACCACTCGAATCGGTCACCTTTCTTGCCACGAATGTCCTTTGCTACAATGCGTTTCTTCTTGTTCTCCATCTGAGACACAATCATGTCGTAGATACGGCGAATAAGGAGTTTCTTGCTTGATTCCTTCTCGTATTTGGCAGCACCTTCCTTGTACAGATTGCGGATAGATTCCTGAACCTCTCGAACTCGGACGATATTGTGGGTTTCAAGGTAGGTGTTGACAGCATCTGGCAGACCGCCCACCAGCAGATACTTCCTAAATTCACCCAACAGATTCTGATGCTGCGCCTCAGAGACTGAAACCTGGTGCTTATAGCAATCACGCACATAGTCAAGAGCCTCCTTTCCCCAACCTTCTGCCATCAGCCATTCTTCGAAGTCAAGCTGATACATCTGCTTGCGAATGATGCTGCCGATAGGTATGGATACTGTATTGCGAAGGGTAATGCCGAGCAAACTGCCACTGGCTATGTAGGTGAATTTGCCTTCTTCTCGCAGAAATTTCAGCATGGTGAGATACTTAGGATAATGCTGTATCTCGTCAAGGAAGACAAGGGTATCGGACTTATCTCCCAATTTTCCTCCTGCAATCATGCTCAGGGTCATATAGAACTCGTCCAATTTGTGAATATCACGAAAGAGTCCATTCTCTTCATCATCCTTGACAAAGTTTATCTCAATGAAGTTCTTGTATAGACGATTGCCAATCTCACGTATTATGTAGGATTTGCCAATCTGTCGGGCTCCTTCTACAATCATTATCTTGTCGTTGTCAGATCGCAAATGAGCCTCAATATCTGTGCTGATTTTTCTGTGGAGCATAACCAAATTACACTTTTTCTTAGTTTTTACACTTGCAAAATTACACTTTTTCTTTTAAATACAGGTTAGAAAATTACACTTTTTCTTAGTTTTTAACTATCTTAACATCTTAAAAACCGAAAAACCGGAAAATCTGGCAAGAAACAAATTGCAAAAGAAAGGAATGCCCTTCGGGCTGATGAAGTGTAATTATCCCGTAGATTATTTGGCGGTTTGGTGCAAAGTTAGTATCTTTGCAGAGAAAAAACAGGATTCATAATGATAGAGTATCTTAAAGGAAAAGTCGATGACCTCACTCCCGCATCGGTTGTGATAGACTGCAATGGTGTTGGTTATTTCCTCAACATCACGCTTAACACCTTCTCTGCCATCCAGGGCAAGGAAGTTGCCAAATTGTATGTATATGAAGCCATCAGGGAAGATGCCTATGTTCTCTTCGGATTCATCACGAAAGAAGAGCGTCAGTTGTTCATCCATCTGCTCTCGGTTTCTGGTGTCGGCGGCAACACTGCAAGGATGATTCTCTCAGCCTTTTCAACTTCGGAACTCTGCAACATCGTTGCCTCAGGGAATGATCGTCTTCTCACTACAGTCAAAGGTCTCGGAAAGAAGACTGCACAGAAGGTCATCGTAGAGCTGAAGGACAAAGTCGATGCCTACGAATACGCTACCGACAACACGTCATCTCAGGCTCAGCAAGTCGCCATCAACTCCATCATCTATGACGAAGCTATCAATGCTCTCAAGCTATTGGGATTCAGTGCAGCATCCGTAGTCAAGACTGTCAAGTCGATACTTACTGACAGTCCGGATGACAGCGTAGAAACTGTCATCAAAAAAGCGCTGAAAATGTTATAGCTATTACCCAAGTACCAATTCGTTTGTAGCAAAGCTGACAGCCGAAAGGCGATGGGTTACGAATATCACTGTAGTGTCGGAGTAATAGTTCTTGATATTTGTGAGAATTTCCTTTTCGGTCTGAATATCAAGGGCACTTGTAGCCTCGTCAAGCAACAGGATCTTGCATGGTCTGAGAATTGCTCTTGCAATGGCAATTCTCTGCGCCTGACCTTCAGAAAGTCCCCCACCCTGTTCTCCGCAGAGAGTAAATAATCCATCTGGTTTATCAAAGACAAATTCGGCTTTTGCCAGTTCTAACGCCTTTTGTATTTCTGTCTCTGAAGCGTCAAAGTTACCGAAGAGGAGGTTTTCTCTTATGGTTCCAGAGAAAAGTGTATTGCCTTGAGGAACATAGGAGAATAATTTTCTGATTCCCGGATTTACCATCTCCGACCTACCAGAATCTCCGTATAGGCTGATATTGCCATTTTGGGAATCAACCAAGGCAAGCATGAGCCGAAGAAGGGTGGTCTTTCCTATACCGGTAGGACCAAGTATGGCAGTGAACGAACCTGGTTCGAAAGCATAAGAGAAATCCTTCAGTACAAGACGTTTTCCACACTCCCTGCCAGCGTTGTCATAATTGAAGTCAACGTGTTCAAAACGCACTCCGACCTTCTTTTCACCTTCAAGTTCCGAGGACGACCTTTCCGGAATAGTCTCCATTGGAAGTTCTTCAAGTTCCATAAGACGCTCAGCAGACGTCAGACTATTGACCAGCGAAGGAAACAGCCGCGCCATATCCAACAAAGGCCGCTGAATCCTACCGATAAGTTGTGTAAATGCCACCAAAACACCGACTGAAATGAGTCCATCCTTAAGTTGGAAAACACCCAAAGTCAAAGCAGCCAGATAACTACCCGAGAATCCGAGAGTGACGATAGTCTTTACCACGATGGAGAACTTTGCCTTACTCCTGACCTGATGTCTTAAGAGCGACTGACGACAATCAAGTTTACAGACCATAGCATCGGCTTGTTCAAGTACCTTGATGACCATCTTATGCTGAACGCATTCCTGTATTATTGCTTGAATGGCACTGTTGCTGTCTTTGGTCTTGCGTACGTACCTACGCATCTTCATTACATAAAAGCGAGAAAGTAGCAGAAGCACTGGACACACAATCACAAGAATCAAGGCAAGTTTCGGAGCCAAGGAAAAAAGATATACAAACGACAATACAAACTGGAAGACTATTACAACGAGAAACGGCAATACATCAGTCAGAAGTCCCACAATATCCTTCACATCGCCGAAAAGCCGGTTCAGCACATCACCACTATGAAACTTCTCAACCCCACTCCAACGACCTTTCAGAAGTCTGTTGAAGAACATCTGCTGAAATTTATTCTGTGATTTCACCCCCAGGAGTGCGCCGACCCAAGTCTGGACAACGTGCAGGATGAGTTCAAGTATATACATAGAAGCCAAGACACCCGCCAACAACCACAGATTTCCATCAGCTGATCCGACAGCAACATCCGTCAGTCGTTTTACGACTTCAACACAGACCAATCCTATGACAACCAACAACAAGCCCACTGCCATATTCGTAAAAGCCTGAACACGACAGCCACCATGATGTTTCCACAGCCATGAAACAATCTGTCGAATACTGTATTTTGTCTTGTTAATCCTGAATTTCATCAATCATTCATATAATTTCAATGGATCCTCCAAACGAAATCATCACTTACGAAAGGTACCCTTCACTCTTCACTCCTACAAGGTCTCACCACACCCCACATCAGTTTGTCACGCAGAGAACTGAAAAAGGTCCTGCCGTCATGGGTTACGACCTTCACCTTGTAGTTTGCTTTTTTTATTTTCAGTGTAACATTATCTCTGTAGCTATGGCTTCTTCCATCAAGCGAGATCAGGAAACTTCCACTTCTGCTTTTTACGCTAAGTTCTACGACTGAATTACCGCCAATGACCACCGGCCTCATATTCAAACTATGAGGAGCCACCGGCGTCAGAAGAATTGCGTCGAGCTGAGGAACGATTACAGGTCCGCCGACACTGAGCGAGTAAGCAGTCGATCCTGTAGGAGTGCCTACAATAAGTCCATCAGCCATGTATGTCGTAAGCGATTCACCATCAACCGAAGCACTTATATTGATCATAGATGACACATCATGTTTCAGTATTGCAACTTCGTTCAGAGCGTATGGATATCCACGAAGTTCAAGGTCTTCACAAGAGACTTCAAGAATATTATGGTTCGTTATTTCAAATTGCCCACTTTTAACATCTTTGAGCAACGACATCAAATCATCCTCCGAATAATTTACCAAAAAACCGAGATGTCCCACATTGATACCAAGAATAGGGATTTCCTTTGCTCCGACCCTACCTGCAACATCGAGGAAAGTGCCATCTCCGCCCAGGCAAATCACCATATCTGCATTGAAATCATCGTTCTCAGGCCTGAACAACTCAATTCCGAGTTTATCTGCATCATCATACAGTCTGTCAGCTACCAATTGAGCCTTTTCCAAGCCGTCATTGCCAAAAAGGGCAATCCTTTTAATATCAAATTCCATACTATGAAAAAATAAAGACAAGAATCCTTCTTTTTCTCGCTAAAAATAATTACTTTTGCAAAAATAATAAAAGTTTATAACATGACAAACTTAAGTGTCAATATAAATAAAATTGCCACTTTGCGAAATGCACGCGGAGGAAACAATCCAAATGTACTCCAAGTTGCCCTTGACTGTGAGCAATTCGGAGCTGACGGGATTACCGTTCATCCACGTCCCGACGAGAGACATATCCGTTACAACGACGTAGTGAACCTGAAGCCAATACTATCCACAGAGTTCAACATCGAAGGCTATCCACAGAATAGTTTTATTGACCTCGTATGCAGAGTACATCCGACTCAAGTCACACTCGTTCCCGACAAACCAGGACAGATCACGTCAAACGCAGGCTGGGACACGAAGGAGAACTTTGATTTCCTTACCGATGTCGTATGTCATTTCAACGAGAACGGCATACGCTCCTCCATCTTCGTCGGAACAGACCCCGAGATGATTGAATATGCCGCAAAGATAGGGTCCGACCGAATCGAACTATACACAGAACCATACGCAACAGCATACAAGTCAAACCCACAGGCAGCTGTAGAACCATTTGTCAAGGCCGCCCAGGTGGCTCGTCAATGCGGAATGGGAGTGAACGCAGGTCATGATCTCAGTCTTGAGAACCTTCGCTTCCTCATACAGAACATCCCATGGATTGACGAGGTCAGTATAGGTCATGCACTTATCTGCGATGCCCTCTACCTCGGTCTTCAGGAAACCATCAAACAATACAAAGACTGCCTTCGTCCGTAATTTTTACTTTCGCTGTTAGCCATTTGCCATTAGCTGAAAGCCAATAGCCATGAAAAAAATATACCAGTTTCTCGCCACAGGTTTTGAAGAGTGCGAAGCACTTGCAACAACCGACATCTGCCGACGTGCAGGCATTGAGACTATACTCGTCTCCATCACAGGCCAACTCACAGTAACAAGCGCCCATGGGGTCAGAATAGTAGCCGACAGCCTTTTTGAAGACTGCGATTTCAGTGATGCCGACTTCCTCATGCTTCCAGGTGGAATGCCGGGAGCAAAGAATCTGCTTGCACATAAGGGATTATGTGAGGTTATTATTTCACACTACAAGGCTGACAAAATGTTGGCAGCCATCTGTGCAGCCCCATTAGTATTCGGCAATCTCGGACTGCTCCGAGGAGTTCATGCAACATGCTATCCAGGCTTTGAAGACCAGCTACTCGGTGCCGATGCCACAGGAGCTCTCATTGAAAAAGATGGTCAGTTCATCACAGCCAAAGGTCCAGGTGCGGCATACAACTTAGGATTTGCCATCGTTGAACATCTCTGTGGAAAGGCTATAGCCGATTCCATAACCGATGGAATGATATGCAGATAAAGAAGACCGTAATCATAGTAGCTGGTGGTAAAGGACTCCGGATGGGAACCGACATTCCCAAACAATTTCTTCCGCTCAATGGTGTGCCTATTCTTATGCATACCATTCGTCGTTTCTATGATTACGATAAAAGCATCAATATCATTGTGGTTTTGCCACAGGATCAGCACGAATTCTGGCAAGGACTCTGTTCAGAACACAACTTCACGATACCGCACACAATCACCTCAGGCGGTGCCGAACGCTTTCATTCTGTACTCAACGGACTGAATATTGTTCCCGAAGATACCGCACTGATTGCCGTTCATGACGGCGTAAGGCCATACGTATCCACAGAGGTTATTGCGCGTTGCTTTGATACAGCCAATGAAACAGGCACGGCAATACCCGTAATCGACATCGTCGAGACCATTCGCCATATAACTCCAGAAGGCAGCCATACAGTACCACGCAGTGAATACAAACTCGTGCAGACACCTCAGGTGTTTTCATCCACTCTTCTCCGTAAGGCCTACTGTCAGCTGTTCACACCTTCGTTTACAGATGATGCCTCTGTCGTCGAGGCACTTCCGCACCCCATCACACTCGTAGAAGGCAACCGCGAAAACATCAAAATTACGACAAAAGCAGACTTATGACACATTTTCTTACATATTTTGAGAACGTAACACGCAAATATTGGAACGAGCCAGCTCTATCCAATTTTCATGGTCTCACATATTCCTACGCTGATGTTGCGGAGAACATCGAGCGCCTGCATATTCTTTTTGAGAAAACAGGTGTGAAACCAGGAGACAAAATTGCCTTAGTAGGACGCAATACAGCTCAGTGGGGCAATATCTTCCTTGCCATCTCTACATATCATGCAGTGGCAGTGCCTCTTCTCCCAAATTTCACAGCCGACAGCATCACGCGTCTCACGGCTCATTCTGACAGCATCATACTTTTCATCGACAAAAAAATATTCAATTCAGGCGTTGTTCCTGAAGACATTCCAGGACTCCGTCTCGTAGTCGAAACCGACACATATCTCCCCCTCTTCACGCAATCACCTGAATATAGTTTCACTTCAGAGAAGATAGATGAACTGTACCACACCAAGTATCCCGAAGGACTCACACCCGACGACATCAGCTACGCATCTGACGTTGAGGAAGAACTCGCCATCATCAGCTATACATCAGGAACCACCGGGAATCCCAAAGGCATCATGCTCCCGGCACGTAGCATTTCTGCCAATATCGACTTCGACCAGCGAACCCTTCCGTCAAGTCCTCGCAATAATTGTCTGAGCATGCTCCCACTGGCACACATGTTCGGTTTCGTCGTCGAATTCCTATATCCGCTCCTCGGAGGATGCCACATATTCTTTCTTGATAAAGCCCCTACCCCGACAATCCTGATGAAGGCATTTGCCGAAGTCAAGCCATACCTCTTCGTCACCGTACCTCTCGTCATGGAGAAACTCATAAAGGGCAAGGTGATGCCTATGCTCGACAAGCCGATACCGAAACTGCTCGTCAAGATACCAGGCATCAACAAAATCATCTATCGCCAGATATATCACAAGCTCATGACTGCGTTCGGAGGTAATGTGGTACTTATCCCTATGGGAGGTGCTGCCCTATCACGACCAGTCGAAAAACTTCTGCACAAAATAGGTCTTCCATTCACAGTAGGGTACGGAATGACTGAATGTGCCCCTCTTGTAGCATACGTTGATTGGAAGGACTTTGTCCAGACTTCATGCGGTAAAGTCGTTGATACCCTCCAGATTCGCATCGACTCTTCTGATCCACAGCACGAAGTCGGAGAGATACAAGTCTTCGGACCAAACGTGATGACAGGCTATTACAAAGATCCAGAAGCAACGAAGGCAGCTTTCACTCAGGATGGCTGGCTTCGCACAGGAGACCTCGGAATAATTGACAAGAACGGCAACATCTTCATCAAAGGTCGATGCAAGTGCATGATACTCACGTCCAATGGACAGAATATCTATCCAGAGGAGATAGAGAGTCTGCTGAACGATCTCCCACATGTTGCTGAGTCACTCGTTATCGACCGCAACAAACAAGTCATAGCCCTGATAACCTTGCCAGAGCAGGACAAAGACATGACCGACCAGCAGGTAGAAAGTCTGTGCAAGAGCATCCAAGTCCAGATGAACGCAGTCCTGCCGAAGTACAGCCAACTTGCCAAGATTGAAGTTCTCCGCGAAGGCTTCCAGCACACTCCAAAACACTCCATCAAACGTGGACTATACAAATAGAAACATAAAAAGGCCTCCACG
>DCGE01000005.1:0-9361 GCA_002314525.1 Prevotellaceae bacterium UBA1786 | reverse complement strand
CGTGGAGGCCTTTTTATGTTTCTATATTCTAACCAAGATTAGTTACGGAGAAGGATCCAAGCATCTGGATAGAGGCTGCGGAGCTTGTTACGAGTTGAAACAGCAGATGCCTTGTCGTCGAAAGTAGCTGCAACAACACGGTACATACCAGTCTCTGGATTCTGTGCTACCTGTGCTGAATATCCTTTGCTTACGAGAGTCGCAGTGAGACGGTTTGCATTATCAAGAACACCGAACGAACCACATACCACGTTGTAAGCCTTAAGATTTCCATTAAGAGCATTGAGCTTTTCACTACGAACTGGTGTGTTGTCTTCAACAACTGGTGCTGGAGCTGGAGTCTCAACTACTGCTGGTGCCGGAGTTGTTACCACTACCTGCTGTTCAGTCTGAGTCTGTGCCTTCTCGTATGCCTTACGATAGCTGCTCTCTGATGACTTACATGATACAAAGGCAATTGCAGATACGATTGCCAAACCGAGAATAAGATTTCTTTTCATAATTTTTTTGTTTAGTTGGTTTTGAAATTTATATTTTATTCTTTTGAAATTGTTGTTTCTACAGATTTCAGCGCAAAGTTAATAAATTATTATGAATTACGGAAATAATTATCGTAAAAAAAAACAACCACTAACTTCACAGTCGGTGGTTGCCCGAGATAATTCTTACAAATTATTCTCACTTACCAAAAAGAAATTAAAATGTGCTTAAACTAAGCTGATTGAAAACACAATTATTCTATATCATTTGTTTTGTTGCGGCTTGATGCGTGAGAAGGACGATTCCTTCATAGCATGCTTGAGCGGTACGGCTGCCCGGTAATGGATATTCTTGACTTTGATATCAGCCGGGCGAAGTTCACTTTCGCGCTCTACAAGCGGTGACTCTGCCGAGATGGAGAAGGTGCCAAGTCCGTCGATATAGACGTTGTAACCATTGAGCAAGGCCTGCTCCATTTTTTCAACCAGTGCCGTGATCGCACCTGTCATATCGGACAGGGTAAGTGTGCAGGAACTGGCTATTTCCTTGCAGAGGGTATGAGTATCTACGGTGCCCTTTGTGACAACCTGTGCGTAATAGGCCTCGCGCGGCTTCTTGTTTATGTTGTCCCTCATCGGAGTGACACGATAGTTAATACTCATTTTATCCTTACACGTTTTTAATTTATATTCTACACTTTATTATTATAGGCTTTAGACTAAAATATGTATAGTTCTAGACCTAAATCTAAAAATGTGTAGGCAAAATTAGTTGATTATTTTAGTCTGTACAAAAAAAATGAGTTAAAAGTTGTTAAGCTGCGGCATTTTATATGTTTTTGGTAGGTCAAAAGGAGTTAATACATACAGAATTCAGAAAAAAGCATTAACTTTGCGGTGTTTATGGACAGGAAGTTTTCATCAGAACTTTTTGAGAGGGCGGTTGAAGAGTTCGCCAAACTGCCAGGTGTAGGGCACAAGTCTGCCGTACGTTTGGTTCTGCATTCTCTCAGAATGGATATAGATGCTGTTGATAGGTTTGCAGATACCGTGAAAGCCTTGAGACATGAAGTAAAATACTGCAAGGTGTGCCATAACATCTCGAACGATGAGGTGTGTAACATCTGCAGCAACCTCAAGAGAGACAAAACTACAGTATGCGTTGTAGAAAATATCCAGGACGTGATGGCTATCGAGGCTACGAACCAATACAATGGACTGTACCACGTACTGGGTGGTGTGATCTCACCAATGGATGGCATCGGTCCAAATGACCTGAACATCGGTTCATTAGTGGAGCGAGTGGAAGCCGGCGGAATCAAGGAGGTTATTCTTGCCTTAAGTTCAACGATGGAGGGCGATACAACAAACTACTTCATCTCAAGGAAGTTGGCTAAGGCAGAGGGAACGAAACTCTCAATTCTCGCGAGGGGAATGTCAGTGAATGACGAATTGCAATACACTGACGAGATGACTTTAGGAAGATCAATCGTAAATAGGGTGCTGTATTGTTAAGAGTTAAAAGTTAAGAGTGGGAACAATGAAGATATCAATCATTATAGTCAGTTATAATGTCAGGCATTATCTGGATCAGTGCTTGGACTCTGTAACAAGAGCGATTCAGGGACTGGAGGCTGAAATATTCGTTGTTGACAACAAAAGCTGTGACATGACAGTGGAACTGCTTGAAGTGAAGTATCCGAATGTCTGTTTCATTGAAAACAATAGCAACGTGGGCTTTGCCAAGGCTAATAATCAGGCCATCCGAAAGTCAACTGGCGAATATATTCTTCTGCTCAACCCCGATACAATCTTAGGCGAAGATACCTTGAAGGCAGCTATCAGCAGCATGGACACCGACAAGACGATTGGTGGTGCCGGTGTGAAGATGCTGAAGCAGAATGGCGGTTTTGCACTGGAATCGAGAAGAGGTATCCCTACCCCATGGACCGCGTTCTGCAAGATGTCGGGACTGGGAACGCTGTTGCCACGCAGCAAAAAGTTCGGCAGATACTACATGCAGTATCTTGACAAAGAAAAGACTACAGACATTGAGATCATTTCCGGTGCATGTATGTTCCTGAGACGTTCGGCTCTTGGCAAGACAGGGCTACTGGACGAGACATTCTTCATGTACGGTGAAGACATAGACTTATCGTACAGGCTTATAAAGGCTGGTTACAGAAATATCTACATACCTTCAACGATACTCCACTACAAGGGTGAAAGCACTCAAAAGGCGAGTTTCAAGTACGTAAACTCGTTCTATACCGCGATGCTCATATTCTTCAAAAAACACTTTGGCGGCAGGAGCATTCTGCTTTCGTTGCCTATTAAGGCTACAATCTATGCGAAAGGTTTCTTGAATTATTTGTGGCAGCAAATCAAGAAAGTCTGTGACAATCACGACACCTTATATTATATTAAGAAGAGCAAGTTCCTGCTTCTCGGCTCGTCTGGAAATTTGGAAAACATGATTGAAAAATGTGATAAACTCGGTCTTAACTTTGATTCGATGCTGGCAGAAGGTAGACTGAGGGAAGAAGGTCATACGGCATTGACTGGCAAAGGACTTAACTATGATTATATCATATATGACATGAGTGCCTTCAACTATGCTACGATGCTTAATGCCTTTGAAAAAACAGGAAAAGAAAAACCATCACCGATGATAGCAACCTATCACAGTGATGGCAATACGATTATCACGGGAAGTATTATACTTTAATTCCTGTTTCCTATTTTGTACTATTCTGCTGCTGAGGTGCTGCACCCGGCACCATACCTCCCGGAGCACCTGGCATACGCATCATGCCCGGAGCACCGCCTGGCATTCCAGGAACTGCAGGCGCAAACGGACGTGACATGGTCTGAGCATTGCGCTGAAGGAGTGAGAGTCCGAGTACAGGACAATCCTTGATAACCTTTCCAATCTGTTCACGCGAGAAAGGACGATGCTGATCGAGTTGATCGCTGTATTCACATGCCTTCGAGAGTTGCGAGAACGATTCTGGGAAACGAGCTTTCACGGCGCCAGTGGTTCGGGTATAATTATCAGCAAAGCCACGCAAGTCGCGGACATACCGAGAGTAAAGCACGTTATTATTGGAGAAAGGATTCCATGCAAGAATGTCGTTATAATAGTCAGCCGGAGCCTTGTACTCCTGTGGATTCTTGTGATTGGCATGGCCAAGAATAGGTGCGTATGAAGTAAGGACAACAAGAGTCTGAATCATACAACTGTTCTTCACGTATTCCTTGAAAGCATTTCCAACATGGGTATTGGCATCTATTGCAGCCACGGCATCGTTGTATATTCCGAGTACGCGTGCCTTATATTGTTCCACCGTAGTGACATCCTTCAGCCATTCGTTGTTGAAACGACGGTTTTCACCGAAGAAAAGGCGACTGGTGTTGTATTCCTGACCATAATTAGCCAGGTCACGATTGAATTCAGGATTGGAACGGCGGAAAGTCCATGCATTTTTCTTTGTGCCATCCTTGCGAGGATCATAGGCAACTTCGAGGATCTCGCCCGGAGTGACTAGAATTTCAACTTTTCTTTCTCCGTAACGAAGAGTGACAATCTTGGAAAATTCCACAGGAATCATCAATGCAAATTCGCCTCCATCAGATATGAATGCTGAATCCGTTTTCTCTACTCGATCAATGCCTTGAGTGAAGCTGACATAGATTGTCTTCTGAGGTGATGACAACTGAGAGAAATTCTTCACAAATCCATCAACAACTGCCGGATTGTTGCTATAGGTCAGTCCTGGTAGATTGTTTTGTGCAGACACGCTAAGTGTCGTGTTGATGGCACCGAATAATGCCATTGTTGTTAAAAAAAAGCGTTTCATTGTCATAAGGTCTGTTTTTAAGGTTATTTATATGTATTATCTTGAAATTTCGCCTGAACCGAAACAGAGGTGGTGTTCCGTGTCGTAAATGACACAATACTGTCCCGGTGCGACTCCATGAATTTTTTCTTCTGACTTAAGAAGCCATTCGCCGTCGGACTGATGAATGAGAGTTCCGTTATTATACTCCGACGTATGACGAATTTTGAAAGTCACGGGATGCGGGTCTTCGCTGCACCAAGGACTCTCTGTGATGAAATGAAGGTCAGCCATATGAATATGGTCTTTCAAAACTTTTTCAGGCTCGTACCCGTGGGAGACAAAAAGGATGTTACGTTTGATATTCTTCTTCACAACAAACCAAGGACCACCACCAAACCCCAGACCTTTGCGCTGACCGATAGTATAAAACCATAAGCCACGATGCTCTCCGATTTTCTTCCCTGTCTCAAGTTCCCTTACATCACCAGGATTCTCTCCAAGATGAGCCTTGATATAGTCACGGAAGTCAATATCACCCAAAAAGCAAATCCCCTGTGAATCACGACGCTTCGCATTGAGAAGTCCGGCCTTGTCTGCAATATCACGTACCTCATGTTTCCAGAGGTGTCCTGTAGGAAACATCAGTTTGCTTACCTGAGCATAGTCCAACTGGCAGAGGAAGTCTGTCTGGTCTTTCACCGGGTCAGGACTGGTCGATAGCCAGACTTTGCCGTCAATCACAGTCGTCGTGGCATAATGACCCGTTGCAGTCTTGTCAAACTCATGCCCCACTCTTTCTTCAAAGCAACCGAATTTGATTAGTTTGTTGCACATCACATCAGGATTCGGAGTCAATCCCTGACGAGCTTTTTCCATTGTATAAGTCACCACCTGCTCCCAATAATCCTTATGCAGGTCGATAATATCGAAAGAGCACCCGTATTTACGGGCAAGCCACTGGCATATCTCAACATCTTCCTCAGAGGTGCAGTTCCATTCTGTATCACGATCCGGTCCGATCTTGATATAAAACAGATGTGGCGTGTAGCCCTGTTCCTTTAAAAGGTGTACACTTACTGCGGAGTCAACTCCACCTGAGACTAATGCTGCAATATTCATCAACTAAGGGATAACATCTTATTTATTGGAAGGATTGCCTTTGAGGCAAGCACAGGATCGACAAGTACCTCAGGACTTTCGGTGAGAAGAACATCGTAGAGTTTCTTCAGGGTGTTGCGTCGCATGTGTTCACAGACATCACCGACCGGATAAAACCGTTTTGACGGACTTGACTGCTGCATCTTATGGATAACTCCATTCTCGGTCCCGACGATAAACTCATTGGCATGTGATGCGACGGAATAATTCAAGAGGTCTGCGGTGCTGCCGATGCGGTCTGCAAGTTCCTGAATTTCAAGCGGACATTCCGGATGTACAAGAACTGCGGCTTCCGGGTGTTCTGTTTTCAGACGAAGAACCTCACTGGCAGAAAAGCCACTGTGAACATGGCAACCTCCCTGCCACAACAACATATTCCGGTCTGTCTGCTGATTGATGTAAGTTCCCAGATGTCTGTCGGGGCCAAATATCAGTTTCTCCTCCTTTGGATAGGACTCCACAATTTTCCGGGCATTGGAACTGGTTACGACAACATCACTGAGTGCTTTTACGCCAGCGGTTGTGTTGACATAGCTGACAACTTTGTAGCCTGGATGCTCTCCCATGAAACGCTTGAGATCAGCTACCTGGCAGCTATCGGCCAACGAACAGCCGGCCTCAGCATCTGGAATAAGGACTTTCTTCTGAGGACAAAGAATCTTGCACGTCTCGGCCATAAATCCAACTCCACACATCACAATAATCTCAGCATCGGTTTTAGCAGCCCACTGTGCAAGAGCAAGAGAATCACCTACAAAGTCGGCAACATCCTGAATATCTGAGTCTGTATAGTAATGCGCCAATATCACAGCGTTCTTCTCGTTGCAAAGGCGATGAATCTCTTGTGTTATAGTATCTTTGCCCATTAGTGTGTATTTTGTTTTTATAACAAATGCAAAGTTATAAAAAAATAATTACCAAACAAAAAAAATCTCCAGACTTAACGCCTGGAGATTTAAGATATACGTGGTTTTGTTTAACCGAGCATACTGAGAAGGATACCTGCAGCAACTGCAGAGCCGATGACACCAGCAACATTTGGTCCCATGGCATGCATGAGAAGGAAGTTGCGAGGATTGGCCTTCTGGCCTTCAACCTGGGAAACACGAGCAGCCATAGGAACAGCACTCACACCTGCAGAACCGATAAGCGGATTGATCTTTTCCTTAAGGAAGAGATTGAGGAACTTTGCGAGAAGCACACCACCGGCAGTACCGAAACTGAATGCTACAATACCTACTACAAGGATACTGATAGTCTGTACATTTAGGAAAGACTGTGCCGTAGCAGTTGCACCTACAGTCGTACCGAGGAAGATAACTACTATGTTATTGAGTTCATTCTGTGAAGTCTTGTTCAGACGTTCTACGACACCGCTCTCCTTGAACAGGTTACCGAGCATCAGACAGCCGATAAGCGTTGCAGCTGAAGGGAGGATGAGCGAAACGATGATAGCAACAACGATAGGGAAGAGAATCTTCTCAGTCTTGCTGACGGTACGGAGCTGCTTCATCTGAATCTGGCGTTCCTTCTTCGTTGTGAGGGCACGCATGATAGGTGGTTGGATCACTGGTACAAGTGCCATATAACTATATGCAGCAACGGCGATAGGACCGAGCAGATGAGGAGCCAACTTAGTAGTAAGGAAGATTGCCGTTGGACCGTCAGCACCGCCGATGATACCTATTGAAGCTGCTTCCTGCGAGTTGAATCCGAGGAGATGAGCAACGATGAATGTAACGAAAATACCAAGCTGTGCAGCGGCACCGAGAAGAAGGCTCTTTGGGTTGGCAATCAACGGACCGAAGTCTGTCATGGCACCTACTCCAAGGAAGATAAGACAAGGATAGATTCCAGCCTTGACACCGATATATAGTACATCGAGGAGTCCGCCTTCAGCCATGATATGCTTATAGCTGTGGAAGAAAGGACTTTCAGGATTCAAGAAC
Source organism: Prevotellaceae bacterium UBA1786 (assembly GCA_002314525.1). The sequence goes on along the minus strand of DCGE01000005.1, from coordinate 1,933 downwards.
TCATTATTCCACATCTCTGAGTGGAACAAGCCTCCCAACGGAATGTTGGACAGGAGCATACCAAATGCAATAGGCAGAAGCAACAGAGGCTCATACTGTTTCTTGATGGCAAGATACAGAAGCACACATGCGATACAAATCATCACTGCATTCTTCCATCCGTCACCAGCAAAGAAAAGCGTGAAACCCATGTCATTCCAGAACTTGAGCATAGTCTGATTGAAGTCAAAACCTTCATTTGCTGCAAGCACGGGAACTGCCACAAGCATCAGCATCGTAATAAGACAAAATATCTTTTTCATGCCGTTATCCGATTTCTACGAGTGCGTCGCCATTCATTACGCTGGCACCTTGTTGAACAAAAATGGCCTTTACCTCACCAGCAGACTCTGCCGTGATGTTGTTTTCCATCTTCATAGCTTCCATAGTAAGGAGTACGTCACCAGCATTGACCTTCTGGCCCACAGTCACACAAATCTTGGTGATTGTTCCAGGAAGTGGAGACTCGACCTTCTTGCCACCAGCGCTTGGAGCTGCTGCAGGTTTTGGTGCAGGTGCAGGATTTGCCTTTGGAGTAGGAGCAGCAACTGGTTTCGGTGCAGCTACAGGAGCAGCAGCACCTTCAACCTCAACAAGCACGTCACCCTGATTTACAGTCTGACCTACCTGAGCAACAACTTTTGATACTTTGCAGTCGAATTCTGCCGTGATGTTATTCTCCATCTTCATAGCTTCCATAACGAGGAGTACATCACCCTTCTTTACAGACTGACCTGCACTTACGAGAACTTTAGTGACATTTCCCGGGAGCGGTGCACTGATTTTCTGAGAGCCACCAGCAGGAGCTGCAACAGGAGCTGCAGCGGCAGATGGAGCTACACGTGGAGCTGCTTTAGGAGCAGCGGCTTGTTCAACTTCCACGCTATATGATTTGCCGTTGATGGTAACCTCTACGTTTGAACCTTCCAACTCATTTACAGAAGCCTCGTATGCCTTACCACCGATTTTGAATTTGAAACTTTTCATTATTTCAGTTGTTTGATAGATGATTGTTAAGTACTGAATGCCAGCCAGAGTTCTCGTTGTGTCTGATAGTCAGACGATAGCTTTCCTCGTCGTGAGATTCATGGAAATATAAATACAGAGCGGTTGCGATTGCAGCCTCTGTTTCAGCGTCAGAAGAAACAACGACAGGTGCCTCACTCTGACTGACGGTCTGTACAGGCTGAGCCACTGCCTTTGGAGCAGTTCCTTTTGCTGCCACATAGCCGAAAATCTGGAGTACGAACACGAGAAGAACCAAAATGCAGAATACAATTCCAATTCCGATTCCCGTCATTGCCCATACGCTTGGCCAATCTACTAAGAAAATAGTCATAAATTTTACTATTTAGCAATTTACCATTTACGATTTATTACAACGGAATATTTCCGTGTTTCTTAGCAGGATTGGTCAACTTCTTATCACGCAACTGATCGAGAGCGCGGATGATGCGGAAACGAGTGTTACGAGGTTCAATGACGTCATCAATATATCCGTACTTGGCTGCGTTGTAAGGATTTGCAAATAACTTGTCATATTCCTCTTCCTTCTCCTGGATGAATGCAGCAGCATCCTTGCCTTCGTCCTTGAGCGCCTTTGCCTCTTTTGCATAAAGTACAGAAGCAGCACCGGCAGCACCCATAACTGCAATCTGAGCAGATGGCCATGCGTAGTTCATGTCGCCGCGAAGTTGCTTACAACTCATCACGATATGTGAACCACCATAAGACTTACGCAAAGTAACAGTAACCTTTGGCACTGTACATTCTCCGAATGCATAAAGAAGCTTTGCACCATGAAGGATGACCGCATTGTACTCCTGACCTGTACCAGGAAGGAATCCAGGAACGTCAACGAGAGTGACAATAGGAATATTGAATGCATCGCAGA
>DCGE01000001.1:23650-61520 GCA_002314525.1 Prevotellaceae bacterium UBA1786 | reverse complement strand
GAACGATATCACCCATATTTTAAAAATATTATTTCTTCGGTGAATTTATAGCTCCGCTTTAGCGCCTGAGCTTAGCGAAGAACTCACCTTTAGTTAGTTAATAACTTAGACAGAGGTAACGCAATTTAGTTTAATCGACATGAAAGGAATCCGTACACAATAGCTGTCGTCATGAACCGCAGAAGCAGAGGCGTACTTCCGCGATAGCTGAGGTTTGGGCCTGCGAGAGCGGAGACTTGGACGTTAATCTCTTAGTCTCGCGGCTCCACGCGAGCGCTGTCGCAGTTCCACGACTCAGCTATCGCAGACCTTCTCGACTGCTGTCTCGGATGCAAGACTCAGCTATCTCGGATGAAAGAGTCTGCTGTCTCCGGTGATTGTATGTGCTGTATTAATTTGGATTTAGAATCTTCACATCTTCACATGCCATTATTCTATTGAATATAAAATAGTTACGGTGAAGATTCGCGTGAAGATGTGAAGATTCATCATCATCAAAAAGTATGAAAACGACTTGTCTAAGCCTTGAGAATCTTCACATCTTCACACTTTTTCACGAGAATCTTCACACTTAACATACTGAATTATAACTTGTTATACCCGTTTGTGAAGATGTGAAGATTCTTTTTGCAAAATAATTTTTTCGGAAAATATCGAATTTACTGCTTTGTTAGGGATTGTGGAACCAACCACAATCCCCTATAATTTGGAAGATTTAATCTTCAGATGCCTTAACCCACGACTTGAACGAGTCTGAACTTGTTACCAGTACGAGTATGCTCAGGTTTGATGCCCATTGCATTCAGTTGGGATGCGAGGGCCTTGGGTTTCAGACCTTGGGTCACATGCGGATAACGGCGCTTCATGGTGTTGACGATTTCGGAAGAGGAGAGTTCTATATAGTCCTCGCCTTCTTCCGGTACTCGGTAACACTTGGAGAAGATCTCGTATTCCACCGATACTCGTTCATATTGCTTGTTCAACCGTTCGATGGCTACTTCCTCGTCACGGGTGAGGTACGTACGCTCGCCGTTCAGGATTTCGTGTCTGAGTTGAGAGAACAGCTGTTTGTGGTCGATTGGTGAACAGTCGAGCTCGTTCTCTATCTCAATGACTATGAATCTACGGCTACCGGTAGGGTCGATGAGAATCTGCTTCTCGTTGCTCGTTCCGATAAACGAGGCAATGCGTTCGGTCTCAATGAAGAGGTTCGTATGGAGCTTACGGTATTTCAGGTTCTTCAACTGGAGGATGTTCTTCAGCGAAGCCATCTTCCTATCCGTAAGCATGCGGTCGAACTCGTCGATGTTGATGATGAGTGAACGTGCCATCAGTTCCTGGAAATGGCCTGCCTCACTTACGTCGAGACGTTCAGTGTAGTAGGACTGGAGTTCCGGAGGAACCAGATTGCGACAGAAAGTGCTCTTACGCTTTCCCTGTTCCGAACTTATGAGCAGAGGCATCAACGAGTTGGTACAGGTCATGTTCAGACCCATCATCTGGGCAGTCATGCCGAGCAGCCAACGGTGAATGCCGTTCATCAGTTCAGGCTTCTGAGTCAGTCGCTGGATGAAAGGGGTTACAGTGTCCTTACCATCCCATTCGGGAAGGTTAGACACATACATGCGTATCGGGTTGTACACCGGCACCTTGTCAGATTGCATGTACTTCTTCATGTCGCTGTCCGACAGTTCACTGCCAGCCTCTTTGGCTTCGAGCAGGATTGTGTTCTGCGAGACAGGATCCATGGTCCTGAAGTCGTCATTACTGTAAAGGCTACGGTATTCAGCCTGTTGAGAGAGTGTGTTGAACCGAAGTTCGTAGTGATACTTGATGAAATTCTTGAAGATTTCCATCTTCTCTGCATACTCGCTTTGGAGATTCCGCAGAGGTTCATTTAATGAGTTTTTCATGTAAAAAATAATTAATAGGTTTATAATAAAAACTTTAAATTGTGTTTTTCTGCCATACGGCAGCGAGAGATGTACCAAGACCTTCGGAAATCCTGGTACGCGTCGGATTCGGGTGCAAAGTTACTACTTTTCCTTCACACCAACCAAAACTTACTGCCAAATGAAAGGTTTTTTAACTATCCGATTTGCGAATAATCAATTTTATGCCAAAAGCAGACAAGTTTTGACATCAGTACAGATTGTCTTGTCTGCAGAAGTACAGATACCACCAGTAGGTATCTCCAAACTGAGACTTAAGGGTTCTGCCGGCTTGGTCGAGTGTGAACTGAGACGACTTCAGGGATTCGACAGCCGAGATGAATGAAGCATATCGCTGTACCACACGTTCCTGATCGAAAGGCATCAAGTTTATCCTGTCGTTCCTCTGCATAGTGGCAAAAGCATAGGCTGCCTCTTGATAATGTATAGGCATCGGTTCGCCCTGATGAAGGTCGGCATAGAGCACGAAACAAGGCCAGAACAGGTTTGGATCCATTGCCTTGACGGAAAAGGCAAGGACAAGTTCACGCATCAGCGGACTGTCGCCCGGATTGACCGAATTCATGACGCTAACCAGATATGCCTCGACCTGATCATTGTCGCCTGAGAGCATATTGGTCTGAACTGATACCATTTCACGGACTGTCCTGACAACAGGAAAGTCACCAATCCTATCTGGATGATGAAGCAAAGTAAGGTAGTGTTCAGCCCATGAACGATGCAAGGTGGTATGTCTGAGTATTTCCAGATATTTTGCAGCTACTTTGTACTCTTCCTGAGCAAAAGCACAAATTGCGAGTATCTTGTAGTCATTGACGGTGAACCCGAACTCCACTCCGTTCTCAATACACCAGCGGGTGGCAAAGTTCGTCTGACCGTAATTCATGTAAAGCAATGGGGCTATGGTATGAATCATCCTGACATTGAGGGAGTCATCAGTATCAGGACGCACTCCTCCGTTTTCATACGGACGAAATTCATTGCCGAAACGGCCTTTATGGATAAGGGCCTGTTCACTCAGCATAACCATCTGTCGGGTTGGTTCTCCGGAGATATGCGACATCTCATTGATGACTCCATTCCACTGATGTGAGATGGCAAAACGATACATACGCAATTCGCTCCTGAAATTGGAGTCATTGCAACTGAGTAACGGAACAAAAAGACAGACAACGAGCAGTGAGGAATATGAGACCGTCTTGCCGTAGGAGAAACGAACGAATCGTAGCAATGGGATGATGACGAGTATCAATGCAATCAGAAGGAAAGGCACTGACTTTATCCATGAGGTGTAGGTAAAAAATGAGAAGACAGGAAAGCAGATCGTCCATGCGTCTTCAATGCGGAATGATGTATAATAATGGTATGCAACAAAAGGGATTACACCGATGCACAGTACTGCAGCAATGACATGACTTAACTTTACTGGGCGTAGAAGGGATGTGGAGAGTATTGCTATAAGAGCCCAGAAACCGCAGATGGCATATCCAATAGTTCCCACAACAGCAATACATATTATAAATAGTACAGATGAATGACGCATGATGTGAATACCGCCCCACATCATCAGAACGGCAGACAATATCTCTATTGTTTCCGTGAAACAGTAACCCGGTATCTTAAGGTAATACATCCAGTAGCCAACCTGTATCACCGAAAGGAGCAAAGAGCCAACCGTAAGCAATGGCAGTGCAACAGAACAACGGCTGCTGGACTTCCTGATAATATCAGACAGAAGATAGTAAATTGCAATCCACAATGCGATGAGAATGATGCTTCCAACCCAAGGATATGCAAAGAACTGAGTAAGAAAGCACCCCACCCACTGTGAAAGTCCGCCAGGAACCGCAACATGTTCACTGAAAAACAAGCCGGTATCAAGAAAGAGTGAGTTGTTCTGCACCGCAAACAAGTAGTCGGAGTTGACAACTGGCAACATCACGAGTGCAAGTATCACGAATACGAGTATGCAAGCAATATTATGACGACGAACAGCAAAATCTATCATTCTGCAAAGTTAATACAATAAATCGGAAACAAAAAAGAAAGCGAGACAAAATTGCCCCGCTTTCCTTAATATATCATCTGACAATGATTACTTTGTCAACTTTGGAGTACCAAGGAGAGCCTTGAAGAAAGGCATCTTCACAGACTTAAGAGAGATACTGTTTGTCTTACCCCACTGGTTGAGTGCGTAAGCCTTCTTCTTTGGAGCAGCAGCACGTACCTTTGCAGCATCTGCTTTACCAGTAAGAGCGAATGTTTCTTTACCGTATGTAAGGAACTTAGCACCATTATGGTAACCGATTGAGAATGTGAATACACCCTGACTGTATGTACCAGCTTCCAATCCGTAAGGAACCATGTCAGCAACCCAAATTGAAGCGCCCTGATATTCATAACCTACTTCCTGATCTTCGAATGAAAGAGCACCTGTCTCAGGATCCATCTCAAAGACAAAGTCAACATCGTTGAAGATATGAGAAATCTTGAAGCGATTCTCATTCTTGTCGCTTACTGACATCACAAGACCTGCATCTTCGTATGGTTCATCTTTTGAACCGAAGAACAGTGTGTATGTGTATGTACCTACATATGCAGGAGTCCATGTTTCAGGAGTCTCACCTGAAGCAGTGTACTTGAATGACTCATAGTCATATTCCTGAGCTTCGCCATTTGCATCGTAACCAACAACCATAATTGTATAATCACCTGTTTCTGCATCTTCTGGCATTGCAGCCTTGATCTCACCGCTTGCAGTAATTGAATCACATTCAACCTCACCAGCCATGATAGCCTGGAGGAGTGATGATGCGTCCTTACCCTTGCCAACTGCATAGTAAGCCTTTGCAATATCAGCTCCGAGTTCTGCTTCAGCACAAGCATACTTGTCACCATATGTATCAGTGAACAGACCTGTGTATGTAACACCAACGCTGTAGTCGTATGTAGCAACACCTGGGAATGTGAGTTCAACATACTGAGTGTTCCAATATGAGTAAGAACCAACACCCTGCATGTACCACATAGGAGCGATGCCAACGATTGCAGGAAGACCATTCTCCTGATATTCATTAACCTTGTTGTAAACGAAGTGAGCTTCAGATACAGGTTCATTAGAGATTGTAGTGAAATCTCCAGGGTGGCGGAGAATAAGAGTTGCGGAATAATCAGATACATAATAACCTGTTACACAAGGTTCAAAATAAATCAGGTTTTCCTGTGTGATCTCAACACCATTGACATTATCGCCTGGCTTAAGAATCCTGAAGTTAAGATATGCACCTGGCTTAGCACCTGACCAGCCTTCATTCTTATAAGCTGGAGTGTATGGCTCTACCACACGGAAGTGTGTAGGATAAAGACCGCTCTGCTGGAATTCAACTTCGTAAGGAGCATTGTCCATCCAACCGTAGTCAGCGAACTTACCCATACCGAGTGAGTTCCAAGGCTCGTCAACTCCGACGAGGAAAGTAACTGAAGAAAGTCCGTAAGGAGTGTTTACATCCTTGCCGAAAGTTACCTTGAGTGAGTCATACTGACCGATTACGATATCAGCTGGATTGTATGAAACTGTAAGAGCTGATTTAGTTTCGCCTTCCTTGAAAGTTACAGAAGTTGGCACTGTGAGAATCTTAGAGTTTGTATAGACCTCAACAGGAATAGTTGCTGCATCTGTAGCCATACGGTAAACTGGAATGTCAAATGACGAAGCCTTAACATCCAACTTGATTGTTGTTGCAAAGTCGGAAGGGATATAAACCTGTTCTCCCGTAGCCTGAGGACCTGCCGAGAAGTCGTCGTCGCTACATGCAACGAACAAACCAGCAACGGCAATTCCTGCTAAAATGAATAATTTATTTAATTTCATAATAATGTCTGTATTATTTGGTTATTAGTCTGTTACACCATCTCTAAGTCCACCGTTCTGGCCCTGTACTGGAGCAAGACCACCCTTGTTGTCAACAATACCGAAGTTAGTATCCAATTCTGACTGAGGGAAACGCATCAGACGATAAGGGTCATCTGCTGCAAGATTGAACTGGAATGCATCAGGGAATGCTGATGGCTGACCTTCATGGAAACGTACGATAGGCTTATTGAGACGAATTGCATCATATACGAAGAAACCTTCACCCCAGAGTTCAACTCGACGCTGGAACCAGATTTCATCAAGAAGACTGAGTCCACGACCGTTGATGTCATATTTCGGATCACGGTTCTGCTGAACGAAGTTAACGAGGATTTCCTCAGCTTTAGCAGTTCCGCCAGCAGTGGCAGATCTAGCAGCGCATTCAGCCAAGATGAGGTACATTTCCTCAGCACGCATGAGTGGCCAGTCGTTGTCGTTAACCTCAGAACCAATTCCTGACTTCATACCGAACTTAACACTTGCATACTGGTAGAAAGGCATCTTTACGTCTTCGATAGTACCGCTTGCAATTGCCTGACCTTCAAGATCACCCCATGTCAGACCTTCGAGAAGTGGAGACTGGTTGTTCTCGTCCATCCACCAACCCTTACGAACGTCAGAAGCAGGAATCTTATCATAGAGGAGGTTATTGATAGAAGCATATACAGCTACACCTGCAGAATAAGCCCAAGAAGAGAATGGACTGATCCATGAACAAGCAGTTGAATAACGGCTTCTGCTTGCCATTTCCTTAGTGATTGCTACACCCCACATCCAGTTGCTTTCATTAAGACTGCAGAATGCCGGATGAGAAACGTCAGCAGCTGATGCTACCTGATAGTTGCCTGCCTTGAGAGCAGCTTCAGCATCCTGTGCGGCACCCTCATAGTCTGCCATAGCAAGCTTTGCACGAGCACGGAGACCGAGAGCAACACTCTTGTCAATACGAGACTTGTCAGTACGCTTATAACCTTCGAGTTTCTTAACAGCATAGTTTAGTTCGTTAATGATATAAGAATATACACTATCCAAAGATGCTCTTGGGTTGTTTGCATAGTCGATTGTAGTCTCAGGAACGATAGGAACACATGCTTCAGCCTTGTGATCAGCATAGTTGAACTGGAAGCTTGGAGCAGCCTGCATATAGTCGAATGCACGGATCGCGTGAGCCTGAGCCAACTGATAAATCTGATCCTGTGTAGCACTTGCCTCATCGAATGAGTTGATGACTTCGTTAGCAATACGAATCTGATTGTAAGGAGTCATGTAACGGATATAAGGGTTTGCGTAGTTAGCATTACGTGAAGTATACTCACCGCATACGCTGAACCAGTTGTAACCAGAGTTAGGGAACCAAACGTCAGCACCTTCGAGGTCGTTTGACATTGCCATCATAACGAAACCATAATCGTCAGGACGTGAACTGCTTGTAAACACTGTACATGGCTGGCCCATCATTGAATACATACTTGCAAATGTAGCCTCAGCACGCTGAGGAATTGCTGCATTTGTTTCCTTTGACTGCTCTTCGGTCAATGTGCTACCTTCCGGTTCGATGTCGTCAATATCTGAACATGCTGCCAATGCAACACCAGCAAAGAGCAAAAATGATATTTTGTTAAGTTTCATAGATAATTTCCTTTCTTTAAATTAGAATGATAATGTCAAACCAGCTGTAATAGTACGACGAGCTGAGTAGCTATCAGAGTTCATACCAGAACCTGATGTGTAACCACCAATACCGAATGAGTAACGAGGGTCAATACCCTTACGTGCTGCAAGAACTGCAAGGTTCTCACCTGCTACGTAAACACGGAGAGCAGAGATACCAGCTGCAGAGAGCAATGTCTTAGGGAAAGTATAACCGAGTGTTACATTGTTGATTGAGAGGTAGCTTGCACTTACCTGGAAACGGTCACATGTTGCCTGTGAGAGAGCATACTGAGAATCAGTAGCACCATCAAGACGAGGAATATCTGTGTTAGGATTGTCCTCTGTCCATGCATCAAGGATGTCCTTATGCCAAGCTGTACCTGCACTTGCCTGAGTGTGCATCAAACGCTGATATACACCATCATAGTACTTACCGCCGAGCTGGAACTGGAAGTTTGCAGAGAAGTCGAATCCGTAGAACTTCAATGTAGTTCCGAAACCACCGAAGAGGTCAGGAAGAGTAGTACCTACGTCGAACTTAGTTGCATAGTCGTAAACTTCTGTCTTTGTGCAGTTGGATTCGTCCTGGATATACTTACCGTTATCATCTTTCTTGATGGTACCGTCCTCGTTGAACTGGTAGCTTGTCCAGTACTGTGCCTTACCGTTTTCAGGGTTTACACCAGCATACTTAAGCATGTAACCTTCGTAGAGTGAACCACCTTCCTTGATGATACGTGTAGATGAGATGATACCATTCTCAGAAACACTTGGATCAAGTTCTGTAATCTTGTTCTTGTAGTGAGTAAGGTTCAAGTTTGCTGTCCAGTTGAGATCCTTCTTCTTCATGATAACACCTTCAACATTGAATTCAATACCTGTGTTACGCATTGAACCTACGTTGATTGGGTATGTACCTGTAATACCTGTTGAAAGAGGAAGATCCTTGTAGTAAAGCATGTCAGAAGTGTTGCGAACGAAGAATTCAAGACCTCCGTAGAGACGGCCCTTGAATAATGAGAATTCAGCACCAAGATTGAATGACTTGATCTTTTCCCATGTGAGTTCGTCATTACCCTTCTGGTTGAGAGTGATACTGTAGTCACCTGTCTCACTGTTGTAGCTTGTGTTGTAAGTAGTAGCGTATGGATAGTAACCAAGGTCGTCGTTACCCTGTGAACCATAACTTGCCTTAAGTTTCAGTTCATCAACCCAGTTAACATCGAACCACTTTTCCTTGTTCATCAACCATGCTGCACCGACACTTCCGAATGTACCCCAACGATGACCTGGAGCAAAACGTGATGAAGCGTCACGACGGATTGAAGCACTTACGAAATAAGTCTCCTTGTAGTCATACTGTGCACGGCCGAGGAAACCTTCAGTCATCAAGCGGTCAGTGTATGAAGAAAGGTTATTTGTCTCTGCACCGAGAGCATTGCCAAGTTCAGCAATGAATGGGTCATAGAGATGAGTGTTCCAACCATAGAAATACTGATATGTATAACGATACTGTTCATAACCAGCTACGATATCGAAATTGTGAGTTCCGTCTGTACCGAAGTCAGTAGTATAGTTTGCAAGATACTGATTATTTACACTGAGTGTGCGAGAAGTTGTGACTTCAACTGAACCATCTGTTGCAACTGAGTTACCGAAACGACTTGAGAGGTCTGTTCTGCGGAAGTTGTTGTTCATTGCAGAGAGGTTTGCAGTAAGCTTGAGGCCTTCGATTGGAGTGATTACGATAGCCCAGTTTCCGTTGAACATGTCACGCTGGAAATTGTGACGGTCAACTTCATTGTCACGAACTGCGTTTCCTGTGAAGTTTGCACGCTTGAAGTTGGTCTGGTTGGCATCATAGATTGTCATACCATTGTCGTCATGCATGATGTTACCATTCACGTCACGTACATAGAGAGGGTAGATAGGAGCGATATTGTTACAGATGTAGAACATGTTACCGCTTGATCCGAATGAAGAAGTTGTATAAGGACGCTTACCTTCGCTATGAGTATAAGACATTGAAGTCTTTACTGTCAACCATTCCTTTGCACGGTAGTCAGCATTCATACGACCTGTGTAACGCTTGAAGTTTGAATTGTTGACGATACCGCCATCATCCAGATAACCACCACTTACATAGTAGTTAAGACGATCTGTCATACCACTTGCTGAAACATTGTATTCCTGACGGAATGAATTGTGGTATGCTTCATCATACCAGTCATCAGGAGTATAGTAGTACTGTCCATCTGAATAGCCAAGAGTTGCGTTAGGGTTGAGGCGGAGGTTTTCACCGATAAGGTTCTGTCCTTCAGGAACTGTGAACACCTTGTAGCCGAGACCACCATTGTCTGCATCATAGAGAAGACGGTTTGCATATGCATATGCCTCTTCGTGAGATGAACCATAGTACTTCTTAGTGTTGTACAACTGCTTGAATGTCAATTCATAGTACTGACCTGGATCTGTGATGATGTCATACTGTGGGATGAGACGTGAGTTTGAACCCCAACGAGCATCGAATTTGATTTCGGCATCCTGCTTGTTACCCTTCTTTGTTGTAACGAGGATTACACCATTACCACCACGTGCACCATAGATTGCTGTAGATGCAGCATCCTTGAGGACTGTCACACTCTCAATATCCTGAGGATTGATTGAGTTGAGTGATCCATCGTAAGGAGCACCATCAAGAACAATCAGAGGGCTGCTACCTGCAGACATTGAACCAAAACCACGGATGCGGATTGAGTTTCCATCTGCAGCAGGGTCACCTGATGAAGAAGTCATCTGGAGACCTGGAGTGTTGCCAGCAAGAGCGCTTGTGAAGTCTGTTGCAATACGACCTTCAATCTGCTCAGCCTTGATTTCAGTTGCAGAACCTGTAAATGAGTTCTTCTTCTGAGAACCGTAAGCAATGACCATGACTTCATCAAGTTTCTTAGTTGCTGGAGACATAGCAACACGAACATTGTTCTTTGCTACAGCCTGAGCATCGTCATAGCCTAAGTAAGAAAAATCCAAAACCTTTGCATTTGCTGGAAGATTCTTGATAGTAAACTTACCATCAGCATCGGTGATAGCAACGGCCTGACCATTAGCCTTTACATGAACTCCGAGCAATGGTTCACCAGAACTCTTGTCAATAACCAAACCGGTTACAGACTTCTGGGCGAATGCCATACTTGTGGAAATCAACGCACAAGTAATGAACAACCATAATTTTTTTCCCATTCTTTAAAGTTTTAAAAATTAATAAAATATAGATACTAAAAAATTAGTTATTGACGAATGTTATACATAAATTTCATGATTGAAAACCTAATTTCAACACATAAAACGCACGTTTACAAGTCATTCTTTTCCACCTATAACATCGCAAATTTACAAAAAACTATCATAACATAGTATACATTTATTCATAAAAATTTATATTTTAACACTTCACTTTACAAAATGTTAGATAAAACACTTAGTTTTATGAATAATTAGATATAAAATGTGGCAATCTGTTTTTGATTGCTAACGGATCACTTTATGTCCGCCAACAATGAAAATGCCTTTTTTGTTGGAGATATCCCCTATCCGTCTGCCTGACATGTCGTAGATGATGTCATCTTTATCCGAAGTGGCAAACGAAGAAATACATGGTATATCTACTATTTCGGAGTTAGGTTTGATATTGTAGAAAATCTGTTGTTTATCAGAATAGTCAATGTTATCATTCCCGATGTGGTTGAGTCTGTAATATCCATCGTATTTACCTCCCCATCCGAAATTGAAATGATACATTCCATTATTGTCATATCCATCACACACGAAAGCATGTCCCCCATCCTTTCCCTTGCCAGAATAATATACAGGTCTGCCTTCATCAAGTTCATGGCGGATGACGGCTTCCCACTCGGTGGTGTCATTCTGACGAAGCATGACCTGGATGTCGTCTTCGTAGCGGAAATACTTCACCAAAGCCTCATCTACATCATTAGTCAACGCATTTGTCACCGTTGTCCAGAACTCAGCTTTCAGAGCAACACCACAATTATAAAGCAATTTGGAAATCTGCGTCTTTTGCTCTTCAGTACTTTGATCATTCAGTTCCGAAGGCATGTTGTCATAATCATAACGTGATTGGCTGAAATCGGCAGAGATATCCATCATCATCTCCCTGCAGTAATAGGTTATTGAATCCTTGCCCACAACTGGCCATTGGTAGTATCTCAGTATCTGGGCAACGGCAAGAGGAACACACCCTACCATTGTCGGAGTACCGAACCACTTTGGGCACATCATATTATATGGAGCATCCTGATTCCAATGTGTCTCAAGCAAAGGACCGACTACCGGAGACGATGATTCCCGGCGATTGTCGGCTGGCAACAACTGATAACCGACATCATTTGTGTCCGTTCCCAAATACTGGCTGAGCCACCATGCCACATTGTCAGGTATATTATCTGTATCAAAACATTCTTTGTCGGAATATCCAAGAAGAAGAGGCTTACCATCCTTGTCTTCCGACATAATAGTAAACCCCTTTTTTGGTGACACCTTATTATATATATATATAGCAGGCTTTTTTTGAGCCTGGCAGAGCACTGCCATGCAGAACAAAAATACTGGTAACAGTGCCCTTCCTTTACTCATAATCCTTATTTCTTCAGATATTTATTTCCGTTCTTTATCACTATGCCTTTGTATGAATCTCCTACAAGCTGGCCGGAGAGATTAAACATTGGCTGTTGGCTGTTAGTAGTTGACTTTGGCAAAATCTGACTTATATCTGTAGCAAGTCCTGGAACGGTGAAGGTCTCAACTCCCATCAGTTCTTCTCCAAAATAGCCCGCAGTAACACAATAGACATTATTGAACTTGAAAGTGTCCGATGCCCTATCGAAGTAACTTGCAACACCGTATAGCTCTGTCTCTTCTACTGGGAAATAACCATTGTTATTTACGACATACACATCACCATAAGACTCATATTTCTCACCGATTTTCTGTGGTTCGAAATAAACACTGTCAGTTTCCTGAATCCAAGTGAACTGGAAGTCAACACCATTGAAAATATTTGAAATTTTCCACCTATTCGGATCGGCAACATGCTGTGAAAGAACTTTGTCCTTGTCTTTTCTTGCACTTCCGTCTTCCTTTGCAAACCAGAGGCTGTAAGTATATGTACCCTTTGCCACTTCTTTCCAATCAGTCTTGCTGGAGAAAGTAACACTTTGGCTGGTGTAGTTTCCGTAATATTTCTCGTCGGCATCGACACTGATTGCCAAAACAACATAATTGCCCGGACTTGGATATGTGACGGTAACTATATTTACAATTCCCTTTGACTTAGTCTTTGATTCAATTTTACCATCTGCAATCTGCTGAGCTAAAAGACGGAGTTCGTCATTTGAATACAGTTGATCAGGCAATACGACATATTTGATTTTCGAGACATCATTTGCCACACTGAAAGTTATCTTCTGTGTAGCTGTGTTATCACTCTTCTCAACGATACCAGCCATCTCACTGATGGAAATAGAGAAATCCTTGAATGTCCCCTTCATCTGGAACACATCTTCACCAACAGAAACCAGTTCATCGCCGACATAATAAGCGAGATTCAATCGGAACTGACCTGTCACAGGACTGTATGTACATGGATATTCTTCATAAGTTTCATCTTCAAAAACTGAAGGAATATCTGAAACCATCACTTTACTCATTATACCCTCTTTGTCTGGATCAAAATATCCAGTAGCCTGAGGAAAGACCTGGCAGGTATTGTCTGCCTTGTTGTATTTTATCAACAAGTCTATACTCTTGAACGTGTTCTTCAAAACGATCTGACAGTCGTCATCACTTCCTTCCTTATGGCGGATATTGATATTATTATTGGAAGAACCACCAAGAAAAGCATAATATTTATAGGTTCCACTTCCGCTTTCAAACTTTTCCCAGGCTGAATACTTCAATGTCTGGCCTTTTGTATCACTCATCGTTGCGAAGAAGAACCATGGATATTGTACGGAATATGTGTCCAACTTACCCTCTGGCACCACCAACTTTGTATTTGACATCACATCGCTACCGAATGCAGTGTTTTCCACCCACGGCATTTCATCAGTCCAACCTACGTTGATGGCCTTCAGTCCCGAACAAGCGCTGAATGCTTCATCACCAATATACACAACGGTATTCGGAATAGTAATCTCTGTGATTCCTGAATTATTGGCAAAAGCGTATGATGAAATCTTTGTGACCTTATATGTCTTCCCCGCATTGGAAATCGAAGCTGGGATGACAATTTTGCCAGTATACTCAGAAGCTGTCTCGGGAACTGATACATATGCAACAGTATCATTGGCAATATTATAGTACAAACCATCTACCTTCACTTTATTCGCAGGCTTGATGCCTATCACGATATCCTGACTTTTGTTGAAATCAATCATGTGAGTTCTGAAATAGCCATTGCCTTCACCACCCCAACCGAAATTGAAATGAAAATAGTCTATGTCGTTTCTTATCTCACAACCATCACACACAAACGCATGAC
Source organism: Prevotellaceae bacterium UBA1786 (assembly GCA_002314525.1). The sequence continues at coordinate 47,443 of DCGE01000001.1, read as the reverse complement.
CTCCTTCATCACTTTGCCCTGAATAGTACACAGGGCGTTTTGCGAGGAGTTCATCCTTAATAATCTGGTCCCAGTTTTCTTGGCTGTTCCTGAGAATCAATTTTAAATCTTCGTCATAAGAGAAATACTTCTTCAAGGCATTAGGAACATCTGATGAATAAGCGCCACTGCTTGATTTAGTATAATTCATATCAACCGAAACACCACAATCATAAGCCAATTTTGCAACAGCCTGAGCCTGAACAGCAGAGTAGGTATTGCTATAATTCTCCAGCATATTGTTCCAGTCATATACCGACTCAGCAAAATTTACATATTGACTTGAATTTCTGCTATTGGTATGTGAACCCGTTCCGTGAAGAGGCCATTTATAATAATACATAATCATTGACATTGCAGTTGCAACACAACCAACGACTGCTGTCTCTCCGTTAGGACTTTTACACAGTGTGTTGAAAGGTTTATCCTGATGCCACTTCAGGTCACCAAGCAGAGGTTTTACCAAAATAGTACTTTCACTGGCCTTGACACCGACCTTAGAACGTGTTGTCTTAACCTCATCCATGTTTTCGCGCATATAATCTATTTCGCGTGCATATTCAGTAAGCCACCACTTGAGTGTTTCCGACGTAGTGTCATAATCGAAACAGCCAGAATAACTATATCCCAAGATAAGTTCTCCAGCCCTCAGATCACCAGCAACCACAACATAGCCACCGTCACTACCATTATTGAAAACATAGACATCCTCAGCATTGCTGCCATTAACCGACATCTGAGTATAAGCCAGTGCAAGGTCTTTCGCACCACTACGAGTCAACTTTTCACCTAAATACAATCGTGCTGCATCTTTGGCTTCTTCAACAGAAACCTTCTGTGCCATCAAGATACCTGTCGTGAAAAGACAGGCAATAAAAAATAATACCTTTTTCATAAATACAATGATAAATAATTCTGCAAAGATACTAAAAAAAGACACTCGGACAAAACATCCAAGTGCCTTTTTAGTCGTTTTATGTCTATTTGTTATGTTTTTTGCACAAACAATAAACTGTTGTCTTATTTCAGGATGACTTTCTGACCGTTTACGATATAAATCTGTCCACGTGTGATATTGCTCACCTTGCGACCTGTGAGATCAAAGATGTCAGCAGACTTAACTACGTTATCATTGATACCTGAAATTGCTGTTGCACCATCACCGTTTGCATCAACGAATGTGATCTGAGTGAGGATGAGGACGGCTTTCTTGTTGGCAGCGAATACACAGTATGCATTGAAGATAGGGTCAGTAGCCTTTGGTTCATTGGCAACCTTGGTTGAAACAACGATATTGTCTGTTGCCTGCTTGAGAACCTTGACACATACTGATGCATCAGCATCGTTTGCCTGACAGAAGTCACCATTGCTGTTACGCCATCCTCCGTATGAAACCACTGGATTTTCAATCCACCTGATAGGATCGAGATCCCATGCAGCTGATGAATTGATTCCATAGATTTCAGCATCGTTGATGTCAGCTATACCAAGTGCTGTGCATACAACCTCAGCATCATAGGAAACCTTTGTCTCGGCATTTCCAAGACCTATGGTCCTGTTGAACTTCAGAATCTGTGAAGCCTTCTTGTCTAATGCATATACCGGAATAGCAATCTTCTTCAGAGAGAATGCTACTGTAACTGCCCTACCGTTGCTAGGATTAACGAATACGAAAGGAGTGTTGAATACCATTCCTTCAACTGCCTTGTCTGCCGTTCCCATCTTTGTACCGATATAGAAACCGCCATCAACGAGTTCTATAACCGGTCTGCTGAAGAATACTGCATTGGCTTCATCGCACCAGTTTCCTGCAGCATCTCTCCAACCATTCGTCGTGCCTAGGCCGTCAGCAGATTCGTCGATTGTTCCGTCAGGCATTACTGCGTGGATTTCAAGGTCTTCTACAGATGAAACGAGAAGGTATTTGACGATTGCAGCAGTAGATTCCTGAGAAACCATTGCCATGAGACCGTCACCCTGGTCGGACTTGAAGCTCTGGATTGATATAGGCCTGATTTCAGGAGCAACTGGTGCTGTGTATGTGATGCCTTCCCAATTTGAAGGACATACTTCCCAAGTTCCGTTATAGTCCTGCCACTTTCCCTGAACTGTTCCTGAGATGAAACCACCTTCCTCCCATCCAGCAGGAACATCATAACAGTAGATCTCAATCTTTCTGTCACCAGCCATCAGATAGACACCATTACACTTTCCGGCCTTTGTGTAATACAGATCAACGATTTCCTTCTTGTTGAAGTTTACTACAACTGGTTGATTGGCAGGAGTAACTTTACAGAGGTCCTCAAAACTTGCATAAGTCTTTGCAATCACATATTTGGCATTTACAACTGAACTCTTCTTTCCGTTTACTTCAGCATAAGCATAGAGTGTTGCATCTTCAGAAATAACAAGTGATGAAACGTATTTCTCATATTTTTCACCATCGAAAGAATAATAGATATCAGCATTAGCGGCTGCCTTGATACCTACAACCTGAGCTTGATAGTAATCGCCACCAAGTACGTCGAATTCAGGAGCTTTCACAACATCTCCAGGAAGTTCATAGGTAATACGGAACTGTACCTGTGAGTTGTAATTGTTTGTAATCTGGTACCAGAAATAACGTGCATCTGCAGGAAGTGACGCAGAACAATCATATACATTGTCAACTGGAGCCAACTTGGCACTATACGTATTTTCTGCCTCAGGATCGAAAGCCTCAATGGCAGTCTTGCTGAAGTTTACGCCCACAGTGACATTTGCAGACGCACCCTTGTTGGTATATATCTCAAACTTGACAATCTTTCCAGGGAACGCGGTCTTGTTGTAGATATAGGCACCTTGCTTCCCGATAAGGATGGCGTTGTCTGTGAATCGGTTGGTTCCACTTGACTTCTGAAACTTTGCGCCCTTACTCATTACGACGGTGAAATCACCAAAAGTAAATTCAGTGTCAGCACTTGTTGCTGTTGATGTCAGCACTGAACCGTCAAACACGACTGTTGCTGTCTCTGTTGCGAAAGCAAATACCGCAATGAAAGAGAACACGATTGATGTAAAGATTTTTTTCATGTTGTTTAAAAATTAGATTAATATTCTTACGTTATAACATCGTCTTTATGGGTAGCCGGAAAGTGAAATCCGAACTCTAAACTGCAAAGTTACACATTATTTTTTAATAAAGTTGTATAGGATAGCTTTTTTTTCCTGGAAACACAAAGAAATCCAGAAACTCAATACCAAGATCAGCGAAATCACAAAAAAACATAACTTTTTCCTTTTAAATAAGGAATAGCCAAAATAAATGTGTAAATTTGCAGTTCAAATGAAATTTCATAAAAATGAAACAATACTTCAAAGGTAAGACTGGATGTCTGTTCTGGCTCAATGTAATTTTGGCTTTTGCCATATTAACTGCCGTACCGATCATTCTGTATTTTACAATAGACGGTTATACTCACCACGGAGAAAAGATGGAAGTTCCTATGGTAATAGGACTCAACGACCAGAAAGCCATGGAACTCATGGAAAAAGCTGGATTGGTTGTCGAAATATCCGACTCTGTCTATGAGAAGAAAGCCCGCCCTGGAGAGGTTTTGGATCAAAACCCAAAAGCTGAATCTGTAGTGAAATCAGGCCATTTGGTTCATCTCACTATTAACCTACATGGTGCTCCTATGGTCAAACTCCCCGACCTTGCCGGCAACAGTTCACGCCGTCAGGCTGAAGTAGTGCTCAAGGATCTCGGTTTCAAACTGACCAATCCTGTCATGGTCTATGGTACACCTAAGGACCTCGTTGTCGCCATCAAGCAGGGAGGTCGTAATCTCAGAGCTGGTGAACAAGTCAACAAAGAAAGACTCATCACACTCGTATGCGGTGCAGGTGACAAAGATGAAGATATTATCGACACTCTTGATGCAGGTGATCTGGAAGAAGGCATGGAATATACTCCAGATACCACCATATACGAAAGAAATGTGTATGATAAAGTGTTGTAGGTGGCTGTGACATACTTAGGAGTTAGGTGAGAATGGAAGAACTGGACGAAGAACTATTAGAAAACGAGGCTTTCATTGATCTGGAAGCAGAAGATGACGACGAGGAATCCGGACAACTTTATGAACATTTCAAGATTGTAGCTGATAAGAAACAGAAGTTCGAAAGAGTTGACAAATTCCTTATCGACCACCTTCAGCATACTTCACGAAACCGTATTCAAAAAGCTGCCGATGCAGGGTTTATCATGGTCAATGACAAGCCTGTCAAGCGCAGCTACAAGGTCAAACCCGATGATGTCATCAAAATCATGCTTGACAGACCTCGTCGTGAGTTTACCATTGAACCTGAAGAAATACCTCTTAACATAGTGTATGAGGATGATGACCTGATGGTAGTAAACAAACCTGCAGGCATGGTCGTACATCCTGGATTCGGAAACTGGAGCGGAACCTTACTCAATGCCATTGCATGGCACCTTAAAGACATGCCTCAGTACGATATCAACAACCCTGAAATCGGCCTCGTGCATCGCATCGATAAGGATACCAGCGGGTTGCTGGTTATTGCAAAAACCGCTGACGCAAAGACCAATCTGGGACGTCAGTTCTTCAACAAGACGACAAAACGTGAATACCATGCCCTCGTATGGGGCAACTTCGATTCCGATGACGGCACAATAGTCGGAAATATCGCACGAAATCCCAAAGACCGTATGCAGATGGCTGTATTCGACCCCGACTCCGACATCGGCAAACATGCTGTGACTCATTATCATGTTATGGAACGGTTCGGCTATGTGTCGCTGGTCAAATGTGTGCTCGAGACAGGTCGAACTCATCAGATAAGGGTTCACATGAAACATATCGGTCACATACTCTTCAACGATGAGCGCTATGGAGGTGATGTGATTCTCAAAGGAACAACATCAAGCAAATACAAGCAGTTCGTCGAAAACTGCATGAAGGTCTGTCCACGTCAGGCTCTGCATGCAAAGACACTTGGATTTGTCCACCCACGTACCAACAAGGAAATGATGTTCGACTCAGTCATTCCTGAAGATATGGAAGGACTGCTCGGTAAATGGCGGACTCTGTCTGCAGTTAGGAGTGATCTATAATTGCTCCATCCTCAAGAACAAAACCAATACAACATACAACACAATGAAACTTACAATTGCAATCATAGCAGGCGGCGATTCATCAGAACATGATGTATCTATGAAAAGTGCTGCTGGTATCAGTTCCTGGCTTGACAGGGACAAGTATGATGTCTATACCGTTGAGGTCCGTGGACTGGAGTGGAATGCCATACTTGAAGACGGCACCCTTTCCCCTGTCAACCGCCACGACTTCACTTTCCAGGACACATCTGCCGATGGCAAGCCTGTCACAGTCAAACCCGACTTTGCCTACATCACCATCCACGGCACACCAGGAGAAAATGGTATTCTTCAGGGTTATTTCGACCTCCTTCACATACCTTATTCCTCTTGCAGTCTGTTGGTTGCAGCACTGACTTTCGACAAGTTTGTCAATAATCAGTACTTGCGCCGGTTCGGGGTGAAGGTGGCTGAGTCCATTCTCCTGCGCTCAAATCAGGAAATTTCCGACGACGATGTCATACAGACAGTGGGACTTCCGTGTTTCATCAAACCTAACGGCTCCGGAAGCAGTTTCGGTGTCACCCGCGTATCAAAGAAGGAAGACATACAGAAAGCCATTCAGTTTGCAAGAACTGAAGGAGGTGAGGTTGTCATTGAGGCCGAACTCAAGGGTACCGAACTGGCAAACGGGGTATTCCGCAAAGCAAATGGTGAAATCCATGTACTTCCTGTCACTGAAGTGGTCAGCAAGAACGAGTTCTTTGATTTCGATGCTAAATACAACGGACAGGTTGACGAAATCACTCCTGCACGTATCAGCGACGATACTACGGCCCGCGTCAAGGCTCTTACCAAGTCCATATATGACATTCTGGGTGGAAACGGCATTATGCGAGTTGACTACATCATCACGAAGTCAATTCGTAAAAACGATGATGGAACCGAACAGACGGTTGACGTCATCAATCTCCTGGAAATCAACGCTACTCCGGGCATGACAACAACAAGTTTCATTCCTCAGCAGGTTCACTATGAAGGACTGAAAATGAATGATGTATTGGATGAAGTTATTCAGGAACGCCTTAAGAGATAATCATGGATATTCATTATTTCGACGATATCAGGCCTTTGTTGCCTGAAGAGATGCCCGATGCGTTCCGTCAGTTGCTCAGCGATCGCAAGTTCCTCGGGGTTCTGAAGATCATCATGCCCGACATGCCGGCTGACTATCTTGAGCAGATACTTATGAGCTGTACCGACAATCAGGATTTCCAACGTAAACTCGTCTATCCATTTCTTATGAGAATCAAGGCAAAAGCCACCGACGGGGTTACCAGTGACTTCTCAGCACTCGACTTCAAGACAGGCTACACTTTCGTCACTAACCATCGCGACATAGTGCTCGACTCCGCTCTCCTATGTACCTTGCTTCTTGATGCTGGTCAAGATACTGTTGAGATTGCCATCGGTGACAATCTACTCATATACCCATGGATCAGGACGTTGGTACGTCTGAACCGTTCATTCATCGTACAACGTGCTCTCACCATGCGCCAGATGCTCATGGCATCTAAGAAGATGTCCCAGTATATCCACTACGTCATTCAGGAAAAACGCAGCAACGTATGGATTGCTCAGCGCGAAGGACGTGCAAAGGACAGCAACGACCTCACTCAGGACAGCGTCCTGAAGATGTTGGCAATGGGGCAACTCGGTGAAGGATCGGTAATCGACAGTCTCAAGGAACTGAATATCGTTCCAATGGCAATCTCGTACGAATACGACCCCTGCGACTACCTCAAGGCAGAGGAATTCCAGAACAAACGCGATATTCCCGATTTCCACAAGAGTCAGCAGGACGACCTCAACAACATGCGTACCGGCATCTTCGGACGCAAAGGTCGTGTGCACTACAGTGCCGCTCCGTGCATCAACGAGTGGCTTGACACCATCGACCCCGACACCCCGAAGACGGAACTGTTCGACATGGTAGCAAAACATATTGACCATGAGATACATTCTCATTACAGAATATACCCTATCAATGAAGATGCTGCAAACGGAAAGACAAATGAATACATCGAAAACCAACTCAGTAAGATCACGATCCAGAATCCGGACATGGATTTCCTCAGGGAACGCATCCTTACAATGTATGCCAATCCTGCTCGCAACTATCATGCTGCTATTGGTAGCATGTGAGAAGGACGACGAAAGCACCACCCCACCGGTAATCTATGATTTCGTAACGGCAATCACCAATTCCGACAAGGTCGTGTCAAATATTAAGACCGATGACGGAAAACTCTGGAACCTGAGCAATAAGATCACTACCGATGTCAGTGATTCCATCATTCGTTGTCTTTGTGGATACGCCGACGAAGACGGTATTATGAAAGTATATTACATAAAAAGCCTGTTCTCGAACTATCCCGTACCAGCCGAACGTTTCAAGATACGTCCTACCGACCCTGTCGATATTGTCTCTTTATGGAACAGCGGTGGGTACGTCAACATGCATCTCGGCATCAAGACCACAGGTGCATCATCTCATTCATTTGCCTTCTCACAGGATAGTATCAAAGACCGCCGCGTCTTCGTCACCGTCATTCACCAGCAACCAAAGGATGATGCCGAATCCTACACTGGCAACGTCTATCTCAGCATGCCATTAACCAATTATGCAGATCATGACAGTGTCACAATCTGCATAAATACCTATGACGGTCTCCGCACAAAGACCTTTTCAATAAAATAAGAAATTACAGCAATTTCTTTTTAAGATTCACGATCATATCTGCCGTCATCTTGTCTAGGTCATAGACAGGCTTCCAATCCCATTCCTCCCGTGCACAACTGTCATCCATACAGTTCGGCCAACTGTCGGCAATAGCCTGTTTGATAGGCTCTGGTTCATATACCATCTGGAAATCTGGATAATGCTTCTTGATTGCAGCATAAATAATCTCCGGATCGAAACTCATTGCCGACACATTGAAACTGTTTCTGTGAACCAATCGTGAAGGATCTGCCTCCATGATATCAATCATTGCCTTCTGCGCATCAGGCATGTACATCATATCCATGAACGTACCAGCCTTCAGAGGACATACAAACCTCTCACCCTTCACTGCCGAATAATAAATCTCAACAGCGTAATCAGTCGTTCCGCCTCCCGGAGGAGTCAGATGGCTGATCAATCCTGGAAAACGTACCGAACGTGTATCCACACCGAAACGTGTAAAGTAATAGTCGCTCAGCAACTCTCCCGTCACCTTCGTCACACCGTAAATTGTGGTAGGCCTCTGGATGGTATCCTGAGGCGTATTGTCGTGAGGGGTGTTCGGACCGAACGCACCGATGCTGCTCGGAGTGAACACTGCACAACCGAACAGACGTGCCACTTCCAGACAATTCACCAGACTGCCGATGCCAACGTTCCAACCCAGCATAGGATTCAGTTCGGCAGTAGCACTCAGAATAGCTGCAAGATTGTAGATGGTGTCGATATTGTACTTCTTCACAGCCGATGCAATCTGCATGATCTGTGTTGAGTCAATCCTCTCCACCGGTCCACGCTCGTAGTCTTCACCCTTCAGAGGTCTGAGGTCTGAACATACCACATGGTCATTGCCATATATGTTACGCAGGTTGCGTGTGAGTTCGGAGCCGATCTGACCACCAGCCCCGACAATCAGAATATTTTTCATCCGTCGATTTCTTTACGTACTTTCTTGAATGCCTCAATACACTTGTCGAGATGCTCATGCTCGTGAGCGGCACTGATCTGAACCCTGATACGAGCCTGACCCTTCGGAACTACAGGATAATAGAAACCAGTTACGAATATTCCTTCTTCCTGCATCTTTGCAGCATACTGCTGACTCTTTGCAGCATCATATATCATTACTGCACATATTGCACTCTCGCTCGGTTTGCAGTCGAATCCCTCTTCCTTCATTCTGCGGAGGAAATACTCCGTGTTTGCGTGAAGCTTATCCTGAAGATCATTGGTCTCACTCATCAGTTCGAACATACGGATACCGGCAGCAACCAGACCCGGAGCCATGGAGTTTGAGAAGAGATAAGGACGGCTCCTCTGTCGCAGCATGTCGATGATTTCCTTCCTACCGGTCGTGAATCCACCCATTGCACCGCCGAAAGCCTTACCGAGGGTACCGGTAAGAATCTCTACCTGACCACGCAGGTTATAGCGTTCGGTCACACCTCTACCTGTCTTTCCTACCACTCCGGCACTGTGGCTCTCATCAACCATGACCATAGCATCATACTTCTTCGAGAGTTCCACGATCTTGTCGAGCGGACATACGTTTCCGTCCATCGAGAACACACCGTCAGTCACAATAATGCGGAAACGGTTTTTCTGTGCAGCCTGAAGCTGTCTCTCAAGGTCTTCCATGTCGGCATTGGCATAACGGTAACGCTGAGCCTTACACAGACGTACACCGTCGATGATTGACGCATGGTTCAGTGAATCACTGATAATTGCATCCTCATCGGTGAGCAGTGGCTCAAAGACTCCACCATTGGCATCAAAGCAGGCAGCATATAGAATTGTGTCCTCAGTACCGAAAAACTCTGATATCTTCTGCTCAAGTTTCTTGTGCAGATCCTGACAGCCACAGATAAATCTTACGCTGGCCATGCCGAATCCTCTTGCATCCATACCCTTCTTCGAAGCCTCGATGAGTTCGGGGTTATTGGCAAGACCCAGATAGTTATTAGCACAGAAGTTAAGGCAACGCTTGCCCTTTACCATTATCTCGGCACCTTGTGCACTCTCGATGATACGTTCGTTCTTATAGAGTCCGGCTGCTTCGATCTCAGCCAACTCCTTCTGTAGATGTTCTTGAAATTTTGCGTACATAAATAATTAAGTTTGTTTCTTCAATATTGATGTGCAAAGTTAGTGAAGTTTTTTGAATCACCAAAAATATTTCAACATTCCGACTTGACAAAGTTTGTATATCATGATTTTTATGCGTTGATTTCCGATAATTATTACTATCTTTGCAATCTGTATGGAAATAGTCAAAGCTATAGTGCTCCGCACAGTCAAGTACAACGACAAGCGGCTGATAGCAGATCTTTACACCGACTTACATGGCCGTATGGCTTGTGTGATGCCGGTGAAATGTATGTTGGTTCCGTTCAATATAATAGAACTGGAACTCAACTACCACCCCAACCAAGCCATCCAGGCCGTAAGGAGCCTCACATCCATATCAAACATCCACGTTCTTCAGGACATACGCTTCAACCCTGTGAAGTCAGTGATAGCATTGTTCCTGGCTGAGTTCCTTCTCAACGTACTCCGCGAGGAAACCCCGAACCCACTGCTCTTCAACTACCTTACCACCTCCATACAGATTCTTGACCGCTCCGACAGAGGAACGGCAAATTTCCATATCGCCTTCATGATGCGACTGACTCCCTTCATGGGAATCAGCCCGAACATCGAAGACAAGACCGAAACCGCCTATTTCGATCTTGCAGATGCATGCTATACCTCCAAGGTACCCCATCATACCCACTTTCTCACCCCCGACGAAGCCCGGAAACTTCCGTGGCTCCTCCACATGGATTTCAGTAACATGCACCTCTTCCGCATGTCGCGCAGCCAGCGCAACCGCTGTCTCGACGTACTTACCGACTACTACCGTCTCCACCTCTCTGCCTTCGGTAAATTGAAATCCCAGGAAGTACTTCAGGATGTATTCAATTAATCAGCATATTGCAGAAATAAAATACGTTCTTACTGAAATAAATAACAAATTATTACATTATATTCGCAATTAATTATTACCTTTGCACAATTATTCAACAATCATGACTGGAGAAGAACAATTTTCTATTGACGTGGACCAGCTCGTTCACGACAAGATGGGCAGCAAGGCTAAGTTTGTTCCCCGTCCTCTTCTTTCATGGTTGAAGAAGACCATCCATCAGGACGAAGTCAACCGCTATATCACAGGCCGTGCCAACGGCAAGTACGGCATTGACTGGCTCGATGAATGCCTCGACTACCTTGAGATGACCTGTATCGTCAAGGGCCGCGAGAACTTTCCTCAGGACTCTCCCGACCGCCATTTCACCTTCGTCAGCAACCACCCACTGGGCGGTATCGACGGAGTGGCACTCGGAGCCATCCTCTGCCATCAGTACGACTCAAGGATAAAGTACCTTGTCAACGACCTGCTGATGAACCTCAAGGGACTCGCACCGCTCTGTGTACCCATCAACAAGACAGGCAACCAGAGTCGCGATTTCCCGCGCATGGTCAATGCGGCATTCAGTTCCGATGACAATGTCCTGATGTTCCCAGCCGGACTCTGCAGCCGCCGTCAGGACGACGGCACCATCAAGGACCTCCCGTGGACCAAGACATTCATCACCAAGAGCGTGGAATACCAGCGCGACGTGGTTCCTATCCACTTCTCAGGCCATAACTCCGACAAGTTCTACAACATAGCATATTGGTGCAAGAAACTCCATCTCAAGTTCAATATCGCCATGCTCTATCTGGTTGACGAGATGTACAAGAACGTAGGAAAGACATTCACCGTGACAATCGGTGAGCCGATCCCGTGGCAGACATTCGACAAAAGCCGATCCCCACACGAGTGGGCTCAGTTTGTCAGGGAAAAAGTATATTCAATGGAAAACAAGTGAAAATGGAAGAAAGAATAATCGATCCGGTTGACAGACAACTGCTCAGATCGGAACTCACAGAGGACAAGAAGATGCGTACCACCAACCGCAGTGGCAACGACATATATATAGTAACATGGCAGGACTCCCCCAACGTTGTCCGTGAAATCGGACGTCTGCGCGAGATAGCATTCCGCGCAGCCGGAGGCGGAACAGGAAAGTCAATGGACCTCGACGAATTCGACACGTGCGACAATCCATACAAGCAGCTCATCGTCTGGAATCCCGAAGCAGAGGAAATCATCGGAGGCTACCGCTACCTCCTCGGACCTGACGTACGCTTCAACGCCGACGGACAGCCAATCCTCGCCACTTCCCACATGTTCCATTTCTCCCAGCAGTTCATCGACGACTACATACCATATATGGTCGAACTTGGCCGTTCGTTCGTAACCCTCGAATACCAGAACACACGAGCCAACTCAAAAGGCCTCTTCGCCCTCGACAACCTCTGGGACGGACTTGGAGCACTCTCCGTACTGATGCCTAACTGCAAGTATTTCTTCGGCAAGATGACCATGTACCCATCCTACAACCGCCTGTGCCGCGACATGATCCTCTACTTCCTCAACAAACACTTCCCAGATCCCGAACACCTCATCGTTCCTATGACTCCTATCGTCATTGAACACGACATCAAGGAATTCGACCGCATCTTCACCGGCACGACCTTCAAGGACGACTACAAGATTCTCAACCACGAAATCCGCCAGCATGGCCTCAACATACCGCCGCTCGTCAATGCCTACATGAGCCTCTCACCGACAATGCGCTTCTTCGGTACAGCCATCAACGACGGCTTCGGCGACGTCGAAGAAACAGGCATCCTCATTGCCATCGACGAGATCATCGACAGCAAACGCATGCGACACATCGACACCTTCGTCCAGGAGCACCCCGAACTCACCAACGAGTCCATAGCCTCCATGACCCGCATAGTCTCAGGTGTCAACAAAGTCAAGAAATAATATTGTTGACGCTTATGGACCGAAAGCGCAAATATGAGGAAGTATACCGCCTCCGATAGCCCATTTCCACACCCTTAATAGCTGTCGCGTGCCAAAACGATAGCTGAGGTTTAGGCCTGCGAGAGCGGAGTCTTGGACCTTCGCGAGCGCTCTCGAGGGTCTGCGAGAGCAGCCGCGTGGAAGTACTCCTCAGCTATCGGGGTTCTTCTCACCAGTCGTACATGTTCCACGCCTCAGCTGTCGTTGAGGTGGATGAGGGCAGTTGATTTAGCTAATCTAGCATTGCTAGATTTTATAGAAGTGCTAGCTAAACTAGTATTGCCAGTCCTCTCTCACAGAAAAAACTTTTGAAAAAGTTGAATCACCGAATCACGGTGGTTAATTCATTGTATTATAACTACTTGTGTGTGATTCAAGCGTGATTCAACTTTTCCGGAACTGACTTGTGGTGATTCAAAAAGCTTGATTTTTCCGCTATTTTCAAATTCTGAATCACTATTTTGGGCTTGTAACCTGTTGATTCACAGAATTGTGTCTTTTTGGTGATTCAGGTGATTCAACTTTTAACAAAAGTTTTTTCTGCAGTGGCTCATTACTCTAATTATTGAACATATAAAGACCACACTATTTCATTGACATCTTTCCTGAATTGCCCTGAACACCAAGTTCGTACATACTATTTCAGATTAAATATGACTTCTACATTCACGGCTTTTTTGTTGAGGCGGTACTGCATGCGGGCGGTATGGGTGTCGTTGGAGGAACAATTATCTGGATGGCAACCGAAATTCCAGGTCCATAGGTCGTTACTCTCGATATAGACATGTCCCACAGCCCATTGATTGGTGTCGCCGTAGGCATCGAACCATGCACCGTAGATGCCGGCAGCGGTGTTGGAGCCTTCGGTGAGGTCGGAGTTGAGTGGAACGAGTGATGTAGGATTGCCGCCGAGAAGTTTGTTGACCTCAGACTGGCTGATGCTTATCTGTTCACGCTGGGAATAGCCATTGCGGAAAGAGCAATCGACGGTCTTCTTCAAAGTGCCGCAGATTTCGTAGTCTGTAATCACTTCCTCTTCACCGTCGGGATAGTTATCGATTATGGGATTGAGGTAGGCGAGGCGGTTCTGGAGCCATGTTTTCATCTTTCTGACTTCCTTAGTTGTCGTCCAGCTTTTGAGTGGCCATCTGGCGGCATCGCGGTCATAGCCCTCCGCAACCATCCCCTTCTGGTATTCCTCGGTGATGCTCCAAGGCTTTTTGTACATAGAGTCGGACAGGGCGAACCATGAGGCCTTGTACTGCGCGACGAAGGTCTTGTTCCTGAACATATCGCGCCAGAAACCGCTGATCGTGTATGCTGCACCCTTGTTCTTGTATGGATCGGTTCCGAGGATGAGTTCCCGATAGTCGGTGAAATATGTATGGCCGTCGTACATGGTGCCCCAGTCGAAGTCGTAGCCTGCATCCCAGTCCCATACAGGGCCCCAGGTATATTTGCCGCCCTTGTCTTTATACAGATAGATACTGCGGGGCGCAGCGATTTCTACGTTGTAGAGATACTCATGCAACTGGATAAGCGATATGTACGAAGGGATATCCATCAGAGAATCTACGAGAGTATAGTCCGACGCCTTGATGGCTTTCTCAAGAACGGCAAACTCTGTCCTGATGAGTGCGAGAGAGTCGGCTGAGACATCGTCGGGATATTTCACCGAGACAGGCAGGGAATAGACCTTCGACCAGAAATTGTCGGTGGCTCGCGGCGAAAGTTCAGGTCCGTCATCGGCATCAAGGCTCAACATGATACCACCATCCTCGTCGATATCCACACGGTTCTTGCCTACCTCTATCTTCTCCGTGAGTTGGTAGAGGCCGACATAGTCGCCATTGAGGAATACCTCGAGGTTGCGCGATTGGACAGTGTTGGGCATCCCCATGTACCGCGCCACATTGAAGGCATGGGTGTTCATCAGTTTGGTGACGTCACGGAAGTTGGCGAGGAGGTTCCAGTTCTTCGCCTTGTCCATGCCGAGTAGCTTGCTCTTCGTGTCAAGCTTGAACTTATACGGTTTCTTGTCGTACCATTCCCATGTAGAGTTTCCACGGCCCTTTATGCGTGCCGGTCCGCTATAATCGGAATACTCACCCTTGCCGTCGATTGAGATGAAACACTCAACCCAATCCTCCTTGCTGTCGATGGGTTGGGCACCGATGGTAGTGATGTTCATAGTGAACACACGGCCCTTGTTGTGGCCTTTCTCTTCGTCGGCAATACCATTGACGAAACCGATGCTACTGAGATAGGATAGTGAGAAAGGTACTATCTGGTCTTCGCCGCTGGCATCGAGATAATGCATTCGTAGTTGGTTCCCCGACTCGTTGAAGTCGGAGAACCGCATCATATCGTTGCTGACAGGAATGCTGAATTCCGTGTTGTCGTACAGACGGTTGAACCTTATCCACTCTTGTGCATCTGCCGTAACAGACAATACACAGAGAAGAAACGCTGCGATATATCTCATATTTTATATAAATACCACTCCAAACTCCTTCTTCAGCCAATGCTGACTTACCTCACTTCCCACTCAAAGACACCAGCAGAGTTGCGCTCCGTCATCTTGACCTCGAGTTTGAGGGACTTGGTCTCTACCGGATTGAAATCGACAGTGCAACCAGCACCCTTCGTGATAGGGTATTTATCGACTCCGGCCACCGGCTGCCAGTTGCCGTTGGCATCCTGGTAGTAGAGCTTCCATGACTCAGGTACGGAACAACCGCCCCAAGGCTGGTCATCGAACCAATAGACAGTCGATGACTGCACTTTCTCCGGCTGTGGGAAAGTATATGAGAGCCATTCGGTAGCGTCATTCTCCGGCCACCAGTGAGTATAAGGAATAGAACGGTCATTGCCGTCCTTTGGAACAAGTCCGTCGGCAATGCTGTTCAACGAAGAAATTTTCTTTGATGTACCTATCTTTGCCTTCGAAGCAAGTGTAGGAGGAACGGCAGGGCGTGTGGCCTTCATGTTCTGAGGAATCCACACCTTCATGTCACCCGAACCACGGTGACACCATGCATAGTAAGGTATGAGAGTCAACTTTACATTGCCAACCTTCAGACGTCCGCTGTCGTCGAATGCCAATGTCTGGGCATCGGTGACGAGAGTAGTCAACTTCTGTGTAGTCCATGTAGAGAGTAGTTTCTTGCTGTCTTCAGGGATATAGGCATCGAGGCTCTGTGAGGATATCTCGAACTTAGGATTCTGGTTAATGATGATGTTTTTCAGGTCGAAGTCGTTGTCAGGCCATTCGGCACAATAAACTAATGGTCCGCGCTCAATGGCAACCTGTCCGAGGTCAGCATCGACTAGACTATTGGCACGGACGGTGCGAGGTTCGAGGTCGAAATGAACACGCACTACATCGCCTGCCTTCCACTTGCGGCTGATGACAGCATAGCCTTGGCTGCCGTCAAGATCCTGAGCGGAGAACTGTACCTCTTCACCATTCACATAAATCTTGTAGCCGAGTCGCTTGTTGTCGGAATACTGGTAGAGGTCGGTACAGATAGGTTTGTTGCGAGTCCATCCAGGAATACGTACCTTCATAGCCCAGAGGCCAGCGGAGTTCTTATCGACCTTGATACTGACGTCACCATCGTAAGGGTATTCAGTGGTTTGTGTCAGTGATACCTTCTTGCCAGCGACATTCAGTGATGTGGAGTTAGCTAGGAAGAGGTTGACATAGACGTTGCGGTCTTTGACTGCATAGACGTATCCAGGAAGCGAAGGGATGAAACGGCATATGTTGCTCGGACAGCAGGCGCATCCGAACCAAGCTTGACGATGGTGCTGTCCCATGGATTCAAGTGGGTTAGGATAGAAGAAACCACCACCATCGAGGCTCACGCCAGAAATGAGACCGTTATATAGAGAGCGCTCAAGAACGTCGTAGTACTTTGAGTCACCATGAAGGAGGAAGAGACGGTAGTTGACATAGACATTGCCTATCGCAGCACAGGTCTCACAATAGGCCGACATATTCGGCAGTTGGTAGTTGTCACCGAAGGCCTCACCCGAGCTCGTTGCACCTATACCACCGGTGATATATAGTTTCTTGCCTACGATGTTGTCCCAGATGCGGTCGATGGCATCAATATACTGCTTGTCGCCGGTAAGGGCTGCTACATCTGCCATTCCAGCATACATATAGGCAGCGCGTACGGCATGACCCACAGCCTCATCCTGTTCGGTGACAGGTTTGTGGCTCTGCGAATACTCTTGCTTGATGGTGGTCTTGCCACGATAGTCGAGAAGGAACTTGGCTTCGTCAAGATACTCCTTACGGCCAGTAGCGAGATAGAGCTTGCAGAGAGCCATCTCTGCAATCTGATGTCCGGGAACTACACATGCCTGTCCCGGATTGGCACCAACCTCCTTCACTACACAGTCGGCGTAGCGGATGGCTATGTCGAGGAACTTCCTTGAGCCAGTGGCCTGCCAGTGGGCTACGGCACCCTCTATCATGTGGCCGAGGTTGTAGAGCTCATGGCTCAGGTCTTCCTCCTTTGACCAACGTTTCTTTCCGGCCCAAGGGTGAGGATGCTTAGGGTTCTGGGTACGGGCTGTATAGAGGTAACCGTCAGGCTCCTGTGCACGGCCTATGATGTCGAGAACGCTGTCGATGTAGTTCTGCAGTTTCTTGTCTGGGAAGGTCTGAAGGGTGTAGCTCGCACCTTCGATGGTCTTGTAAGGGTCAGTGTCGTCGAAGGAATAAGGCATGAGTTTCTCGATGTTGTAACTTTCGCTCGGAGTGACAGCCCGCTCAAAGTTCTTGTAGCGACCTTCACTCTCGCATTTGCTGAAAGCAAGTGGGATGGTAACCGTACGGCTGGCTTCAAGCCGTTGTCCCCAAAAGGAGTTAGGACTAACCTTCACCGATGTGAAAGGTACAGGAGTGATTGGGTATCCTCCATCCGATTTCTGAGCCGATGCCGTCAATGACGGAGATACCAGAACTGATAGTAACAGAATCTGAACGAACTTTTTCATTGTGAAAATATTTATTGGTTATGTATTCTCAATTATCAATTACCATGACAAAGCCGCCAGCTTTGGCGAGATGGATGGCCATGTTATTCTTGTATGTTGTCCCGATAATCTTGTAATCCTCAGCATCGTGATCGGCATTGATACCGTCACGAAGTAATTGCATCCGGGTTCCTTGTTTGATGCCAAGTGACGAGAGGTCGAGAGTGATGTCGCGAGATTCCCAATTGGTCTGTCCGGCTATGTACCATGTATTACCCTTCCTGCGGGCAGTGACGATATACTTTCCCATCTCACCCTGAAAGACACGCGTCTCGTCGAAGGTAACAGGCAAGGAAGCAATGAAATTCGTATAGCTTTCCTCAGCCTCATAGTTCGTAGGACTGTCGGCAAGCATAGTGAATGGGCTGTCATGGACGATGTAGCATGCAGCCTGATGGCAACGGGTACCCATAGACATCGGCTTGCGGTAGACAGCCTTCCAGTCCTGTGCCTGAGCATTTCGCATAGCCCCAGGAGTGAAATCCACCTGTCCTGCCATCATACGGATGAAAGGGAAGGTGACGTCATAGAGAGGCATGTCGTGGTCCTCGATAGTTGTCCACCGTACTTCCTCCATACCGAACACACTCTCGTAGTTGATGACGTTAGGATAGGTGCGGTTCAGTCCGACAGGAGTGTATATCCCGTGGAAATCAAGAATCAGACGGTATTCAGCCGACTTCCGAGCGATACGCTCAACCATCTCCACGGCAGTCTGGTCACTTCGATCCATGAAATCGACCTTGAAACCTTTGACTCCCATGTCACTATACTTCCTGCAAGCTTCGTCGAGATGCTCATCAAGCACGTTGAACACAGCCCAGAGGACGATACCCACCCCCTTCTGCTTTCCATACTCTATCAGCTCTGGCAGCTTTATCTCAGGTATTGCATTCATTATATCACCCTTCGCAGAGTTATACCAACCCTCGTCAAGAATTATATATTCAAGTCCGTGACTCGCGGCGAAGTCTATGTAATACCTATATGTTTCGAAATTGATGCCAGCCTCGAAATCCACGCCCTTTAAGTTCCAGTCGTTCCACCAGTCCCAAGCCACCTTTCCTGGTTTAATCCATGAGATATCACCAATCTTGTTTTTGGTGGCAAGTGAATAGACGAGATTATTGGTCGGCATGTCAGTGTCCTTCTCAGTGACGGCAAAGATGCGCCAAGGATAGGAACGACTGCTTTTTACCTTTGCAATGAAGTCCTCATTCTCGCCAACGTATGTCATCGAACGCCACTGGTATCGCTCCATAGTTTTTGGGTAAGGAGCGAAGGTGGCCTTCAGGACACCATTCTGTGGGATGATGAACATACAAGGATAACTCTCAACATCAGATTCAAGCAGAGTCACCTTAGCCTTCCTACAGTCAATAGTAGCCGGAAGGAAGGCTACCTGCTGCAAGGCTGAGTCGAGATGTTCCTCAGTATAGATATTCTGGAAAGCCATCGCCATCGGCTTCTTGTCATTGGTGGTATAGGATATCCACGCCTTGCTGCTGCCGAAATCATAGTCTGCCTTTTCAGTGTTGACGATACGTTCATCCTTTTTACCATTTAAAGTATAGAACCTATAGGCAATTCCCTCGTCGTATGCACGGACTCTCAGACCGAGACCGGAAGTGAAGAGCATATCCATCTCGTTGGCCTTCATCGTGATGTGCTTCTGACGATATAACGGGGAATCGGTGTCATCAACAACCACCGTCTGCTTCTGGCTCTTCACCCTCACGGAAGAAGAAACACCTTCTATATCCATTCCGATGACGGAAGGTTGCATCAGAACCTCATCGTCGAGTACTATCGACAATCGCAGGGCTTTGTCGCTATCCTGTTCCCCAACTGAGACCACAGCGCAGAGGCGGCCTGAAGGGGATAAGACTTTGAAATCCCTTGCATTGAGCGAGAGTGATATGACTAAAATGCAGAAAAGACTAAATGCTCGCGAATCTATTTTCATTATTATTAGTTTTGAGTACAAATTTACGATAATTTATCCAGTTGCACTACTAATAAGAATCAAAAAAATAAAAGAATCGTCCAACTGGACTATTATTATATAAACTAAGACTATTTTTTGCATGAATAATGAAAAAAAGTACTAACTTTGCGAAGAAATCTATTTAAAACCTGCCAGAAGAATGCGAACCTTCAGATTCAAAATCATCCTAACGTTTCTCGTCTTAGCCTCGGCAATGACTTCACAAGCTGCAGGCAAGAGGATGACCTTCACTTTCGAGATAGGCCGTCAGGTCGGTCAGGAGGAGGTCTCGGTAGGGGCGGTCAACAGTTCCTTCTTCAGCCAGCTCTATGGTCTTGAAGGCAAGAATGCAATAGTCAATGCACTGTCACTGACGACACTGACCATGCAAGCTACCTATACTCCATCCGCCGGCCGTGAGTCGTTCTATCGGTCATACACTTGTGATGAGGGTTTCGGTCATTGGTTCTCCACAAACGGTATGGCTACGACCAAGACTGCAAGCAAGGCCATCCAGGTCTGTTTTGATGGGCAGTCATTCCTTGTGTCGCACAATGCCGATAAGGTAACTGAAGGCAGTGAATATACAGTCAAGGAGTCGTTCATCATGAGCGGCAGAGACACTCTCACATATGAATTCCGAGTGGCCTTCGGAACTGACATATATGTACGCAACAACCAGCCGGCATTTGTCGGCGGTCGTCCGGACCGTACAGCCTCATGGCCTGTGAAGCCGCTTGTCAAAGGTGGTAAGGATGACTGGACTGTTTCCAACTGCATTCAGGTGAATGTGGGTGAGGACATTGTCCTGTCAGCCGAGGCAAAGGATGGAATGAATGTCAGATACGCATGGGCGAACGCCAAGGGCAACACCATACAGTCGTTCCGCAAGACTGCCGACTTCACCATCACTTCCGCGAAGGCGGCTGACGGAGGCACATACGTACTGAAGGTGCGCAGTACCGATGCCGATGGTAAGGTGACAGTGTCGAACTGCAACTATTTCATAGACATACAGACAGCTGCGGGTGACTTCTACGACTGGCCGTCGAACACCGCCACGTTCAGCTACAACTTCAAGGATGAATATCCTGACTTCCCAGCACCGAAGAAAACACATAACATCAAGAAGAAGAACGGCAAGCCTGCCAATGTGGTGTCAGGTGAATGGTGGAGTGCCCACTGGGGCGACAAGCTCAATCCGATGGTGGGTCAGGACTCAGCCACCGTGTATCAGTGTGCCGAGAACATGATCAAGTACTTCGAGAATGAATTCGCATACATCCGTGACGTCATGGGATGGCCGCCAGACCTGAACGCACGCGAGGGATGGAAGTCGTATATATATATATTCGGTAGCGGACTGGAGTACGACAGCACCGACTCTCTGGAACAGGGAGGCTATCAGGGATGGTACTCCCCAGACGGGTTCGGCAGTCCGTGTGTCACCTGCTCGTACCTGCCGTTCTCGCGCTATCGCAGCGATGCCGACAAGATCTGGGGCTACTCAGATTCGGAATGGCAGCGCAGTGCGATGATACACGAAGGCATCCATGCCATACTCGCCACGATGAAGGGAGTGAAAGGCTCGTCATGGTTCCATGAGGCCGGGAACACCTGGCTGCAGGGCAAGATGGCACAGCTGCGTTCCGGTGGAGAGGAAGATGACGATGCTCGTGCCGGATGGCTTGACGGAGGACCATTCCTGGCACCGTTCATGCCAATAGAATGCTATTCAGGCTGGCTTCAGGACGGCAGTTTCGGTGGTCCTGGTGCAGAGGGTGTCAACCGCTACGATGGTCAGCAGCAGATATGTACATGGCGCCGTTATCTCGGCGGCACACAGTACGGCAACTCCTTCCCTTACATCCTGTCATCCTTCTGTGGCAACGGAAGCATCCCTTGGATATGGAACAACTGTGAAGGACGTGTACTCGAGGGCATAGGCAACTACGTAGGCGATGAGGCCATGCGCAAGATAATACTGCAGTACCGCTCACGCATGGCAATCTACGACTTCGACGGATACAAGTCATACCGTAACATAGCCTCCGACAACTTCGGTGCAGGCATAGGTCCTGAGTACGAACCTTATTATATTAAGTGTGACACATGGAAGATGACTCCTTATTCGAAGCCGGTACTCAACGATGCCGACGGATGGCTGGCTCCCGACACCCTCACCAATCCGGGATGGAGCGGGGCCAACTTCATACCTCTCCATGTAGATCAGGACAAGAACATAGCCGAAGTGGAGTTCCGTCCGGAGGATACCAATATGATGGCACAGCTCTGCTACCGCACAAAGGATGGTACGGCTTACTACAGCCAGCCTGTCAGTTGTGGCACTGTGTCAATTGATATCTCCAAGAAGCCTGCCAATGGGGTCATCATACTCGTAGTGGCCAATACGGACTATATCTATACCGGTGAGGCGCAGCGCAAGTACCACTGGGACTACCGCATCCGACTCGGTGAGGGAACACTGGCTGTAGCCGACATCTACAAGAAGTGGTTCTTCCATGAGCAGAAAATAACGGATGAGGCCTTCGTAACCGATCTCTCGTCACTTGACTCTCGTCATTCGTCTATAACCGACAGCGACATCAGACCTATATCCGGCATGATCCTACGCGGACACGAGGTGAAGGTCAATATAGGCAGCCGTAATCCAGAGGATATCCATGTGCGCCTCGTAGGTCTGCCGGGAGCAGTAATAGCCAACGGCACCCTGTCAGCCGACGGCACCTTCATGATTCCGAATGACATTCCACAAGGACTGTATGTAGCAACTTTCGCATATAACAGTAAGTTTTATTCACATAAATTATTAATCAAGTAGCAAGACTATGAAAAAAATTTCTACCTTTGCTTTGAGTCTTCTGTTCGCAATTATCGGAACAGTGCAGGCTTCTGCCGAGACTCAGTACACAATCAATGCCAGCCAGTACATTATGGCTAACTACAAGGCACTCGAGTATCCGTTCTCACTGACGGAAGTAGCAACTGCATTAGGAACCGACGCTGCAACACTCGCAGCAGACTTCAGTGCTGAAGTATGGACTACAGACTACATCACGTTAGAGTCTGACGGTGGTTCCACCAACTACACCCTCGGTGCAAACGGTGGCTACTGGATGACTGCCGACGGACAGTTGTCAGAATGGGGAGCAGGCGGCGTATGGTACAACGAGACATGGTGCGACCTGGACGCTAATACATTTGTATTCTCCATCGGTCAGATGCCTGACGGTGTTGCAGTAGGTGACAAGCTGCATGCAGTATTCGGCCTGAACTACAACGACAAGAAGGTGACTTTCGACGTAAGCATCGCCATCGTCGAGAAGCCTGAAATCAACGTCGAAACTGTGCTCTCGAAGCTGAACATACTCGGAACGGTCGAGGGTAGCACCACTCAGGCACCACGTTCAAACTACAATGCTGACGAGGTGACAATCGACCTTACTGAGGCAGTCACTGGCCTCGGATTCACCGACCTTGACTTCCTGAGTTTGGATTTCGGCAGCTTCCTGTACATGGGTCAAGTAGATCCTAACCTCCTTACTAAGAAGGATTCACTCACTAACAAATGGACAGCCAGCTCCGGTTTCTGGACTGAACTGCTTTACGACGAGGATACTGACAGCTATCCAGGGGAACTTGTCAGCGCTGACTACTCATCCAACTGTGCCGTATATATCGAGGCATTCAACTTCGATCCTGCAACAAAGCAGCTCACATGCAACGTAGGACAGTATCCGGGCGCTGTCGGCTATGATCAGCACTACTGGATTCCGCTGTACCTCATCAACGGCTCAAACGCTTACATCATCCGCGTGAACTTCAACACTACAGAATATACTGAAATCCCG
>DCGE01000001.1:21111-23602 GCA_002314525.1 Prevotellaceae bacterium UBA1786 | reverse complement strand
GTGAAATTGACGTGACGGTGACTATGCCACCAAGCACCAACTACGCAACGAAAAAGGCATCGATCGACGTAGAGTCCCTCATCGCATTGCTCGGATGCACAGAAGACGAAATGAAGTTCTATGCCGAGTCAGCCGAGGGAGTACTTTCCGACAACCGTACTGCAAACAACGACGGCTACTGGCTTGACCACGATGGTTTTGTCTGCACATGGGGCACCGACAACTGCTCGTTCTGCGTTGAATTACCAGATGGTTTTTCCGTACTGAGCTTCTGCCATTTCCCTGACCATCTCGCAGAAGGCGACGTACGCACTGCCAGCTTCTATTACACAGGACCTGAGACTTACGTTAAGGTGAACTTCACCCTCAACATCACCGCAAAGGAAATCATCGACCTTTCAGAGTATAAGTTCGTTGCCTACGATGCCTACGAATACCAGATCGTTCCTAATGCTCAGGACTATCAGGACGCACACATGGCAGAAGGATTCTATGTTGATGCCGCACGTATAGCCGAACTCCTCGGTGAAGGCGAATATACTTTCCTCGGTGAAGAGCTTGACAGCACTATGGTACTCATCAGCGATGCCTATTCATGCGACCCTCACCCTGGATTCTGGATGGAAGGCAACTACGTGTCAACATGGGGCAGTAGCTGTTCCTACGGAATTGCGTATGATCTGACTGAAGGACGTTATGACTTCTTCCAGTATCCTGGCGCACGTGAAGTTGGTGATTCATACTGCTCTAACTTCTACATCGTCAACCCTGCTACAAAGAAGGCAATCAAGCATACCTTTACAGTTGAATACGTATCAGAAATCGCAACCTATGTCACTGTAGGAACCGAACAGCAGGTACTTCCTATCTGGAATGCTGAGACAGAAGACTACATTGAGACTCCTGTTGACTTGACTGCATGCTACACAGCCCTCGGATGCGACGCTGAGATGTTTGAGGCTGCAGGCTCATGGAAGACCATCAGCAGTACAGGTAAGTGCAGCGAGTTCGGCTATCAGAACGAGATGTACGGATTCTGGTTTGATGCCAATGGCTATCCTACTGAGACAGAGGAAGAAATGGTATTCTCTGCAGAGTTCCTTCCTGCAGCAAAGGCTGACTGTGGCAAGGACTGCTTCCGCACGAGTGCATTCGCAGGAGGTACATACTCAACCAAGCTCGTAGCAGAGTACGACATGAACCGCTACTTCTTCAACATCATCGTTACTACTGATCCTACAAGCATCACGACACCTGAGACAGTAAAGGCAGAAGGCAAGGCATTCAACGTAATGGGTATGCGCGTCAATCCTGCAACTGCAAGGGGAATCGTCATCGTTGACGGCAAGAAGTACATTCGTAAGTAAAATCCTAAATAGGATACATAATGGAGGGTAGGGCAAAATCCCTACCCTCTTTAATAAAAAATAATGATTTATGACAAAGAAGCATTTTCATGGTCTCTTGATTGTCCTTGCATTGGTAGTGTCAGTGCATTCCGATGCATGGGGTAAGGGACGTGATATCAAGAAAGTAGCGAAGGTAAGCGTAGAAACTCCGGCAGGCACAGTTCCACGACTTCCGTGGCAGGTGTGGGTGACATACACCGACGGCAATGGCGAATGGAGGCAGGTGCGCTGGACCAATTCCTCGAAGGCCGAGGAAGAGATGGAGGCCGATGCAGTAAAGACACCTGCAGGTACTACGTACGTTGTGCGCGGATACATAATAGGTGACAACACGACAGGCGAGGGCTACCCTATTGATGCTTCAGTCAAAGTCACAGGGACCGCATGGACAGTTCCTTCACAGCATCCGGTTGCTGAGGCTCTGCCGTTAGACAAGGTTCGTCTTTCGGGCAACTCGCTGCTTTGCCATAATCGTGATCTCGACATCAAGAACTTACTTTCATTAGACATCACTCAGCAACTATACAACTACCGCGATACATACGGTCTTCCGAAAGATGGTTATAGAAGGTCCGACGGATGGGACTCGCCTACAACGAAACTCAAGGGTCATGGCACCGGCCACTATCTCTCGGCTCTTGCCTTTGCGTATGCAGGCACTGATGATGCAAGTCTGAAGGCTGAACTGAAAAGCCGCATAAAGCGGATGGTTGACGAAATGCGCCAATGTCAGGAACTCACCTTCGTCTATGATTCCGTACTCGGCCGCTACCGCGAAGCACGCGACTTGGCTCCGGAGGAGGAACTCAGGACGATGAAGGGGACATGGCGTGCGTTCGACGAGTACAAGAAGGACTGTACTCGCTATGGATATGGCTACATCAATGCCATTCCGGCCCAGCATTGCGTACTTATCGAGATGTACCGTGCCTACAACAACGAAGAATGGGTGTGGGCACCATACTATACAGTACATAAGCAACTTGCAGGCCTTATCGACATAGCAAATAATATAGATGATAGTGAGTTGGCCTCAAAGGCATTGCTCATTGCCAAAGATATGGGACTCTGGGTATGGAACC
>DCGE01000001.1:0-21035 GCA_002314525.1 Prevotellaceae bacterium UBA1786 | reverse complement strand
CCAGGTAACCGCTACGAGATGTGGAACATGTATATCGCAGGTGAGGTAGGTGGCATGGCTGAGGCCCTGAGCCGTCTTTCGGAGATGGTGACTGACAAGACCGATAGCAGCAGGCTACTTGAGGCAGCAAGCTATTTCGACTCTCCTGCTTTCTTCAATCCTGTAGCAAATAATATAGACAATGTACGCACACGTCACGCCAACCAGCATATCCCGATGATAATAGGAGCATTGCGTTCCTACAGGAGCAATGGAAATGCCTATTACTACAATCTCGCCACCAATTTCTGGGACATGATGATGGGGCGCTATGTCTATGCTATGGGAGGTGTGGGCAATGGTGAGATGTGGCGTCAGCCTTATACACAGATAGCCAGCATGAATACCAATATGATGTCAGGCGGAATGGGACGTCATATCCCGAATCCCGAAATCAACGAGACCTGCTGTGCCTACAACCTTGCAAAGCTGACCAAAGACCTGAACTGCTACAATCCCGACGATGCCCGTTACATGGACTACTACGAACGTGTGCTCTATAACCAGATTATCGGCTCGCTCAATCCAGAGGAATACAGTGTCACATATCAGTATGCCGTCGGCTTGAACGCGTCGAAGTCTTTCGGCAACCACACTCCACAGGAGTCATGCTGTGGTGGGACTGGTGCCGAAAACCACGTAAAATACCAGGAGGCAGCCTACTTCGCAAATGACAACACGTTATGGGTTGGACTCTATATCCCGACTGAGGCGCAATGGAATGGCATTACAGTCAGACAAGCCTGCGAATGGCCTGCAGAATACAGCAAGCTGACATTCTCACTTCCTCGGGCGAAAGCCGATGGAGCTGTCTTCACACTGAAGTTGCGTGTGCCGTACTGGGCAACTTCCGGTTTTGACATAAAACTCAACGGTAAGAGCCTTGCCAAGTCATACCAACCATGTTCGTATGTGGAAATTCCTGCCCGCCGATGGAGCAAGGAAGATGTGGTTGAGGTCTTCATGCCGTTCACTAAGCATATCAACTATGGTCCTGACAAGATGGATATGGCTGTGACAGAACAGGACGGCAGCGGGAACACTCCTTTCGCTCCTCAGTGGATGGGTACATTGATGTACGGCCCATTGGTCATGACCTCGCCTGACATCCATACATGGGATGAGGCTTCAATGACGCTGGATGCAAACCTGAATGACGTACAAGCGAACAAGGGCAGTACATATACCCTCTCAGTCAATGGCAGGAACTTCGTACCTGACTATACCGCACTCGACAGGACCACCCACTACTTGCGACTGGACATTCCTTCTGGCAGCAAGAAGGCTAAGTCAAACGGCAAACTCAACACATCATCATTGCAACAAACCATCCAGATGGCTCAGGAGCGCAAGGATGCCCAGGAAAAATGGGAGGCAATGAGTGTGAAGGTTCCAGAGTTCGCACCGTGGGCAGAGAATGGTTACAAGCGAATGCTCGACAAGATGACTGCGGCTGAAGACATCCTCCGGAAGGTATCGGACAAGAAACAGAAGAAGCATGGTCTGAGCCAGACGGATGTTGACTTTGCTGCTTCCTCCCTCAATGTAGCGATTGTCGGAATGCGTCCGGGCAACCTCGCAGAACCGGAGGACCTCAAGGAACTTCTCGCCCTCATCGAGGACACCCGCACCAATGGTGCCAGAACACCTGAGAAACGTGAGGCTCTGAACTATGCCCGCATGGTAGTCCGCTATGTCAACGACGGTAGCGGTACCAAGGACATGATAGTCAAAGCAGTTAAAGGACTACGATAAAACAGATATTTTACCATTTACAATTTTTATTGCGACATGAAGCATACATCATTATCTGTTATCATTCTTTTCTCGGTTTGCAGTTTAAGTCTTTGGGCTCAGCAAACCCCAAAGCAAGTATTCCTGCCTGATTCACTGAAGTGCTATAATCTCTCCGACGACAACAGTCCGTGGAGCTGGCATCGTTCATTGCAGACAGAGAACCTCGTCATCTTCTGGGAAAAAGGCTTTGGATATGATCTCTCGAATCCTCCTCAGCTCGACGGCCGTCAGATGGCTGTGAACACCCAGAACCTATATGAGCGGCTCGAGTATTTCTACACATACTTCCGCGACTCACTCCAGTTCATCAGACCGGGTTCCAAGGCAGACAAGTACAAGATGATGGTGATGCTCAACTATTCCCTTGACGGCACTGCATACGGTGGTACATACGATGATTTCATCGGTGCCCTGTGGGTTGCTCCTAATCGCATACAGGACAAGAAACTGAACTGTATGGCCCATGAGTTAGGTCATTCCTTCCAGTTCCAGATTGTTGCCGACGGCATAAGTGACGCCTGGGGTGGCTCTGGTTTCTACGAGATGACGAGCCAGTGGATGCTGTGGAGGGTGAACCCCGACTGGCTCAAGGACGAAAACTACCACTTTGAGGCTTTCCGTCGTAACGCCCATAAGGCATTCCTTGATGGCGAGAATATCTATCGTTCTCCATACGTCCTCCAGTATTGGGCACAGAAGCACGGACTGGCTTCCATAGCCGACCTATACCGAAATGGCAAGAGAGGCGATGACCCGGTCATAACCTATAAGCAACTGTACAATGTATCACAGCAACAGTTCTGCGATGAGATGTTCGACTGTTGTCAGCACATGGTGAATCTTGATCTCGGACATGCCTACAACGAGACACGCCAATATGCCGGTACTTTCGAGTCCGTCATAGAACCATCTGCAAAGAAGGGTTGGTACAAGCCTTCCGACAAGAACATACCAGAGGACTATGGCTTCAATACAATAGCTCTGAATATTGAACCGAAAGTCAAGAGTGTATCTGCAGATATTAACACCAAAACTACTATCCGCTATTCATTCGTATTCATCAACGAGGACGGTAAGGCTATATATGGCAAGCCTGCATCCAAGGGTAAGATATCAATAGCCCTGCCTTCCGACCATACTGGAGGACGGCTCTTTCTTGTCGTCATGGGTGCACCACTTGAACATAAGATACTGAGTTGGCATGACAGCTCTCCTAATCGTCAGTATCCGTACGAGGTGAAGTTCAAGGGGGCAACAGTCAAGTAAGTCGCCGTTGTATCGTTATGGGTAAAGAATCTATAGTCTCAATGAAAGTCCGAGTGGGATTCTCAAAATCCTTGCTTTTCATTTTTCTTGTCATGTCCTCTCTCTGTCTCAGGGCAGCGGACATACACAACTACACACTTGCCCATAATATCACTATCAGTAATGGATTGCCGTCGAACACAGTTCGTCATATTGCTCAGGACAGATATGGCTTCATCTGGTTCGGAACTGACTATGGACTCTGCTGCTATGATGGTGTTTCCATAAAAAGGCTCTTGATGCCTACACCTGATGCCTCGCAGTATGTTACGGCCTTGTTGCCTTTCGGTGACGAGTTGTTTGTCGGTACAAACAGCGGAGTCTGGGTTTACGGGTTCCAAACTGGGCGGTTCAAACAACTTACCGCAAAGGCTCAGGACGATTCTTCCGTCTTAAGGATGATCACATCATTGGCAGTCTCCAAGGATGCTACAATCTATATAGGTACCGATGGCAATGGCGTCTTCTCATACGATCCTGCGGCTCGCCGGCTTATACACTGCAAGGCAAAGGCAACGAACGTCATGAAGGTATATGTTGACAACGACAATCAGATATGGGCTCTAACGCGCACATCTGGCATTGCCGAAAGTCCTCTTCTTTGGCTTGACCATTCTCGTAATAGTTTTGAACCCATCCAGATAGAAAATCTATCGGATATCAATATCTTTTCCATCTCCATGCTCCAGACCAAGGATGGTACATATTGGTTAGGAACATGGAATGACGGACTACTTCGCCTACAATGTCCAAAGAACCGGAATCTGTCAATTAACACCCCCATATCCTTCACGCTTGCCACCGATTTACCAGATGCCATCCATATCCATGCTCTCCATGAGTTGTCACCCGATTGCATACTGATAGGCAGTGATAACGGATTGTTCTCCTATAACCCTGCAACCGGAATTCTGTCACCATTTCCTGCAACATCCAACCTACTCCTTCCGAACATAGCATCCCCCCATTTCATCTACGACATAATGACGGATAGCGAAGGGGGATTGTGGACGACTTCTTTCTATGATGGAGTACATTATTTCAGTGAGATTCCCAACAGGTTCAGCAGCTACGCAAAACATCAGTCAGACAATAGTCTTACTGGCAATGTGATAAACCACTTCTGCGAAGATGCTCGTGGACAGGTATGGATAGCTTCCGATGACGGTGGCTTGAACCTCTTCCTACCTTCAACCCATCAGTTTGCTGATTTCGCCAACAGACAGTTGCTTGGCTCCCTCAACGTCCATGCACTGTCGATAGATGGTGACAACCTGTGGATAGGCACGTATAGCAACGGACTTTATCTCATGGAAACCCAGACAGGCATCTTGCATCATCGTACTGATGTGGGAGGTGAAAGTTCAGCCTACTCCATACTCCTTGATTCACATGGCAATCACTGGATAGGTACGATGAATGATGTTTTCCTATTGAACGACTTCGGCTCCACCCCTCTCATCCACAAGCAACTCGGAGCCCTCGTCATCGATATCGACGAGGACGCACAAGGTGATGTCTGGTTCTGCACTCACGGGCAGGGCGTGTGGCGATACACGCCAGGGTGTAAAAGGTGGCTGCAGTATTTCCCTGGGCGAAAAGACAAGGCAGACAAGTTTACTGGCACTGAGATTAATTGTATCAATATCGATGGAGGCAACCGCATCTATGTTGCTGCCGGGAATCGCATCTACCTTTATGACACCTCGTCGGATTCTTTCGTTGAACAGGAACTTGAAGACAACCTCTCGGATATTTCTGCAGTCATTGAAGATCAGGGACGGCTATGGCTCACCACATCTACGGAACTCATTTCCTATCGTCAGGGAGAGAGTCTCATACGCTACGGAGAAGGCGACGGTGTGCTTTGCGGACAATTCATGCCGAATGCAGTGATGCGGGCAGCCGACGGACAACTCTTCTTCGGTTCCACTCACGGGTTCGCATACTTCTACCCTCATAGCATCCATCCGAACAAGCATGCTTTCCCTGTATACATAACCAAGGTGGAGATATTTGATCGCGACATTGAGGATATCCAGGATAATGGAAGCATCACGATGCCTTTCTTGAAGGAGGTACGTCTCTCGCACGATGACAACATGCTTACCATCCACTTTGCCGGACTAAGCTATGTCTCGCCTTCCATGAATCGCTATGCATATATGCTTGAGGACTTCGACAAGAAGTGGAACTATACCACCGGAGAAGGCAAGGCCGTATATACCAACCTGTCGCCTGGTACTTACACCTTCCGAGTGAAGGCGGCAAATAACGATGGTGTGTGGAGCGACCAGGAAGCTGAACTCCTGATTACCATCACTCCTCCGTTCTGGTGGAATCCTTTTGCATGGCTCTTCTATCTGCTTGTCATTGTAGCAGGAGGATTCCTCTATCTGCGTAGATGGAAGCGACAGCAAGAGGAGCGACATAGGTTGGAAATGAATGAACTGGACGCGAAGCGCCAGTCGGAGGTGCGTGATGTCCAACTGCGTTTTTACACAACCATAGCTCACGAGATTCGTACTCCTGTTTCGTTGATTACCGCTCCGATGGAGGCTCTATTTGAGAAACTCAACGGCAATCCCATCGCTCCTATATCCGAATATCGTGATATGCTGCAGGTGGTCTATCGCAATGCCAACCGCCTGCTCGAATTAGTCAACCAACTGCTTGACTTCAACAAGGTTCAACAGGGGCAGTATGTACATTTTGACTTGTGCAATATTCACAAATTGATCCGCGGTGTGACTGATCGGTTTGTCCCGACGTTGCAGCAGCAGAATATCGCATTCGTGCTTAACCTGCCGGATGAGCAATTGAGTGCTATTGTCGATTATGAAGCTATCACAAAGGTCGTCAGCAATCTGATGACCAATGCCCGGAAATACACGCGTTCCCAGATTTCACTTACTGTGTCGTCCGACGCTGAGCAGTTCAGTATCATTGTAGAAGATGATGGTATGGGCATCCACCAAAGCGACATGAAACGCATCTTCACTCCGTTCTTCCAAGCTCGCAACAACAAGCCTGGCACTGGAATAGGACTTTCTATCGTCAAAAACATCGTTGATGCTCATCATGGGGAGATCAATGTTGAGTCGGAAGAAGGTAAGGGAAGCAAGTTTGTCATCACTCTGCCTCTCCGCCAAAATGATGTCACCATCGGAGATACTGAGACAAGACTGGAGGATAATCATGAGAAAGCACAGAGCGAGGAAAGTGCAGAAGGTGAGGTGGCATGGAATACCCCTGATGATGGGACAC
This sequence comes from Prevotellaceae bacterium UBA1786, assembly GCA_002314525.1. The sequence continues at coordinate 14,627 of DCGE01000001.1, read as the reverse complement.
CAATCCTCCTCATCGTAGAGGATGACTATGACATGCTCCATTTCCTCACCGACAACTTCAGGTCGTCATATACCGTCATCACGGCGGAGAACGGAAAGAAGGGTCTTGAACAGGTAAGGCGTAACAACGTAACCATCATCATATCCGACTGGATGATGCCTGACATGGACGGACGGGAGTTCTGCCAACGTATCCGTAGCGATGCAATGACGAGCCACATCCCGTTTGTCATGCTTACTGCCCGCACTGACGCCGACAGTAAGGCTGAGGGAATGGAGTGCGGTGCTGATATGTACATTGAGAAACCGTTCTCCATCAAGTATCTCAATGCCTGCATTAAGAACATCCTTGGAATGCGCCGGCTATTGTTTGAGAAATTCTCGGCATCAGTCGAAACCAAAATCAGCGATATAGCACCGACTCCTGTTGACAACACCTTCCTGCAGCGTATCAACGAAATAATAGAGGAGAATGTCTCAAATCCCGACTTCAGCATGAACACACTGGCACGAGAGATGGGGATAAGCCGTAGCAGTCTCTTCAGTAAGATAAAGGGCATCACCAATGCCACACCAAACGAGATGCTCATGGTGGTCCGACTGCGTAAGGCTGCCGTCCTTCTGATTGACGGGCGCTATCGTGTAAATGAAGTCTGCTACATGGTGGGGTTCAACAACCCATCATATTTTACAAAGTGCTTCCAGAAACAGTTCGGAGTGAAACCGAGTGAATACTGCAATGGTGGTTCCTGATGGTGGCTGAAACGTAGAGTTATCTTGAGTAACTCAGTGCAAACTCCCTGGATATATAGTTGTCAAGGCTTTGGCACACTTCTGCGGAGAAGTCCATGCCACAACGGATGATGGAGTCCCATTGTCCTTCTGACATTGTATTCAGATCGTCTCGTTTTATTCCTTCACAGATCAATCCAAATACAACTCCTGCATTGAAGTTGTCGCCGGCACCTATCGTACTCACTGTATCTATTTTGCCTACAGGATAGGTTTTTCGCATCTGAGGGGTGATGAGCAATACTTCCTTAGGACCGTCGGTGCAGATCAGGTTGTTGCAATGATACTTGATTTCTGTGTCGTAGATTTCGGCTGCATCGCTCTTATTGAGACTTGGCATAAACATATTCTCCATATCTTCAGTGGATCCTCTGACGATATCAGCGAAATCTATGTTATCAAGAATATCAGCGTAGAGTTTCATGGCTTCTCCTGCATGTGATTTACGGAAATTGAAATCATAGTATATCAAAGCTCCATTCTCTCTTGCATATTCCAGAAATTGACGTGTCTTGGTCCGCAATACAGGATTCAGGACGAAATATGATCCAATCATGACGATGTCGTCTTTCTCAATCTTAGGCCAGATGACATCGAGTCGTGCTTTGGGATAGTCCTTATAGAACTCGTATTCTGCATCGTTGTTCTGGTTCAGCCATGCAAGCGAAATAGGTGTCCTTCCGTCGGCATATACACATACATTGGAGTTGTCAACGCCATTGTCCCTGAGGAAGTCCAATACTATTCGTCCCACACGGTCATTGCCTGTCTCACTGATGAAGGTGGTGTTCATACCGAGTCGTCCGAGGGAAATCAATGAATTGAAGACCGACCCCCCCGGCACTGCTGCTGTTGGTTGACCATTACGGAAGATGATGTCCATGATGGTCTCTCCTATTCCTATTATCTTTCGCATATTCTGATGATGTCTTCAAGTGTGTCTGCTTTATGGTATAGGTTCTCCATCGGCTGGCGGAGGACACCAGTCTTCCCCAACTCTTCAAAGAACTTGAACAGTGGTTCCCAGAATCCATTCAGATTCCAGAAAACTACCATCTTCATGTCTATTCCTATCACATGCTGAGCCATGACCGAGAAAGCCTCATCAAGTGTGCCGATGCTTCCTGGCATGGCAATGAAAATGTCGCTCCGCTGCATCATGATACGTTTGCGTTCGGTGAGGTCGTCACAGAAGACGATGTCGTCAATGTTACGGCTGACAAGTCCACGATCCTGGAGTATATGTGGGGCTACACCGACAACCCTTCCCCCTCCAGCATCCTTGACACCCTTCGATACTGACTCCATCAGCCCAAGACTGCAACCTCCATATACGAGTGTATGGCCTTGATGACCGATCCATCTGCCAAGAGCCTCTGCCTGTTCGTAGAAGTAGGGAGCGAGGTCATTTGACGATGCACAATAAACTGCGATATTCATTTTTACTTTGGCTGTTAGCTGTTAGCTGTTGGCTCCACTCTTTTCTTCTTCCAATACATATAGAACATGTAGGTACCGAGTGACAGCCCGGCGACGAGGATGACATCAGCATTTATCTGGCCGAAGATCTCGGAGAAGGTGATGTTTGGTTGGTCGGCATAGATGTTCATCATGACCACTGCCCAGGAGTTGTTGAGTACATGTATGATGGAACACGGAATGAGACTGCCGGTCTTGTAGTAGAGGATGGCAAGCATCAATCCGACCATGGCTGCAAATGGTATCTGGGCTGGATTGACATGAACACATCCGAAGATGACTGCCGACACTATGATGGCTGTCCAAGGTCTGACTCCTGCCTTGAGCATACCTCCGCAGATAGCGCCTCGGAAAACGATTTCCTCAGCTATAGGACCGACAAGTCCGATGGCTAAGGCTCCATCGAAGGTCTTACTCATGCTGATCATATCGGCCTCTATCAGGTTGGGAAGTTTGAGTATCTCGCTCAGGATGTCAAGGCCGAGAACTCCTGCAACACACGCGATGAGTACAAATGGAATGTACTTCACCTCACATCCGTTCCACCTGAATTCATCCTTCAGGAACACTTTCCTGAAAAGTGCCAGTAGTATGACAGTGATGACTGACGAGACGATGAGTATCCAACCAAGAGTGTCATGCAGGATTTCCGATCCGAAACTCCCTGATATTTTCTGTTCTTGTATCAGTTTCATTACGAAACTGATACCCATGAAGATGATTGAACATGCGAACTGCACCACAAAGTATATTACAATAACGAGTACGATGTTCAGTATTAATTTGTTTCTGTTCATATTCAAAGTTTTATTGAGTTTACGACGATATCTCTGTTGAGGAACACCGACATCTTCCTGCCGACCATCTCGGCTGAGTCGGTGGTGAAGTAGCGGCAGGTTCTGTTAGTGCTGATCCTGTCTTTCATGTCCTTGTGCCTTTCGAGGTAGTCCTTGAGACTTTCGGCCACATATCTGCCTTGTGCAATGATATTGACATGTTTTGGACAGAACTGACGTATCTTCTTCTCGAGAAGTGGATAATGAGTACAACCGAGTATAATGGTATCAATTCTGTCGTCTGCAGCAAGCAGTTGGTCGATCTGTTTCTTCACCTCATCATCAGCCTCAGGACTGTCGTACATCCCACTTTCCACAAGTGGCACCCAGGTAGGACAGGCCAATCCGGTGACGTGGCATTCGGGTGAGAACTTCTGTATTTCCAGGATATATGACTCCGACTTGATTGTTCCCGGAGTGGCGAGAATACCGATATGTCCGGTTTCCGTCAGATTACCTACTACCTCAGCAGTGGGCCGGATGACACCCAGCACTCTGTTATCGGGACAGCAATCAGCAATATAATGCTGCTGGATATTCCTGAGAGCCTTTGCTGATGCTGTATTGCAGGCAAGGATAATCAGCGGGCACCCCATACTGAACAGTTTCTTGACAGCCTGAAGAGTATATTCATATACTGTCTCGAAATCCTTGGTACCATATGGGGCACGTGCATTATCACCCAGATAGATATAGTCATAGTCGGGCATCTTGTCGCGTATGCTACTCAATACCGTCAATCCTCCATACCCAGAGTCGAAAACACCAATCGGTCCTGTCTTCATTATTAGTTTTACTTAACCAACAATCCTTTTACGGCTTCTGTGATGTCCTCTCCTTTCTCGCTGTTGATGAATGGATAGGCATTGTCATCCGTATTCAGTACGTAGTCAAACTGTTTTTCTGTTCCTACTTTGGCGATAGCCTCATTCAGTTTGGTGTACAATGGTTGCATCAGTTCCTTCTCTGCGTCTTTCAGCAGTTTGCGTGCTTCCTGTTTGAACTGTATGCCTTGTTCCATAAGCTGCTGAAGTTCTTTCTGACGCTTCAGCATGATATTCTCGGAGAACGTCTTCTGTCCGTCGATGAATTCTGCATACTGTCGACTGAAATTCTGTTCAGCCCTGTCCTGTTCCTTTGAGTATTCATCACGCATCTGTCCGATTTTCTGTTGCACTTCTGTGTATTCATTCATTGAATGCAGTACCTGAGAATAACTCAGATATCCGAATGATTTCTGTGCCTGAGCACTGATGCAACATACTGACATTACTATTGCCAATGCAGTACTTTTAAAAAATGTCCTATTCATGTTTTTATGTATTAAGTTTCTAACCAACCTTAGCAGAACTGTCTGCCGTATATATAATCTCCATTACCGTCTGTCCTACTGCCCCAAGAATATCCTTGTCGATATTGCTTACATTATCCCGAATGGTATGCCAGGTATCAGGGAACGTCGTTCCGTCCTTACTGCTTCCTATGATATCAATACACGAAATGCCAGCTTTGATCAGCTGAACATGATCGTCGGTCACAGCACCGCCTTCTTCATTGATGAAGTACTTTCCGTAGCCGAGACTCTGAGCTGTCCCCCAGACTTTATTCACAAGGTTCTGTGCGTAGTAGTTTGAGTATGTCTCTTTCCGGAAGTATGTATCCTTTCCACCGACCATGTCAAGCAGAATGCCGAATTCATAGCGGAATCCTTCAACTGAGTGGTTCGCAGCCCAGTACTGTGAACCGAGGCACCATGAGTCTGTATTGCCGTCACCATGATCTCCGCTGTCTTCTGCATCCCAGCATATCAGTTCAACACCGATTCCAGGGTTCTTCATCTGTATCTGACGGGCAATCTCAAGCAGTATTCCAACTCCGCTCGCGCCGTCGTTAGCACCATCGATAGGAGTGTCGTGAAGTGACTCATCATCCTCATTGTCGGCCCATGGACGACTGTCCCAATGAGATGAGATGATGATTCTCCGGTCACAGTCTTTGTTGAATACCGCAATGACGTTCTTTATGTCTATCGGTGTTCCGTTGAAAAGCTTTGACTTACCTTCCTGAATACTTACATCAGCACCGAACTCCTTGAACTTATCGACCAGATATTCACAACATCTCTCGTGTGCTTCTGAATTCATGGTTCTTGGACCGAAGTCACACTGAACTGCAACATAACTGAATGCACTGTCGCCTGAAAACTCAGGACTTACTCTCTCAGGCTGTGACTCCGTAGTTGCTGAATTGGTACCTTGGTTGTTGCATCCCATCAGCCCAAGACAGAGCACTGATATTCCTATTAAATACTTATATCTCATTTCCATATTATATTCACTTTTCATTGTTCACTCTTTCCATCACTCTCAAAAAGTTCCCTCCCCACAGAAGTCGTATGTCTTCTTCGCTGTAGCGCTGTCGTATCAGTCTTCGTGTGAAATTTATCAGTTCGGAGGCTGATGCAACACCTTTCACCCCGCCATCACCGTCAAAGTCAGTACCGATGCCGACATGCTCTATTCCCATCACCTTCACCATGTGGTTCAGATGTTCAACAGCATCAATGATTGACGCCTCATCATCTTTTCTCAGGAACCCATGATAGAATGTCACCTGAGCCACACCGTCTTTTCTTGCGAGTGCCTTCATCTGCTCATCTGTGAGGTTTCTCGGATGATCACAGAGAGTCCTCGCGGAAGAGTGTGTACAGACTATAGGCATCCTGCTAATTTCCAGTGCATCGTAGAAACTCTTTTCGCCTGCATGCGACAAATCCACCATCATGCCTACACGGTTCATCTCCCTGATTACCTCAGCACCAAACGGACTCACGCCACCATGTTCGTTGTTTCCTTTTGCTGAATCACAGATATCGTTGTCACCGTTATGACACAGAGTCATGTAAACAACACCTCTCTTCCTGAACCGCTCCACATTACTTATGTCCTTACCAATGGCATAACCATTCTCTATTCCCATCATGATAGCCGGAATGCCTTCGTGTTTCAGTTTCCAGAGGTCTTCCGGACAATATGCAATATGGTCTTTTGCCATTGTTTCGATGTGTGACAGGATATAGTCGGCCTTTTTTGTCGCTGCAGCCAACGACTTGTCATCCCTTCCTTCCTGCTTCAGATAGGCCACCATGATAGAACCATCCAAATGCCCTTCCTTCATCTTCTCGAAATCAACAAGGGTATGAGGGTTTCTGATACTGATGTTCCAGAGACTGTCGTTCCTGCCGTCACGTTCCATATCTGCAAACACCATCGGTGTGTCGCAGTGTGAATCAAGCGAGAGAACCTTGCAGTGAACTTCCTTAGCTTTTTTGAACTCCCTGCATTCATCAACAAACCATGTGAACAGAGGCATCATACTTTCCAGTGCCTCTGGGTGCCATTGAACACCGATGATCGACTTGTACTCGTCTGATTCCACAGCTTCGATGATTCCGTCATCACTCATGGCAGTCACCTTAAGACAAGGAGCCGGACTCTTTATTGCCTGATGATGGAAGGAATTGACTTCCACGCGATCCTTTCCGAAGATGCCGAAGAGCACTGATTCCCTGTCTATGCCGACGCTGTGCGAGATCTCCGACTTGGGAGTCTCCTGACTGTGTGAGGGAATGCCGATATGCTGAATCAGTTTTCCACCCAAAGCAGCGTTTATCACCTGAGCACCCTTGCAGATACCGAACATAGGCAACTGACGGTCATAGGCCAGTCTCACCAACTTCATCTCCATCTCATCCCTCACTCGGTCAACTCCACCCACTTCCGGTTCCCTTTCTTCACCAAGGAGGTCAGGATCAATGTCTCCGCCTCCGCTCAGCATTATTCCGTCAATACTGTCGAGGATTGCTTTCAGGTCTTCTTCCGTCTCAGTATGTGGCGGAATGACGATCGGCACACCTCCAGCCTTGACAACAGAATTGTAGTATCCTTCCGCCAGAGTACATTGTCCCTCGTTTCCACGGAAGTTTCCCGATATCAATATTATTGGTTTCAAGTGTCTTTTTCCGGTTAATGATATAATTAATTACCTGATTCGGCATTATGACGGTGAACATACCCCTCCATCCAGTGACGTGCATAGATGAATCCGCCGAGGTCAAGCAACTTGGTGTCTTCAGTCATGCGTTTCCTGAAACTGTCCCAGTTCTTGAGTGACTGAGGTGACCATCCTGCTTCAGCAACACACATGAATCTTGGCAGAGCCAGATATTCCAGATATTCATTGCTGCTTACATGTTCTGTCCAGAACGTAGCCTGTACGCCCTTATAGTATTTGAGGGCATTGACTGGCACGTTATTCGGAACTGGCAAGTAGTTGTAGGTGGCCTCAACATTGTCGCCGCCTCTACCTGCGGCTTCAGGTTCACCGTAGTCTTTGCTCTGCTTGCGGTTGATGTAGTAGCATCCGCTGCCCCATTCGGTGATGATGGCATCGAGACCCAGACTTGCTGCCTTTGCGGCACCGCTCTGACAAGGGTTCCAACACATTATGGTGGCACCTGTCTGTTTCATCATATCAAGGTCTGCACCCTGAGCCGTGACACTCTCGTTCCAGCAGAACAGTTTCTTTCCTTTACCCTTGAGGAATTCGCCTATCTCACGGATGAAGTCGGTCTGAAGCGCACTGAAATCCGTCTTTCCCAACTGAGCCAGTTTAGTCTTGCATGCATCGTTGTTCTCCCACTGGTTGGTAGGACACTCGTCACCGCCGATATGAAAATATGGGTAAGGGAATATCTCACAGAGTTCGCTGAGTATGTTTTTGGCAAACTGAACGGCATTCTCATTTGCCACATTAAGTACATTACTGCTTATCCCGCCGTTGGTCCATACCGTCGGAGGGTTGTTCGGAGTACAGCAGTACTGTGGGTAGGCAGCCAAAGCTGCTACGAAATGTCCCGGCATATCGACTTCAGGCAACACTTCAATGTGCTTCTTCTTTGCGTATGCCACAACATCCCTCATCTCTTCCTGAGTGTAGAAGTAAGGGCCGTACTGCTTGCCTGTATATGCCCCGACTCCGGTCCAATATACGTTTCCGTTCTCAATGACCTTGTGGATGTCGGTGTTCCAGCTGTTGCTCCTTGTTGCTCCCACAGTAGTGAGCAAAGGGTATTTCTTTATCTCTGCTCGCCAACCCTGATCGTCGGTCAGGTGCCAGTGGAAGACGTTCATCTTGTATATTGCCATCAGGTCGATCATCTTCTTCACCTGTTCCACTGAGAAGAAGTGGCGGCTGACGTCCAGCATGAATCCTCTGTATGGGAATCTCGGTTCGTCTTCTATTCTTGCCAGCGGAAGACTGTAGTTTTCCGTTCCTTCGCCGGCAATACCGAGAATCACGTTTGCCGACATGAGTCTCATCAATGTCTGCATACCGTAGAAAGCACCCTGTGATGTTGAGGCTGCTATACTGATACCGTCGGCTTTGATGTCAAGCACATAGCCTTCTTCTGCAATCGATGCATCCTGTCTGATCAGGATGTCGGCATTGCGGTTCGATGCATGGCCCTTTTTGCCTGTGGCGGTGTTGATGGTTTGGATGAATGTTCCTACATCGTTCAGCACTGTCTCGTTGTTTTTGTCGAACTCCGATACCCCTACCCTGAATTTCTTCGGCAGGTTGTATTTGCCTTCATTCACGATGGCTTTCTTCGGAGCTGGGATGAGATTCAGTTCCCGGAAGGTCTCGGCATTGATTGCTATACTGCTTGCCAGTGCCAGAAAAAAGAGTAAAAAATGTTTTCTCATGAAGCAATATTTTATATTTGGTACAAAAGTACAACAAAAAAATCATCTGACAAAATTCTTTACAGAATTTAGTTTAGATTTTAGTTTAGATTTCGAGCCCGTAGGGCGATCCACAAAAAATGACAGATAAAAGCGAAGAATTTGAGCGCATTTTAAGTCAAGATTTTGGTTGAGGATTTTTTGTTTTATCAAGAATTTGAGAATTTGAGATGTTATCGTTGTCGTCAAACGACAATTACTGATGTTTCCATCCATGTTTCCATCCGTCATTGCTCCGTCAAGGAGCTCTTCTCTAATTCTCTAATTCTTGACCAAAAAAATTACCCAAGAATCAGTAATGAAAATCTCAACTAAAATGCGCTCCAATGCGTCGCTTTAGTGAGTCTTTTTTGTGGATCGGGCTTTCAGCCCTCGAAATCTTACTGAAAATCTCAATTAAAATCCATTTCCACCGCGTCAGCTCTTTTTTTTCTTCCCGAAAACACAGGTTTTTACAAGTGTTCCTATCTTTTTTGTCAAATTCTTTGGAATAATGAATCTTTTATGTAAATTTGCAGAATGAATTGGTTACAACTATTATCAACTAAACGACTTGGCGAAGTCCGCTATCACGGACAGAAACGTGACGAGAGAACTGAGTTCAACCGTGATTTCGACCGTCTTATCTTTTCGTCGGCTTTCCGCAGATTACAGAACAAGACACAGGTCTTTCCTCTTCCGGGTAGTATATTCGTTCATAATCGTCTGACTCACAGTCTTGAAGTATCCAGTGTCGGCAGAAGTCTCGGAGCTGATGTTGCCCGTCGTCTCATGGATAAGCATCCCGAATTCAAGGATTCCCACCTCTGTGAGAGTGGTGCTATTGTCAGTGCTGCCTGTCTGGCTCACGACCTCGGCAACCCACCTTTCGGCCATTCCGGCGAGAAAGCCATCGCCACCTTCTTCTCCGAAGGCAACGGATTGAAATACAAGAGTCAGATGTCGCAGGCCGAATGGGAGGATCTGGTTCATTATGAAGGCAATGCAAATACATTCCGACTTCTCACCCACCACTTCAACGGACGCCGTGAAGGTGGGTTTGCCCTCACGTATTCCACTCTGGCTTCTGTAGTCAAATACCCTTTCCCGTCATTGTTGGCTGGCAACAAACTCAAGTTCGGTTTCTTTCAGAGTGAACTGGAGACATACAAGACCATTGCCGCCGAACTCGGTATTGAACCTCTGGATGAAAACGGGAATGCCTATATGCGTCATCCGTTTGTCTATCTTGTAGAGGCTGCCGATGATATTTGCTACGAAGTGATGGATATTGAAGATGCCCATAAACTCAAGTTGCTCTCCACCGACGAGACACTCAGTCTTTTCCTCGGATTCTTCGACGATGAGAAACAAGCCTGCTATCTGAAGGTCCTTGAAGGCATCGCAGATATCAATGAGAAGGTAGCCTATATGCGTTCCTGTGTCATCGGTGAACTCGAGGCTGCCTGTGTCAATCTCTTCGTCGACAATGAAGACCTGATACTTGCCGGCCGGTTCAGCGGCTCACTGATAAAGAACCTTCAGGGCCATCTCCTTGATGGCTATAAGAAGTGCGAGGAGGTATCGTATTCCAAGATTTATGTCAGCCGTGATGTCAGTGGCATCGAACTTGCAGGTTACAAGATCATCAGCACTCTCATCGACCTTTATGTCGAGGCTGCCATGACTCCCTACCGTGCTTATTCGCGGCTGCTGCTCTCACGGGTGTCGTCTCAGTACAATATCTCGGAAGGAACCACTTACAATAAGATCCTCGGTGTACTCGACTTCATTTCCGGCATGACTGATGTCTATGCCCTCGACTTATTCCGCAAAATCAACGGCGAATCCATACCGATCATTTAACTATGTATTTATCCACACAGAAAATCAAGAGAATCATGACTGCGGCGATGTCGTTGGCACCGTTGGCAGCACTGGCTCAGAGTCAGAGACCTAATATCATCTATATCATGTGCGATGATATGGGTTATGGCGATCTGGGTTGTTACGGACAGCAACTCATCGCAACTCCCAACATCGACCGCATGGCTTCACAGGGCATGCGATTCACACAGGCATACGCTGGTTCGCCAGTCAGTGCTCCTTCACGTGCCTGCTTCATGACTGGTCAGCATACGGGTCATGTCCATGTACGTGGAAACAAGGAGTATTGGAACAGCGGCAACCTGCGTAAGAATGCCTTCGGCAGCAATTCCGACTATTCTGTCATCGGTCAGGAACCTTACGACATGGATCATGTCATCATTCCTGAGATATTCAAGAAGAACGGCTACCGTACCGGTATGTTCGGCAAGTGGGCTGGTGGCTACTACAACCTTGACCATCCGAATGACTACAAGGCTGATGCAAAGGGCAACACCAATACCAGCATGAGTGCAACGACCAGTTCGCTATCTTTGCCTAACAAACGAGGCATCGACTGCTACTACGGACCTCTTTGTCAATTCCAGGCTCATACCTACTACCCTAACTACCTCAACCGCTACGACCCTGAGAAGTATGGTGATCAGTATGTGGTTGTCGATACCATGACTCAGAACATCCAGTATCCGGGTGTCTCTTCCGGCAATGTGGGCTACGAGAACCGTGCACAGTACTCGAGCGACCTCATCCATCAGTATGCACTCGACTGGCTCGACCGTCAGGACAAGGACACTCCGTTCCTCGGCATCTTCACCTACACACTTCCTCATGCCGAACTCTGGCAGCCTCAGGACAGCATCCTACAGAAGTACAATCAGGTATTCGCATGCAACGACAAGTCGTTCGGGGGCAACTGGGGTTCCTGGTACTACAAGAACGACAACTCGCATGCTCAGTTCGCTGCCATGATCACGCGCCTCGATGCTCAGGTGGGTGAAATCTGGAAGAAGCTTGAGGAGAAGGGACTGGCTGACAACACTCTCGTCATCTTCACCTCCGACAACGGTCCTCACGAAGAGGGCGGTGCCGATCCTTCATTCTTCAACCGCGACGGACTGCTCAAGGGTCTGAAACGCTCTACCTACGAAGGCGGCATACGTATTCCGTTCATCGCGAAGGGTCCCGGTGTACCTTCCGGTACTGTCAACGACCATCAGCTTGCCTTCTACGACCTCATGGCTACTTTCTGCGACTATGCAGGAATCGAGAACTACAAGCAGTACAATCCTAAGGGTGAGGACGACTACTTCGACGGAATCTCGTTCTACAACACCCTCACAGGCAAGGAAGAACTTCAGCAGAAACACGACTACCTCTACTGGGAGTTCCACGAGACTAACATGATGGGGCTCCGCATGGGCGACTGGAAACTCGTTGTCAGCGGTGGCACATGTTATCTGTATGACCTTTCAGTTGACATCCACGAGGACAACAACGTAGCATCTACCCATAGCGACATCGTCACCAAGATGAAGGACATCATCAAGAAGGAACATGTCAACAGCACTCTCTTCAATGTCACCCTTCCGAAATAACAGGTATGGCCATGAAAAAGATTCTATTGTTTATATCTGCCATCTGCATCTCCATTGACATGTTGGCTGGATTCAGCGCTGACAAGTACTACTCCATCCACAGAAACGGTAACTCCAACGGCTATATCTATGCCAGCGGTGACAATATGGGTGTCGGCGGCAGGATAGCCAACAACGCTTTGTATCTGTGGAGACTCATTCCTACCGGGAACGAGGATTGCTACTATATCCAAAACGTCATGACAGGCCTCTATGTGCAGACATCCAACATCACTCTCAGTTCGCTTGTTGCACTGGGTGAAGAACCTGTTGAATACGTGGTTTCCACGGGTGCCGGTACGGATACCTATTTCCTCTGTTCCAATGATCAGGGTAAGATTGACTATTCCAAGGATGCCACTCTGGGACTGAACATGGGTTCTCAGGGAGTCCTTGCCTACTACATCAAGACCGGCCGGGGGAATTCCTACTGGGAGATTGCTGAGGAATCCTATACTCCCGAGGAGCGTCCTGAACCGAAGCCTGAGGAGGAGGATGCCTGTAAGAATGTGGTTGCATACCGCATTCCATGTGGGTCGTACTCCAGTCTTACCCGTCTCACCAAGGTGGATATCGAGGGTGAGGGTGTGATGACCGAACTACACTATTCACCTAAGTCAAGCACCTCGTTCAATCTGTATGTCACTGAGCGTGCTACTGTCGCAAAGGGTGGCAAGGTCGTGGTCAGTGCTGATCTCGTGGGTTCCACCGTTGCCGGACTTGCTGTAAGCGTCTGGGCCGACTTCGACGGTGACGGACAGTTCGAGCAGAGTGTCACACCTGCCATCGGCAGTACCATCGAGGCTGAACTAACGGTTCCGGAGGATGTTGCAGGACTGAAGGGACGTATCAGAATCCGTGTGGATCAGGATGCCAACATCGGTGCCAATGCCGATTTCTACGGGGCAATATATGACTTTCCTGTCAATATAGCCGATGGTGATTCCATGCGTACACTGTCGGTTCGCTCTTGTTCTGAAGGTCGCGGACTTCTGATCATTCAGGGACAGCAGGGATATTCTGCAAGGTTTGCACGCGGCACTCAAGTCAAGGTGTGTGCTGAGGCTTATCCCGGCTATACGTTCACTGGTTGGCGTCAGGGCAGGACCATCGTCAGTACGGATCAGGTCTATTCCACGACTATGACTGAAAACAAGGAACTGGTGGCTCTGTTCTCGGTTGACAAATACTCCCGTACCACTCAGGACCGTCTGCTCCTGTCATTCTCATCCACTCATTCCGACTCACCCATCGTGTCGGTACGCGATGCCGGCAATAATGTCGTTTCCGATGTTCAGGCAAGCATTGTCAGTGTTGTTCCTGCCCAGAAGACTGAGAATGCCGAGGGTAGTGTGGTGATGGCACAGACCGACATCACTCCAAATACAAATCAGAAAGAACAGCGCTCTGCCACTTTCTGTGTCAACGGCATTCCCGATGACTTCTATCTCGAATCTATGAAGGTGAGTATAGCGGCTACGGTTGGGAATGGTGACTATGCCAAGTCATCAGAACTTTCACAGTTTTTCAATCTGAAACTCTATACAGGTCCCACACCTGAGACACTGACACTCTTTGCTGAGGTCGATAACCAGAATATCAACAAGAAACCGGGTCAGACACTCTCCTGGACCATGAAGAGGACTGAGGGTTCAATGTACCCTACCGACCCGCTTTACATCAGACTGGAGTTTGATCCTCAGGACGACGGCGGACTCTATTCCACCCTCAAGAGCATCGACATCCTCAAGTCAAAGACCACCCCGGTTGACGACATCATCCAACTGCATACCGAATCTGCTGTGACCGACGCTGACATCCTCTACGACCTCTCCGGCCGCAGGGTGACATCCCCAACCTCCAAGGGAATATTCATCACCCAGTCAGGAAAGAAAGTCCTGAGATAGATATAGCTGTCGTGTACTTCCCCGATAGCTGGGGGGTACTTCCGCGAGAGCTGAGGTTTGGGTCTGCGAGAGCGGAGTCTCGGACGTTAGTCTCTTAGTCTCGCGGTGCCACGTCTCAGCAATCGCGGTTCCGCGTCCCAGCTATCGCGGCCCTACATCTCAGCTGTCGTTGATGCTTGTCTCAGCTGTCGCAGACATTCACCTCTGCTCCCTCGGGGGTGAGTGACTGCTTGTGTGGTTCAATGACTCTGTCTGTCTTGCTGCCAATGGCCAACCGAAGAAGCAGCGAGAGCAGAATGAAGGCTCG
>DCGE01000083.1 GCA_002314525.1 Prevotellaceae bacterium UBA1786 | reverse complement strand
ATTCGTAATAGATGCCATACAACGCAGGCTCAGGCAGCAGGTACTTGGCTATACCTGCGCTTCAAAGGAATACTATGAGAGTATCGCAAACTGGTGTAGCACACATTTCAAGTGGAAAGTCAGACCTTCAGATATCAGTTACATTCCCGGAGTGGTCAGCGGGATCTACCTTGCCATGCAGGCATTGACGGAAAAAGGTGACAGGATACTGATTCAGGACCCCGTGTATCATCCGTTCCGGATAGTTCCGGAAAGCAGCCAGAGAACCATTGTATGGAACAGACTTGAACGGACTGACAGTTCATGGACAATGAATCTGGATACGCTCCGCCAGGATGTCAAGGGGTGCAAGATGATGATTCTATGCAACCCCCACAATCCGGGAGGAAAATGCTGGGATGCGGAAACTCTGCGCGAAGTAGCACACATCTGCCATGAGGAAGGCGTAGTGGTGGTAAGCGACGAGATACATTGCGACATGGTCCTCGGAGGACGACAGCACATCCCGTTTGCCACCGTCAGTGAGGAGGCCCGCAGTATAGCCATCACGTTCCAGGCACCATCAAAGACTTTCAACCTGCCGGGAGTGGTATGTGCACACACCATCGTACCCGACGACGAACTCCGGGAGAAGTTTTTCTCATATATTCAGAACAGCGACATGGACCTCGGCAACATCTTTGCCTTTGACTGTGCCAAAGCATGTTACAGCGAAGATGGTGACGAATGGCGCAGGCAGATGTTGGAGTATGTAGAGGGCAACATCGACTGCCTGACCGACGGACTCGCTCACCTGAACGACAAAATCAAGGTGATACGTCCGGAAGCCTCCTTCCTCGTATTCCTTGACTGTCGCGGGCTGGGCTACGGAACACAGGAAGAACTAACGCGGTTCTTCACAGACAAGTGCCATCTGTGTCTGAATCCTGGAGAGATGTTTGGAACCGGCGGACGTGGGTACATGCGGATGAACCTCGGTTGTCCGCGATCGACCGTAATCAAAGCATTGGAACTGATTGGTAAGGCGATGTCGGAAGTTGGAAGTTAGTGGAGATGGAGTGGAGGTCTGCTATTCAAAAAAACGGAATAGTCAAAACAACCCACCATAATGCAAGAGGGTGCGTCAGTTACTTCTGACGCACCCTCTTCTGATGTTATACATTTTCTAATATTTTTGTGAACAGTTCTATGTAAGTTTTGGCATCGTTTTCCAGGAACTGCCTTACTTGTGTCTTGTTTAATCCTTTCAATGTAGAAGTAAGATCTACTGTGATTGTGGTGCCATTAATCGTTGCAGGAGCACCGGTTGTCTTCAGTGTAACGATTAAGACCTGTGCAGCATATTCAGAGGTGCATTTCACGACTGCCTCTCCACTAGTGCAGACATCGTTTTCGAAATAGGCGATTATCTGGGCTTCCGCATTCTTGATGCTCACTGTCAAGGACATTTCCTTATCTGTTTCCTTAATACCCGACCCATTGTCATTGTCATCATCACTGCAAGATGTAAAACCAACCATCACTCCGAGCAAAAGCATGCTCATTAAAAGAATCTTCTTCATTTTTCTGTTTTTTTAATGTTAATAAATTCAAGTTTCGCACAAAGGTAATACATTATTTCCCTCATACCAAATTTTTCTCCAAAAAAATGGTTCTTTTTTCCGTTCACACATGCAGAACACGATTCAGGAACCATGAGTCAATATGAATATTCAACTATCAGAAAGTGAGACATCGTATTTTTTTATAAATAATTTGGATATTTTGGAAGAAAAACTTACCTTTGCAGAATCATGGCAATATTACGCAATATTTGGAATTTCTATTACGAGGGATTCAAGGGAATGACCATTGGCAGAACACTTTGGTTAATTATCCTCGTAAAACTATTCATTTTGTTTGCCATACTGAGGCTCTTTTTCTTCAAGCCGTCCCTGACCGGATCGGATGAAGAGAAAGCCCAGCAAGTTCGCGAGAACCTTGTGGAGAAAATTGACAATTAACAATTTATATTTATTGCTATTATGGACCTGATCAATGTAGTAGAGTGGTCGAGAGCGCAATTTGCTCTGACTGCATGTTATCACTGGATGTTCGTGCCACTGACACTTGGATTGGGTGTGATTGTTGCCATCATGGAAACAATCTACTACCGCACTCGTAAATCAGAGTGGCTCAATCTGACCAAGTTCTGGATGACGCTTTTCGGCATCAACTTTGCCATCGGTGTGGCAACTGGAATAATCCTTGAATTTGAGTTCGGAACAAATTTCTCAAACTATTCCTGGTTCGTAGGAGACATCTTCGGTGCTCCACTGGCCATTGAAGGCATTTTTGCATTCTTCTGCGAGAGCACATTCTTCGCAGTGATGTTTTTCGGATGGAAGAAGTTTTCGGCCGGCCAACATCTGGCAGCCACATGGCTTACGGCCTTTGGTGCAAGTCTTAGTGCATGGTGGATACTGGTAGCAAACTCCTGGATGCAGTATCCCGTTGGAATGGAATTCTCTGCCGACCAGATGCGCAACGTAATGTCCAGTTTCCAGGAAGTAGCTCTCTCTCCGGTTGCAGTTAACAAGTTCTTCCATGCTGTAAGCTGTGGATGGTGCTTAGCAGGTGCTTTCACAGTAGGCATCGGCTCATGGTACCTGATGAAAAAGCGCAACACGGAATTCGCCACACGTTCCATCAAGGTCGGTGCAGTGGTTGGTCTCGTGGGCATATTGGTGACCATGTTCACAGGTGACGGCACAGCAGTAGAGATAACGAAGGTACAGCCCATGAAACTCGCTGCAATGGAAGGTCTGTACGAGGGAGAACAGGGTACGAAACTGATAGGTTTCGGAATCCTGAATCCCGACAAGCAGTGGAACGATGACAAAGAAGCGACATTATTCGAGATAGCTATACCAAAGGGTCTTTCCATCCTCGGCCGTCATGACGTGAATGCCTTCATTCCTGGAATCAAGGACATCATCGAGGGTAAGGATATGATTGACGGCAAGGTAGTCAACACCGTCCCTTATGCCGAACGCATAAAGCGTGGCAAGGCAGCCCTTCAGGCTCTGGAAAGCTACAATGACGCAAAAGAAATGGCCGATACCGCAGGAATGGCAAAAGCGGAAGGAGAGTTAAAGGCTGATTACAAGTACTTTGGCTACGGCTACTTCAACAATGTAGAGGATGCCATTCCTAATGTCTCAATGGTATTCTATCCTTTCCATATAATGGTTACAATCGGCGGATGGCTGTTATTGTTCATGGCATTTGCCGTATGGATTTCCTTCAAGAAGCAGCAGTGGCTTACCTTCCAATGCAGGAAAGTAACAATTTTCCCTGTCCTGGCCCTGGTAACGATACCTTTGGCATGGATTTGCTCACAGTGTGGATGGATAGTTGCAGAAGTAGGCCGCCAACCATGGGCCATACAAGACCTCATGCCTGTTCAGGCCGCTGTATCAAGTCTGAGTGTCGGACAGGTGGTAACTACATTCGTCATTTTCAGCGTGCTGTTCACTGTACTTCTCGTTGCTGAGATCAAAATCATGCTGAAACAGATAAAGAAAGGACCAGAACTTAATCATTAACTTTATATCAATCATCATGACATACACATTTCTACAAGAATATTGGTGGCTCCTGATATCAGTATTGGGAGCACTTCTCGTCTTTCTGTTATTCGTACAGGGAGGCCAGTCCATGGTTCTACAGATGAAGGAATCGCAGCGCGAGAACATGATTTACACAATCGCCCATCGTTGGGAACTCACCTTCACAGTACTCGTGACATTCGGTGGAGCGTTCTTTGCCAGTTTCCCACTCTTCTACTCTACCAGCTTCGGTGGAGCATACTGGGTATGGATGCTTATACTCTTAGGTTTCGTGCTTCAGGCGGTGAGCTATAAGTACCGGTCGTCGGAAGGGAATCTGCTCGGACGAAAAACATACGATATTTTTCTGTTCATCAACGGCATTCTTGCACCCGTATTGTTAGGCGGTGCAGTCAGCACTTTCTTTTTCGGTAGTGACTTCACGGTGGAAAAGACCAACCTGATGGACAGCACCTCACCTGTAATCTCGCAATGGGGCTCTCTGCATGGTCTCGAAGTACTTACCGACTGGCGGGTTATTGCATTCGGTCTGATGGTACTCTTCCTGACAAGGGTACAAGCCAACCTTTGGTTCATCAACCAAGTGAAGGATGAGGGAACAACCGAGTGGAACAGGAAACAGCTTCTCGCAAACGCCATCGTGTTCGTGGTACTGTACTTGGCAGTCATAGCAGTATTGCTCACTGCCAGCGGTTACGAGACCATAGATTTGCATGAGTTCAGGCAGGTTGAATACAAATACCTTCATAATTTCCTTGCCATGCCGGCAGCATTCACCAGTTTCCTTCTCGGCACTCTGTTGGTACTATGGGCCATCTTTGCCACCCTATTCAAGAAAAGCAATGTGGGAATCTGGTTCTCAGGACTCGGAACCGTATTGGTCGTACTGTCACTGTTCTGGGTAGCAGGCTACAACAACACCCCATACTATCCTTCATATGCCAATGCCGAATCATCTCTGACCATCTACAACTCATCATCATCAGAGTTCACTCTCCAGACCATGAGTATCGTGAGCCTCTTCATCCCATTTGTCCTTGCATACATCTCATGGACTTGGTATAAGCTTACGAAATAAAGTGAAGATAGAAGAAGCGATAGTATATGTGATGGTGCAGCGTAATGGAGGAATGACTACAGACCAGATTGCCGATACCATCAACCGTCAGAGGCTGCATATCCGCAAGGACGGAAAACCGGTGACGAGTGCACAGATCTATGCCGTCATCTGCCGTTTTCCTGATATTTTCACCAAGGAGGCAGGACGGATAATGCTGATGATGTAGTTCTGGACTTCTTTGGCTTCCACTTTTTTATGTATCAAATTTGAAAAACAACGATAAAGCCGGCTGATTTCTGATACGACCGGCTTTATCTTTGTATCAGCAGCCGAATTAGTCCTTCATCGGCTGGGAGCCAGTTGAGGGAGGAGAGCTCGTCTTTGGGAAGCCAGCAAGAGGCTGAATGTTCAAGGAGAGTCAGACTGCCGCTGATTATGGTGCAGAAATAGCAATGCATAGTGAGATGGAACTTGGGGTAATCGTACTCAACTACTGTAAGTTTCTCTCCCACGAGAATTTCAGTCTGCAGTTCTTCGCGAATCTCACGACGCAGAGCATCTTCCGGTGTCTCACCTGACTCAATCTTACCCCCAGGGAACTCCCACCAGCCCTTCCATTCGCCATACCCCCTCTGGGTGCAGAACACAAGACCATCACGAATTATTATCGCCGCAACGACATCAATACTTTTTGCTCTCATTGTTTCAATATTCAACCTAAGTACAAAAGTACGGAAAAATATTGATTCCACACTCTAATATGACATATTTATACTTGTTACGGAAAGTTTTTTTGTATTTTTCACCCTAATTTGCAGATAAATTATTACATTTGCATTCCACATTGTGACACATCAAATAAACAACTCATTATGAAGAAAAAAGTATTAGAGACAATGAAACAAGCTGGCGAACCTTTAAATGCCGGTAGGATTGCAGAACTCAGTGGCCTTGACCGCAAAGTAGTAGATCAGGCAATGAAGGAACTCAAGGCAGAAGGTGCCATCGTTTCACCTGTTCGCTGCAAGTGGGCTCCGGCAGAGTAAACGGATATGGCAGACTGGAAAAGTGCGCTTGCCGCTCTCGGAGCTGCAACAGAAGAGAACGACAATAACGAAGGAAAGGCTGACGTTGAACGGAAAAAGCGCGTCGGTGTAGTCTTCTCCACAAATCCTAATTTTGAGTACACCGATGACTCTTCTGAGGAGTGCGCCACATTGCCGAAAAGCCAGCAGAAGTTGCGCATGCAGATGGAGCGCGCCGGACGTGGTGGTAAAACGGTAACACTCGTCAAAGGATTTATCGGAAAGGATGAAGACATCAACGCACTCTGCAAATTCCTCAAACAGAGGTGCGGTGTCGGTGGGTCAGTGAAAGACGGTGAGATAATCATACAAGGCGACCACCGCCAAAGGATGGTGGAATTACTCAGGAAGGAAGGCTACACTCAAACAAAATAAGAGTTTTTCTCGGCTATCTGGGCAAGAACAGTAATATCCTGACTATTAACACACATAAGAATTATGGACATTGAACAGGTGAGGGAATACACATTGTCACTCTTCGGGGTGACAGAAGACCAGCCATTCGGCGACGATGTCATAACCTTCCGCGTGGAGGGGAAGATATTCCTATGCCTCTGGCTCGGAAGTGGAGAACATGACATCACTCACAGTGAACCGAGATTTGCCCTGAAACTCACTCCAGATAGGAATGAGGAACTCCGCGACAGATTCAAGGCCATCACTCCTGCCTGGCACTGGAACAAGAAGCACTGGAGCGACATCTACTACGAGTCAATAGATGATGAAATGGTTAAAGCATGGATCAATGAATCATACCATCTGATCATTTCCAAACTTCCTAAAACAATCAGACAACAATTCAACAAATGAATTGCCAATCATGAAGAAAATCAGAATCACAGCAATCCGCCGTACAGAATATCCCGACCTTATGGCGAAATATGAGAACCCCATTGAGCATACGTGCGATATATGTGAAGGACAATCATGGATAAGCATCAACGGTCAATGCCCTGAAGGACTCTGTCATGAGGCTTGGAAGACGATGAGGGAGTTCGTCGAAGCCCTCTCACGCGGCGAAGGCAACTTCTTCGACGGCTGGATGCAGAACCCCTACAGTGCCATGCTCAGCTGTAACGACGGCTTCCGTCCTGTCAGTTTCTATATTGAGACTGTGGAATAAACTCTAACCAAAAGTCATGTTAAACCATAAAATAACAAACAACTTAAAATTAATTCACTATGAAACTTAGACTTATGCTTGCGGCTATGACCGCATTGGCAGTTGCAACAGTTCCTGCATCTGCACAGAAAACTTCAAAAATCGTAGAAGATGGCGGTACTGGAAAGTACAAAGCCATCATGATGTCAGAACAGACACTCCAGACTCACACCATCTTCCGTCCACAAGACTTGAAGCCATTCGGCAAGAACAACCTCCTTCCTATCGTGATATGGGGTAACGGTGGATGTGCCAATTCTCCAAGTGGCCATATCAACTTCCTCAACGAGGTGGCTTCTCAGGGTTTCCTTATCGTTGCCATCGGTGTGAGCGACTTCGAACGGGCTGAAGCTCCGCGTCCTGGACAGACAGGCGAGATGCCTCGTATGCCTCAGATGGGACAGGGTGGTGGAATGCCACAGATGGGACAAGGAGGTCAAGGCGGCGGTATGCCAAGAATGCCTCGTATGGGACAAGGTGGTCCTGGCGGCGGAATGCCACAGATGGGACAAGGCGGTGGAATGCCTCCAATGGGCGGCGGCATGTCAATGGGTGACCCTGCAGACCTGAAGAAGGCATTGGAATGGGCTATCGCACAGAACTCCGACAAGAAGAGTCCTTACTACCAGAAGCTCGACGTAGAGAACATCGCTGCTGCAGGTATGTCATGCGGTGGGTTGCAGGCACTCCACATGTCGGACGATGCTCGTGTGAAGACCATCCTCGTCATGAACAGCGGTTACTTCAACGGTGGCGACGACAAGGCAAGTCTCAACACGATGAAGGCAAAATCTGTTATCTGGATTCTCGGCGGACCTACCGACATCGCATACGAGAACGGAATGGATGACTTCAAGAAGATTGAAGGCAAACCAGCATTCGTATGCAACCTTGAAGGAATAGGACACGGTGGCACATACATGCAGAAGAATGGCGGCGAGTATGCAATCGTTGCTACATCATGGCTCAGATGGCAACTTCAGAACAACACCGAGGCCGGTACAATGTTCACCGGTGAGAAGTGTGGTCTTTCACAGCGTGAAGGCTGGACCTTCGATCGGAAAAACATCCAGTAAACTCCATCCCTCAGCAATTTGAAAAAAGCCTTTGCCAGCT
Organism: Prevotellaceae bacterium UBA1786; assembly: GCA_002314525.1. Next base: position 7,949 of record DCGE01000083.1, on the reverse strand, counting down.
ATCTCACGGCAAAGGCTTTTTCTATCTTATCATCCCTGGCATGATATTGGGATCTGACTGGCGGTTTATCTTGAACATGTTCTCGAAACAATGTTGAAGAAGACCTCCAACAGGAACTTCAATCTTGAAATTATCTGAGAACTTGTATTTCGGTGTCACAATAGGCTGCGTAATGAAACTGCGACTGAACGGGTCATAGCGACGCTCAACTCCGAGGTCAATGCCAGCCCTCTTGCCGCCAATGGAGAAATAGCCACCGAAGGCCGTCGTATTCACTTCGGGGAAAGCCGCCATTGAGAAGTAAGGATTTGTGTTGTAGTACTGTCCGAACACCGTCATGCTCAAAGCATCGGAGAAACGATAAGTCATCCGACCTCCAACACCGAACTGGTCACGGGTAGCGAACGGAACGTGGTACTTGTTTGCCTCCACAAACCCTGCAGTCATAAATCTTCCGAACGACCTGCTCGCACCCAATGTCGCAGACCTCCGGTCCAAAAGACCAATGAGGCTGCTTCCGCTGCTTGAACCGAAAATATCTACGCCTCCAACCTGATACAACATGCCCGAATTGGAATAGTCCACATCCATACCCAAAGAGCGGTATGAGTGTATTGGATTTGTAAGACCTAATTTACCATCCTTGTACGAAAACGAGTCACTATTGGCGAAGCCGCCGAAAGTAACTATTTCAGGTTCATCCACATCATATTCCAACAGACCTTTCCCGTACACGACAGATGAACCAGATGACATAACGGTAGTCGTGTCAATCTCCTGCGCCATCACGGTCAAGCCCATAGGAAGCAAGACAAACAAGAAAAACAGCCTGCTCATTATTTCACTCCTGACTCATTCCCACAACCCACCCGTCATCATCAAATTCCAGAGGACGGATGAAGAGTTTTGACGCACCGTTCTTCTTTTTGTCGTATGCATGAGAAATGAAGTAGATTTTGCCGTCCCATTCATAGACACTGCAATGGCCTACGCCGAAGTAATCCTCGTCGGGACCATAGAGAAGGGTTCCGCCACCGAATGCCATCTCCCTACCATCGCGGTCGAGGTAAGGGCCTTCGACCTTCTTCGAACGGCCATAGACGGTCTTGTAAGTGGAATTCTGACCTCGGCAGCAATAGTCGAAACTGACGAACAAATAGTAGTATCCATCATGGTAGAAGATGAAAGGGGCTTCGATGGCGTTCTCCCCGGCCTCGATGGTATTTCCACCCTCGATGGTGAAGTTGGCCTCGTCGCTGGTCTCTTTCAGCGATAGTTTCCTTCCTAGGCGACGTGCAACGGTTATAGGCTTCGTAATCGGAGTTTGGAAGTCATTCTTCGAGAGTTTGACGAGTTGTATGCCATCCCAAAACGAACCATAGGTCAGCCAAGGCTGGCCTTTCTTATCGACAATGAGATTCGGATCAATCGCATTCCAGTTGTCAACCCTTCTGTGCGACGCAATCACCATGCCCTTATCAACCCAGCCAAAGCCAGGCGACTTGGGGTCGAGGGTCCTGTTGACTGCATGGCCAATGGCACTTCCGTTCTTTCCGAAGGTAGAGCAGGAATAGTACAGGTGCCACTCTCTGCCATGATAGCTGATATCCGGTGCCCATGTATGACCGTTATACCCAGGAACGGTATCCCTTGCCCATGCAGGAGTCTCCTTGAGGGCAGAAGGTTCCATTCGCCATGTCACCATATCCTCACTCGACATCACTCCAACATTCATGCCAGTCATGAAACAATAGTAGCGACCATCCTCACCCTTCGCCATCACCGGATCGTGAGCATTAGGGTCTTTCATTTCCCTCACTCTCTGTGGTCCTTGAGCCATAACAGATAACATCATCGTCAGCAACAGCTGAAATGCAAGTAATTTCCTCATAACTGATATTTAATAATCACACACTTTTCAATGCAAATATAGACATTTTTCCTCATACATCATAATAATAAATACAATCTTTTTGTCTGGCATAGTATTTTTTTGTATTTTTGCACTTGATATTCATTCCTGGAATTTTCATATGGAACAAGTTTGGCTCAGTGCCGCAGGACTTTGCGGAGCGACGATAATTGGTGCTGTCATAGGTTTCTTCATCAAGGAACTGCCTCATAAGTGGAACGACACGATACTCGGCTATTGTGCCGGAATCATGCTCGCAGCCTCAACCATCGGACTTATCGTGCCGGCTTTTGAGCAGGCAGGCAGTTGGTGGGTTGTGGCTTTAGGTGTCATGGTAGGTGCATTATTCCTGAACCTTTTGGATTTCATCACGCCTCATCTCCATACCATCACAGGTCTTGATCCCGAAGAACACAAGACCAACTCATCGCTCAACCGTGTTCTGCTCTTTGTAATGGCTATTGCTCTCCATAAGTTGCCTGAAGGTATGGCAGCAGGTGTGAGTCTCTGCAACACTGACGGTGAAACCATTGACTGGTCAGTTTCCATAGGTATTTCCCTGCAGAATATTCCAGAAGGTATGGTTATCATCGCCCCACTAATCTTAGCAGGAGTATCGACCATGAGAACATTCATCATCTCGATTGCCATAGGTATGCTTGAAATTATCGGGGTGCTGTTAGGCTTCGGACTCGGCAATGCATCACGGTCGCTGCTTCCGGTTATGCTCGGTTTTGCCGGTGGTGCGATGCTCTATGTGACAAGCGACGAGATGATTCCCGAGACCCACACTCACGGTTATCAGAAGCAAGCCACATACGCCTTGCTTATCGGGTTTATGACATTAGTATTAATGGAACGTTTTTTCTGAATTAACATATGAAACGAATAGCATTTATTGATTACATCCGCGTCATTGCCTGTTTCATGGTGATGCTGGTACATGCAAGTGAGAACTTTTATGGGGCAGACGACTCAGGTCTTGCCGGAAACATCTCTATGCTCGCCAACGAGTCGAACAGGTTCTGGGTAGCATTCTATGACGGGACCATAGGACGGACTTGTGTTCCGCTGTTCATGATTGTATCGGCTTTCCTTCTCGTTCCTATGAAAGAAGAACTAACCATGCACACCTTCTACCGCCGACGCTTCACGAAGATTCTGCCACCTTTCATCATCTTTGCACTGCTATATACATTCCTTCCGGTGACATACGGTGTTTATGGTATGGATGCCGCCCTGGATAACCTTCTGATGCTCCCGTTCAATTTTCCACCTATGGGAGGACATCTCTGGTTCATGTACCCTCTCATCAGCCTCTATCTCATAATACCAGTCGTCTCACCTTGGCTCAGGCAAGCATCGGCACGTGAGGAACGCACCTTCATCTGGCTTTTCGCCTTCACAACTATGATTCCTTGGCTACATCGGTTCGTCTCATCGGAACTATGGGGCGAATGTTTCTGGAACGGGTTCACTATGTTCTGGTACTGCTCCGGATATCTCGGCTACCTTGTACTGGCACACTATATCCGTGTTCACCTCAACTGGAACAGAAACAAGCGACTCAGAATAGGAGCAATCTGCTTTCTTATCGGTGCACTGTTCACCGGGTGGTCATTCTGGCATGAAGGAGTTCCGGGTAGGATGATTGAGACTCCGATACTCGAATGGTCGTGGGAGTTCTGCACGCCGAATGTACTGCTCGCCACCTTCGGGGCCTTCCTGCTCTTCACATGTATTGAACGCGAAGACGCACCAAGATTCATATCCCAGACTGCCCGACTCTCATTCGGCATGTACCTGATGCATCTGTTCTTCCTATCCCCTATCGCAACCTTCTTTGTCAACGGCAGCCAAAGCGACCCACTGCTCCCAGTATGGCTCAGCATCCCTATCATCGCCATCCTCACCTTCATCTGCTGCTGGATAACATCAAGACTCATCTCCCTGCTTCCAGGCAGCAAGTGGATAATCGGATGACAACCTCACTTCCTTTTGACATGCCTCACATAGAAATGGTAGATACCGACTATGAGGCAAAGGAAACCAAAGACAGCATGGATGAAGCCTGAGACATGAGTCTTACAGAAGGCTACAAACACTCCCGACACAAGAAGAACGACAAGAGCAAGGAGGAGGAACAAAGAGTCCTTCTTTCTGGCTTTCAGTCGATGAGGCAGAGTGCGGAACCATCCCCAATGGTGCTTGAAGTGAATGAACGCAAGAATGGTAAAACCGGAGGCAATGATAATGTGGGTACATAGCCAGAAACAATGTCTCGACTGCTGCTCTCTCTCAACTATACAATCAAGTACTTGACCCGATACTGACGTAAGGATTACGAAGAAAAGCAGAAGATGATCCACCAAATTCTGTAGAGAATGCTCGTGAGTTCCTTTCATATTTTTGCATGCTTTTGGATTCCAAGTGCAAAATTACAACAATAAACTATCATAAAAATTGCAGATATTTGCAGTAAGTTGATAGTTATTTGCAAAAATATCTGTATCTTTGCACCTATGAAACAAAACATCCAGCAAAGGCCCATTTCGCCACTTGGCGAGACGTCTATACAGATTGTCATCCGTAAATATGATCCTAATATAGAGCATTCAAAACTAATGTCTAAACTTCCCGAATACCACCAGCACGAAGGACATCAGCTGGTGTATATGACAGGAGGGCAGGCACGTTTTATGATTGACGATGAGATATTCCGATTGAGCAAGGGTGATTTGTTCTTCATCTCCAAGAACCTGCCTCATGCGATAGTGAGCATAGATGACAACCCAGAAGCAATAGTCGTTCAGTTCAAGGACGATATTCTGCCGGCAGAGATTGAAAACCTGCCGGAATTCTCGTTCATTAATATTATATTCAAAAAAGGAGTCGGCGGACTTGCATTCCGCAACGTGTCTGTTAATATTCTTCAAGGCCTGATTCATACAGCAGGCATCAGCAAGATTACCACCCTGCTTTACGCGTTAGATTATCTAGGACGCAATATTGCCATTGCTGAACCACTGAGCAAACGAACACATCAAGAAGACAGCACCTCAATAAATTCACGTGCTCATCAGTACCTTCTTGAGCACTACAAAGATGACGTGAAACTATCCCAAATTGCCGATTTCTGCCATCAACAAGAAGCAGCCCTCTGTCGAACATACAAGCGCGGAACAGGCATGACGCTCTTTCAGCACCTACAGTTCATCCGTATAGAATCAGCTTGCACAATGCTCCGCAACACCTCGCTCCCCATTGCTGAAGTAGCCTATTCCTGCGGTTTCAACACCCCTTCCACCTTCAACCGACTATTCCGGGAAAAGATGGGAATGAGCCCAGGTGAGTACAGAAAATTATAATATCACCTAAAAGAACTTACAAAATACAACATCTTAGCCATGAAAGAAATAATGCAAACCAACAGAATACTTTGATTGCCACCGATGAAGGACAAACTATAAGGACGAAACATACCGATACTTTATCCTTAAATATCATTAAATAACAAGAAAAGGATGAACAATAAGGTGGTTTTTGAAAATTTTGTAGTACCTTTGCCTTCGAAATCAATTGAGACAAAAATATGAACAATGGTATCATAGGAAGAGATTACGAACAGGAACTTCTGAAAAACTATTATGAAAGTCAAAAGGCAGAACTTGTGGCTATTTACGGCAGAAGACGTGTCGGAAAGACTTTTCTGGTAAAAAAGACATTTGCAAGTGAATTAGCATTCTCATTTACCGGCATGTACGAAACGCCTCGTTCGGTACAGTTACGCGAATTCAAGATTAATCTGGAGCGCTATTCTGGCAAGAAACACCAACGTCCCAAAGACTGGTTCGAAGCATTTAGTATGCTTCAAGAATATCTTGACTCCCTGGAGCAGGAACGTATCGTTGTATTTTTGGACGAGCTGCCTTGGATGGATACCCCAAAGGGCAACTTTCTTGGGGCTTTCAGCCGTTTTTGGAATGATTGGGGATCAACAAAAGACAATTTCAAACTGTATGTATGCGGTAGTGCCACCACATGGATGGTATCAAAGTTCATAGGTAACAAGGGAGGACTCTATGGACGAGTATGTCGTCCTATCCATCTCTCGCCATTCACTCTCAAAGAGACTGAGTTGTTTCTAAGTGAGATAAAAGGCATGGAGTTGAACAGAAAGCAGATTGCCGACATCTATATGATTATGGGTGGCATTCCGTATTATTTGGATATGTTGATAAAGGGCGAACAACTCAATAGGTCTATCGACAATCTGTTTTTCCGTGAAGGCGCACCTCTCAGAGATGAATATGAGTTCCTATTCCGTTCACTATTCAAGGACTCAAAGATTTACCGAAAGGTAGTTGAGACACTATCGGAGAAAATGAAGGGTATGTCGCGACAGGAGATTCTCGAAGCTTTGAAGCTGCAGGAGGGAGGCAATCTGACGGAAGTGTTGGACAATCTTGTCAAATGCGACTTTGTACGCAAATTTGCCGTTATTGGAAGAGAGGAACGTGATGCACAATATCAACTGACAGACAATTTCACACTGTTTCATCTCCGCTTTGTGGCAAACCATAATGGACAGGATGAGCACTTTTGGAGCAATATTGAAGGCAAGCCACAAAAGAACTCTTGGAGCGGTTATGCATTTGAGCGTCTGTGCATGCTTCATATCAGCCAAATAAAACAGGCATTGGGTATATCGGGAATACTGAGTAATGTCCATTCGTGGTCATGCAAGCCTTTTACTGACAAGAATGGACAGGAATGGGCTGGTGGTCAAGTTGACATGCTCATTGACAGAAGCGATAATGTCATCAACTTCTGCGAAATGAAATACGTTTCAGACAAGTATTCCATAACCGCTGATTATGAAGAACGACTGAGAACGCGTGCAAGTCTCTTCAAGCAGGTAACAAAAACACGTAAAGCCATTCAGCACATATTCATCACAACATACGGAATAGCTAATAATAAATATAGTAGTATTGCCCAGAATAGTATTATCCTCGATGACCTGTTCGTGTGATTGATTCAGCCAATAGCTGTAATATTCAAATAATTACATCTGTTATGTCTAAGAAGAAGTTAAGAGAATACGCAACCCGATTGAAATCGGGTCATTTGTGGAATAATATAGCCCTTGGATTGGAAGCCGAAAGAGGATGAAGAAACATCTGCCCAATATAATAACTTTGGCAAGAATCATTGGAGCAATGAGCCTCTTGTTTACTGATGTTTCAACGGATATGATGAGTCCGTTCTGGATTATCTATCTGTTTTGTGGCATCACGGATATGATTGATGGTTTTCTTGCGCGGAAACTTCATGCGGAGAGCAAACAAGGGGCAATGTTCGATAGTGTAGCGGACTTGTGCTTTGTAGGAATGTGTGCTTGGAAGTTGTTCCCAAACCTTAACCTTGAAAAATGGATGTGGATATGGATTGCAATCATTGCATTGATAAAGATTATCAATCTGATTTCTGCATTAGTGGTTCATGGTAAGTTTGTATTTCCTCATACCATTGCAAACAAATATACGGGCTTATTGCTCTTCATAAGCATTCCCATCTATGTATGCCTTGCTTTTGATATACTTATCAACGTAACCGTCATCATTGCAACCTTCGCTGCAATTCAGGAGGGACATTATATTAGGACAAAACAAAAGATATATGAAAACAGATAGCAATCGAGATTTTTCGCTTTCATCAGAAAGAATAAATTTAAGGCGTTGGCTCGATAGTGATGCTCCGACGTTATTCAAATATGCATCCGACCCTGATGTGGGGCCTGTTTCATCGACAATCCTGCATCTGGCAGGGTGATGGAGAAGTGTGGTTTCGTGCCGACTGGAGAAGAGACCGTCTGTGATAATCTTGAAGTAGGCAATGATAAGACCGTGCATGTCATGAAACTGGATGCAAAGGCTAAAGGTTAAAAAAGCCACCGATAAAGAACAAACCGCAAACTATATCGATGCTTAACGAAACAAGGTTTGTACACAGAATGTGTATATCAGTTCATGAA
>DCGE01000066.1:1659-5139 GCA_002314525.1 Prevotellaceae bacterium UBA1786 | reverse complement strand
TCGGCCATGAGTTCGCTTGCTCCTATCCTTGTGCCTCTCATCTTGATGGCTGTATCATCGGTCGTTGCCATGTTGGGTACTCAGGGTGATGCTGTCGATGTGGCAAAGTTTCTCGGAACACCCATTATAGCCCTTGCTGCAGGTGCACTCTTTGCCATTGCCCAGCTCATTGTTACAGGAAAGTGTGACAAGTTCTATACTCTCACCAACGATACGCTCAAGATGGTCGGCCCTATCCTCTTCATAACAGCTGCAGGTGGTGTGCTCGGCAAGATCATCTCTTCGACCGATATGGTGAACTTCATCACCTCACATGCCGATATACTCAAGAGTGTTGGTATTTTCTTCCCATTCCTTCTTTCGGCAATTCTCAAGACTGCCCAGGGATCGTCAACAGTTGCTATGACCACCACAGCTGGTATCGTAGCTCCATTGCTTGTCCCACTCGGATTCACCACTCCTGTCGGTGTGGTACTTGTCTGTATGTCGATTGGTGCAGGTTCGCTCGTAGTTTCCCACGCCAATGACTCTTACTTCTGGGTGGTGACCAACTTCGGCTCGCTCACACCGTCTCAGGGCTACCGCGTCCAGACCATCGGCTCTCTTGTAATCGGTCTGGCGGCCTTTGTGGAGATATTGATACTCTCGCTGATATTCAGTTGAGACAATCAATCAATTACACTTCTGTCCTGTCACTCGGTAAGGGACGCCGTTTCTCATGATGACGATCTTGCCGTCGATGAGTCGTTTCACAGTGTGAGCATCTTGCACTGAAACGATGTTTCTGATATCCGAAGTGCCATCGGTCAACATCGATTTGGCCTTGAATACCAGTTCGCCGTCAGTACTCCTCATCACATTGTTGTCGGGAACATAAAGATATCTGCAGTCGTCAAGTACGTTCTTGCAATCACTTGTGAAATGACGAAGTTCCACGGAGTACTGGTGCATGTCGGCCGAATAGTGTATCACACCGAACGTGCAGGTGTTCATTTCATCGACCCATTGTCCTTCATTCAGATAGATGACATCGCCTTTCACGTCTTCATGCCGGGTAGCCAGACTGGCCTTATGGGTATGGCCGAACACACATATCAATGTCGGAAGTTCCCTGTTGGACAGTCTTTGGCTGAAAGCCAACTCAGTAGTATAGTCGTAGAATACGGCTGAAAGCATGGCATCGGCAAATGGAACTGCTTTCGGTACGTTGTTGAGTTCGCATCGCCTGTTCCAGTTCTCTTTGGTCCAACTGTATGGAAATAGTGACGGATTGTTTGTCATCGACACGGCATAGTCCTCCCACCTGCATTCAGGGTTTTCCTCGTTACCTACACCGTCAGTTCTTGTCCTGACAGTGAAGAACGGTGAACCGATTCCTGCATGTATGGCATTCCAGAACGACATCACCATCGCACGGTTGGTTGAATCGTTTTCTGTCTCGTCAGTGCCCGCTTTATATGAGTACAGACTCTTCTTCGCCTTAGCTTGCATCTGACTGTAAACTGCCGCTGTTGCACTTAGTTTCGTCACGAAGTAACCTGGGGCGAGGACAGAATATTCCTCTACGTCATCGGGGCCAAGTTTTCCGTGAGGGTAGGGCGCGTTGAAGTACTCGTATCTGTTTCCATGTTCTATTGCAACTGCCGTACCAGGTCCGAAAGGTTCATAGATGCCTGTGGCCCGAGTGTCGTAAGAGGTAGAGAACAAGCCTGGAAATGCAGTTTCAAGGTCGGATTCTGAAATCTGCATGTCGTGGTTGCCTGGGAGATACACAATATCAACCCCGCTCTTCCTCAGCTTTTCCAAGGCAGAAAAGACCACTTCATTACATTCCCTTATCTTCAGCAGGTATTCAGCGTCAGTCAGGATTCTTGATGACTCATCTGCAATCATAAACACATCTGCCGGGGTACGCCACAGTTCAAAGATGTCGCCATTTAGTACAAGCACGTCGCATTCCATCTTACCATCAATGATGTTGTTGATGAACTGGGCGATAAGAGCAACGTTGGATACTGTTGTTGCATAGAAGTGACCCGGTTCCATGCTCCGGTAATCACTGAGATGCCAGTCGCTCACGACAATCACAGTCTTGTCTTCAGTCTGTGCTGACATTCCAAGATATGCAGCTAAAAAACATATTATAATACTTAGTTTCTTCATGATATCTATCCAATTTTGTTAAGAATATACTGCAGTGGAACATCCTTCTGGTTCATCCAGTTGAGACAGAACTGCACGAAATACGCACCGAATTCGTCCTGTGCCACAACAGCATGGAGACAGCCGTAATCCACATAACCTAAATCGGCGTATTTGCCGTCATCACCAGTCTTCTCGACATACAGTCTCATGCCGATTCTCTCGTTTACTGCATCGGCGTAAGCCTTTGCCTCATCTTCCGACTGGCAAGAGAGGTTTCCGGAACACAGCACAGCACAAAGTACCAGCTGGTTAATATTTGAGCATTGTCCTTCGATCTTCATGTGGTAGCCCCAAAGATTCACGGTGAAGTCAATGTTCAGCGAAGCCAAAGTGCCCGATTCGTTCATGTTGGCAGGAGTCAGTATCATGTCAATCCTGCCTATTCCGGTACTGTCAGGGGTCAGTATGTCGGCATACATGTCAACCTCACCGTATTTCCTATCGGTGACATGGAAGATGATGCGTTTGCCGCCCAACTCCAGTTCCCTGTTTTCCAGAGTCAGGAGATCAGAGACATTGACATCAGCGCCGGCAAGTATCAGAAAGTAGTCAAGAGGGAGTTTGGTACCATTGTGCATTACATACGGTTCGATTGTGCACTCGTCAGAAAAAAGAGATTCAGGAGTGTACCAGGCAATGATTTGCATGTCAACACCTACGATGTCGGCCTCAAGATACAGGTTTTTGTTTATCTCGTTACAGTACATCTCTGCAGTCTCAGCATCAGGACAGGTCCTGTGGAGGGCTATTGCCGAAATCTGTTCCAGAAGCTGTCCGAGGTCGTTGCAGGTTCCGTGGATAGGTAAGTCGTAATCGAGCACTTTCTTGGCAAGTATTATGTCGAATTCAAGTGGCAGATGCAGGTATCCTCTCGCATTGATGCCCTTGATGCCTTCCGATGCCAGTGAATCCACAGGCTCGGGTTTCAGTGTCACGCTGAGAGTCGATGTGTTTCCCTCCTCATCAACAAAATCGGCGGTGAAGTGCATATTGCGGAGGGTACGGATTGTGAGCACCCCGTTCTGCAGCGTTGTTGAGAGATTCACCCGCAAGTCCTTGTTGAATCCTGACGTGATGTCGAAGAGTGTCACGAGCATGTCGTTGAAGTTCATCACCTTACCGTATGTCGAAGCAATGGTGGTATCCCTGAGACAGCCGTCAATCATTCCGATATAGTAGTTTATCGCACCGAGGGAATGAGGCGATTCCGTCATGTTCCTGTTCAGGGCTTCCGCTACAGGGCGAAGCATTGAGACGTTCCATCTGTATTTGGAA
>DCGE01000066.1:0-1649 GCA_002314525.1 Prevotellaceae bacterium UBA1786 | reverse complement strand
GGAAGGCGTAGGGTCGAAAAGACGGAACTTGTCGTGTCCCCAGTTTCTGAGGGCCGATTCCACGTTGCCGTACGACACGAGTTCGTCGTTTGCGAAGTGTAAATCCAGTATCGGTACCTCCGGCACCCAGTCCTTGTCCATATCTTCGAGTGAGAGAGCCTTCCAGAATGCCTTACCTGCCGGCGACGAAGCATCAACCACATCCTGCTTCAGATAGCCCCATTCATCGAACAGATCATTCATCGTCACGGTATGCAGGCAGCCTTCGGCATACACTTTCAGGAAACTGTTTATGAGCGTCATCGGTATGGCATCGGTTCTTCTAACATTCTGGGTGATCAGCAACCTTGCCGATTCCGTGGCATTGATAGGTGCACCGCCGCAGATGGTGCGTCTGAGTCGTACCTTCTCCTTCACCTCCTCATTGCAGTACAGTTCCAGATAACGCTGCACCGCCACTGCCAGACCTCCCGCACGGCTGTATCCTGTATTCAGGGTGTAGTAGTCTTCGCTGATGCGTATTCCCTTCCCGTTGGCATAGTCGATAGCAGCCAAGAGACCGTCGATACTCTGGTGTGCCGTAAGTTTGTTAATGAGGAATGGCGATACGCGACCCGAAGAGCTGCCGAAGCCCTCACCGTCAACCTGCACTACCATAGCCCCTTCGGTGGCAATCGTTCGCAGCAGTCCCCAGTCAAGCGGCTGTTCACCGGTCGAACCTTCCTTGTCCTTAGTGGTAAAAGGCATGCTCGACAGCACGAAAAACTTCACCGTCCTCACCGTTTCCCCGTCCTTCTCCAACGGTATCGTCACCATCTCCGAGAGAGTGATGGGTGCATTGTTCTCATCGATGGATGTATATTCCAGCTTTACCGATTTGTAGCATCCCGCATATTCCCTGTCGTAGGCAGAGGCGCAAAGCGGGAATAAAACCAATGTCATTATGAATAGCAGTTTTTTCATCGTCCTATCCTCACTTTCTTGCCGTTAATGATGTATATCTCTCCATCCACGAGTGTCTTCACGCTCCTTCCCTGCAGGTCGAACACCTGCATGTTCATTGTCTTTGACCTCTCTTCCTCCAAGTCCTTCACGTCGGTTGGGGTCTTCACGGGTTCGCCGAGTATTTCCTTTCCGGCTACGCTGTTTGGTACCTGCGTCTTCAGTCCCGGAGTGATATGAACTATCGATGCCACAGATATGGTAGGACATACCAGATATGCCTGTCCGGCACTGAAGTCGTCAAGATCATCCATATCTGTGTATTTGTAGTTGATCACACCTTCTGCATCCTTCGAATAGTCAGTCACCAAGTACCGTTCAGCATCCGGCCCGAAGTAATAGCCGTCAAGTACGGCAGGAAGCTGTATGATGTACCATGAGCCCTTAGCCATATTGCGTACCGTCTTCACCTTGTCGTATTCGCCCACTCTCTCAGTAGGAACAGACTTGTCGGATGCCGAGATCACAAGTTCCGTTTGGGCCACAGCCACCATCGGCATACAAGTCACCAATGCAGTAATAAATATTTTTCCAATTTTCATGCCTCTATTTTCTTGAAGTAATTCAGTTTGACGTATCAACATGTTTTGATTTCGCAAATTTACAATTTAATTTTGTAGAAATAATAACAATAGTTCGTTAAAAAT
>DCGE01000190.1 GCA_002314525.1 Prevotellaceae bacterium UBA1786 | reverse complement strand
CAAGTTCCATGTTGACAGGAAGGGCGAATACCACTCAGGAACCTCATCCGTTGCCTGCACCTACTGCCCTGACTTCACATCCAACGCCGACTCCCAACTCATAAAGGTCCTGAAATAAAACGAATTATTATTTCAAAAAAAACATGTGTTTTTGAAAAAAATTAGTAACTTTGTTGCCGGTTAAACAATTTAATACCACAGAAGTATGAAAAAAATGACTATTCTCTCGTTGGCACTTGTTGCCATCTTGGCTGCATCGTGCAGTAACAGCAACAACTCTCAACCTGTAAAGGAAAGACTCTCGAAGTACGTTACCGATCCTGAAAAGACAAAGATGCTCAACTCCCTTGAGGAACTGGATCAAGATCGTATATATCTGATGAACTATACCGTTGACTATCAACTGGACAAAGTATTGGCAGCAAACGCCAATAGCCTTGAGGCAGTCTATTCATTACTGAGCAGTACCTTGTATGACGTACAGCCTGCAAATCAGAATCCTATGAAATCCGACTGCGGTTGCAGTGCATTTGCAGCAACGCTGGATGGTTCAGGCGACTACCTGATGGGAAGAAACTATGATTTCTGCCATTGGGAAGTAGATCATGAAGAGGCTGCAACTGCCATAGTGCTGTTCACGGCTCCTGAGGGTGGAAAAAAATCCATCAATTTTGTTGACGCCTATTGGATGGGATTCCATAAGGGATTTTACAATAATGACAGCATCGACATTTCGAACCTGATATTCGCTCCTTACATCATTCTCGACGGTATGAACGAGGACGGATTGGCTATCTCGGTACTGCATCTGGATGGTCAGCCTACCGAACAGAACGAGGTCGGAAAACCTGATATCTATACTTCCATTGCCATGCGTGCAGTACTGGATAAGTTCAGCACGGTGGATGAAGCATCAGAATTCCTGTCAAGCTACAACATGCACATGGCAACACCTGCAAAGGGAAGTCTGCACTTCATGCTTGCTGATGCAAATGGTTCCTATGCCGTTGCAGAATGGTCTTTCAGCGACCCAGAAAATGTGGATTCCACGACTGTGCCGACAGAGTATTTCAAACTTGAAGCTGACAGCAATCGCTACGTGACGAATTTCTATGTTGATTCTCGTCTGAATAACTGTATATTCGGAGGTTTGTCAAACCACGGCAGAGATCGTTATAACACTCTGCGCGACACGCTTACGTTCAATTCTTACAAACTGACCGAACAACAAGCCAAGAACCTGCTGAAAGCTGTCTCACAAGATTCCGATCCATCGAAGCCAACCAGTCATACACAATGGTCGAATGTGTATAACCTGAGTCAGCGAACAGTGAAAACAGCAATACTGCAGGAATACGAGCGTTGGCATGAGTTTACCGTAACTGGCAAGCAATAATATCTGTCCGACATACCTCTGTATTCCGTAGGATTTAATTACATCATACTCCTGAAGGCGGTACCTTCAGGAGTATGGCTTTTATAAAATATATGTCCCAAAGGCATATTTCCACCCCAAAATTTGGAAAGTACTGGTTTTGTTTGTAACTTTGCAGTATAATTAAACAACGATTATGAAGTTCTTTTCAAGACTATTACTTACCTTTATGTTTTTGGCAGTCGGCGCCACGTATGCCGATGCTCAGATAAAATCACTGTCTGAGTTGAAACCGAACAAGAAATATCTGCTAAAGAATGCCAATGGATATGGCTATTGCGTCTATGTACCGACTTCCCAAGGCGGCAACTACATGGAGTACGTCACACTTCGGGGTGCAACCGTTGAACATTCCACTGGGTGTGTTGACCAAAACTACAAGGCAGCCATCGACACCAAGGACAACAACAACCTCTGGTACATCAAGTCCGACGGCAACGGTGCATATCAATTCATCAATGTCGGATGCAACAGATACCTGACAAACAAGTTCACATACGAGGATTGGGGGGCTGACTATGGTTATACATACGAATCCTTCTTTGTATTCGATACCAAGTCCAGTCTCGACATAACAGAATTGAATACAGGCGTGTTCGCATTCCGCGCCACCGGTGTCATTGAAGACGACATGTATATGTGTGCCGCCACTCAGATGCACGAACCTATCGCCACATGGTACACGAACGACCTCGGCAGCGAATGGCTCATCATAGATGCCGAACAGGGCGAGGAGGAAGATCCCGAAAAACCTGACGACCCTGATGAACCCGATCCTGTAGTTCCCGAGGAGGACGACGAATTCAAAGAGGAAGACCTCGGTCCACTCACCTTCTTCTACCTTTCTGACACCACGATGATGGCATTCCCTGACGAGATGGTACTCATGCGCGACGAGGACGACGACTACATCTACCTCACCATGGTCGGTGACACCACCTACACCATTGCAAAGAACCATATCGTGAAGGAGACCACCGAATACGAAGGTGAACTGCCGGTGTTCGAGAGTTTCAAGTTCAACAACAAGTTCAATGACCAACTCTTCCAGGACGCAATAGGCGAAATCGACAACGACTCCAACACCATCAACGTATCAGCGTCAGTCATCGGCAAACGACTCATACCTTCGTTCAAGACCCCTGACAACACCCTCACCTACTCCGGTGGTGAGATACAGTCGAGCAAACACTCAAGCATGCGCTTCGACAAGGACAAGGCATACACCCTGGCAAACAAAGGTGAGTTTGTATATAAGGTCGTGAAGGTACGCGACGAGGAATGGTACGTTCCTGAGCCTGGTGACACATCAAGATGGATCAGCGAGAATATCGACCTGCAGGCAGACTGGCTTTCCACTAACGCGCCATCCAACCAACCTGCAAGCGAAGGTCTTGCCATGATGCTCGACGATGACACCAGCACCATCTACCACTCCACATGGGGAGAAGGAGAACATAAGAAACTGAACTGGTTCGAGGGTGCATACTATGGCGACGGAGTGAGCGAATGGCCTTACATACAGATCGACCTCCCACAGACGGAACAACGTGTAGGCTTCAGCTACATCAACCGCAATGCCGACAACCGCTACCCGAAGGGACTCCTGTTCCAGGTCAGCGAGGATGGAGAGTCATGGTCCGACATCCGTGAATTCACATTGGAAGACGACGAACTGCCAGTCACAGCACTCGGCAGTTGGACAAGTCCTGCCATGGACCTCAAGAAGGGATACTCACATTTCCGCCTCCAACTGACCGACACATTCTACAAGAACTACTTCGTGCTGAGCGAACTGAGGCTCTACCGTCAGATCGACAACCCTCACCGCGACACCACGAAACAAGACAGCATCCTCGTACATCCGGCTGAATACAAGGGCAGCATGAAACCATACGGAAGGAAATACCGTGTGCATGTGGACTTTGCCACCGACAACTCCACAGCCGACTACAATGTCCCGAAGATATACATCAACACCACCGATGGTTCCATGATCACGTCGAAGACCCGTTTCTGGGATGCCAGCTTCGAACTCGACGGCGCCGGCATCTGGGAGGATATCAAGGTTGACAACATGCAGATAAAGGGACGCGGCAACTCCTCATGGAGCACTCCGTCAAGCTATGATCCGTATAATGTGAAGAACCCTTACAGAATGAAGTTCCCTGAGAAGATCAAGCCGTTCGGACTGACTAAGGGCAAGAACTGGGTACTGCTGGCAAACAAGCAGAGCGAGTCGATGACATCCAATGCAATAGCGATGAAGATTGCCGGCATGGTCCAGACGGCAGGCTGCAACCACATGATTCCAGTAGAACTCTACATCAACGGAAACTACCGAGGCTCATACAACTTCACCGAGAAGGTGGGCTTTGCCAACAACAGCATTGATCTCGAGAACGAGGACTATGCAACCATGCTTGAACTCGACACCTACTATGACGAAGTGTATAAGTTCCAGACCGACAGCTTCAAAATCTGCACCAACATCAAGGAACCTGAATGGGACGATCCGGAATGCACATCGCAGATCACCTTCGACGACGTGAAGAAGAAATTCAACAGGTTTGCCACAGCCGTGAAGGAACGCGACCTCTATTATGTGAAACATCTTGACATCGATATGTTCTGCCGTGCAATGCTGGTAACCGACCTCACACGCAACTGCGAGTTCAAGCACCCGAAGTCATGGTATCTCTACAACGAGAACGTCAAGGCCGACTCCGCCTGGGTCTTCGGACCTGTCTGGGACTTCGACTGGGCATTCGGCTACGACGGACCTATGCAGTACTACCGCTATTCCGCCACATCCGACCTCTTCAGCGGCATGACGAGTTCGAACATGGGTGTTCCGTTCTTCCAGACTCTGCTCCGTAGCAGCAAGACGATAAAGAAGGCATACTACAAGCTTTGGGTGAACTTCCTCAACGACGGCAGGATGGAACAGCTTCTGGAGTACATCGACGACTATCAGGAATTTGCCGACCCATCGTTCCAGCACAACGCATCGAAATGGAGTGATGGCAAGAACTATGCCGCAGTCACAAGCCGTTCGAAGGAGTGGCTCACACAGCGTGCAGAGTACATCTTCAAGAATCTTGAGACCTACCCACTTGAGGAAGGCGACATATTTGTTCCGGAGGAAGATCAGGAAGAACCAAACAAGATCGACCTTGTCAAGGAACTCACCCGTCCTGTCAATGTCTATAACATGAGCGGTATTGCAGTCCGACAGGGAGTTGCTGTAGCTGACGCACTCCGCGGTCTGCCAGCCGGAATCTACATCATGGAAGGTCGCAAGTACATGGTAAGATAGACTGCAAAGTCTTATTCAACACACTTGCAGGATTGAATATCGGAGTATAGGGGGATACTATACAGGTATTATTGCTTGCTCTACATACCTCTGTATTCCGTAGGATTCAGACCAGTCATACGCCTGAAAGTACGGTTGAATGACTGAGGCGAATTGAAACCGCACTCGAACGCAACATCGGCCACACGTACGGACTTATCCTCAAGCATCTTCTTTGCCTTCTCAACTCTGTAGAGATTCACGAAATCAAAGAATGTAGCATGGAATTCCAGTCTCAGGATTCTGTAGAAATATGTAGCACTAGTATCGAGTTTTATCGTAACCTTCTCTACCGTAAGATGAGGATCGGTGAATATCTGATCCCACTCCATGAGTTCCAGCAGTTTCAGGCCAAGAGGTGAGTGCGATGATGATGCCGTCCCCTCATTGCTATCCTGCATGCTGTCTGCAACCTGCATTTCTGAAGCATCCATATACGATTCTCCATCCTCAGTTTCCGTTATTGCCTCGTCAATTGAATCAATGACCCTCGAAGGTACCACAATCTGGAATATCATCTGGATACATATATACAAGTCGATCATCGACAGTATCAGGTAGAAGGTAATCACGGACCATTCCCATCCTATCATTCTTGTATAGATCACCAAAATCAGGTCTGCAGCAGTCATGAAAATGGCCACGATGTACCATTTTGCTGTACGATGCTCTGTGTCGGCATAGAACAGTTTCAATTTCCCTTCTCTGCGGAATAGCAAGCCTGCAATACAGAATTCATAGCATAGAAATATCAGTGTAGAAACCTGCAGCATTGTCATACTTCTCGGCGGAGTGAAGAACGAGATAGCCATCAGTGCTGAATATGGGACAACAATCGCAATAAGCCATTTTGTTGACAGTCTGTTCAAACCAGTGTACAGCATTACTCCAAATGCCACAGTCAACATACTTGCCACAAGTTCAGTAAACCTGCCTAAATACTGCAAACCCTCAAAATAAAACAGCTGACGCCCGAAGAAAGATAAAAACACAGCAATTCCTTTGAGCAGGTATCTGGTAGCAAGAACACGTTTGATTGCGGTCTGCGGATGGGGGAAACGTCCGAACAGATTTGTATAGAGCAGAATCGCAGCTACAAGAACATTATATATATAAACACCCCTTGCGAGTCCGTCGAAAAAAACATACGAATCTTGTGTCATAAATTATTACTTGATTTCCGTTTTGAAATGTCAGTTACACTCCCTATATTCCGTAGGACTCATGCCAGTCATACGCTTGAAGGTACGGTTGAATGACTGAGGAGAATTGAAACCGCACTCGAATGCAACATCGGTCACACGCAGAAACTTGTTATTGAGCATCTCCTTCGACCTCTCAACACGATATTGGTTTACGAACTCAAAGAAAGTAGTATGGAACTCAGTCCTGAGAACGTTGTAAATATATGTGACATTCGAGTTTATGAACAATGCCGTCTTTTCAACCGTGAGGTTGGGATCGGTGAATACCAGATCGTGTTCCATAGCTCTGATGAGCTTCTCGCCAAGAGCAGAGTGAACGGCAGCATCGTCGGATTCTTTCCTATTTGCGTTGCTGCCACTATCAATCACTGCATCATCTGTTACAGGTACGGATTCACCCTCAGCGACACGGATAGTCGTTTCTATTGTGTTCAATACCTGTTGAGAAACCTCCTGCTGGAATATCATATTAATACCTATATAAAGCTGTATTGCAGTCAATGACATGTAATATATGAAATCTGCCCATAGCATCCCTATACTATTAGCATATGTCGTGAATACAAAAATCACGATTGTAGCCATTATGGCATATATATACCATCTCACCCTACGATGCTCAATGTCAGTATAGTACAGTTGCAATTCCTTATCACGATTGAAGAGAAGTACACCCAGAATCACATTGAAGATGATATACATACCGCCAGAAATCAGAAGGATAGCAGGATTGCTTATAGGTGTAACGCATGATATTGCCAGCAGGGCAGTATATGGAACAACAGCTGCCAGCAGCCAACCTGTGGAAATCTTATTGGAACCCGTATAAAGCATGACACCGAATACGACAATCAACATACCCGTAATTATATTCAGGCCTCTGCTTATATAAAGCAGCAGTTCCGATCCTTCCACATGCAGGCCTATCGACAACAGCAATACAGAAAGGGCATTTATCAAAAAAATGATACCATTCAAGTTCGTGATTGTGCTACCTGGTTTTTTTGAAAGACCGAAAAGTCGGGTAATCAGCAGAATGCCGACAACAAAAGCGTTAAAAATATATATACCTCGAGCTATGCCATCAAAGAAAATATTTACTTCTGGTACCATTATCTAATAGCCTAATTATTTCAAAATATAGTTCAAACAGATTCGTTTTAATCAGTATTACGCATACAAAGTTATAAATTATTTTGTTTATTGTCAAGAAACTCCTAAATAAATATCAGCAATTCATTGATTTTTCATAGAAATAGCAACATTTAGTAACAATCCAGCCGAAAATACGCAATTTTCATCAAAAGAAACGTCGTCTCAGAAAAACAATTAACAAATTCAACATTTACGAAACAATTATGGATTATGTTAAGTCCACTTCGTTTTTTTGCCAATTTGTTAATGCAAAGTGTTACATCCCCCCTATGAAATATGCCCAAAAGCACCACTTAACACCAAGCTAAACACCCTTTTCGGTTAATTAACAGCAACCTTAACACCAAAAATGTGAAAAAAAATAGCGAATTTGAGATAAGATAACTAAAAAATGATAAACGAAATATGAAATTTGATAATAAAAAAACCGTCAAAAATCATACCTTTGCAACGCATTTCGGAAAAAGTGCTACGGATGGTATAATAACAGATTCAGGTAAGTTCTGAAAACCGTCGAATAAAAGAATGTGAATAATATAGATACCTCCATGACAGGAAAGGCATGAAAAGCACATGCCACCTGCCATGCCAAAAGAAAGAAATTTGATTTAGATTTAGATTACCGAAACAGGTGCTTCGTGAGAAACGCCTGTTTCATTTTTCTGAAGACAAACCTATCCTATATCGTCCCGTCCCACAAAAAAACACAG
>DCGE01000008.1:228-16806 GCA_002314525.1 Prevotellaceae bacterium UBA1786 | reverse complement strand
GTTTTCTGTTCAACCCATCTCTGCTGCCACTTCTGCTCGATTTCCTTGAAATTGTATTTCATCTTTTTTATTCAATAATAATTTTCGTGCAAAATTACTAAAAAGTTTCCACATAGACGCATCTTACACCTTATTATTTATATTGTTTTCTATTTCTACCGCAAATAGCGCAGTTTTCTGCATCAGCGACCAAAACATGTGTTTGTATATGTTTTTATGTCCAAAATCCATGAAAATACCCTTTTTTTCTGTGTGTTCGTGCACTGACATTGATATATATCATTAAAACATGTGTTTTTCAAAAAAAGAAGAAGATAATTGTTCCACATTTTCTATAAAGTCACTAACTTTGCATCGTCAAAAGAAAACAAGACAAGTATTATACAATATAAAGTAAAAGATTGAAGTTTCAATAAGGTTAATAAATAAGGTAAGATTGTAAATAGGTTAATATTTAGGTTTTAATTTTAAGAAGGTTATTAATTGCGTGGAGGTGCTGTGAAGCACCTCTTACTTTTTTATTTGGTACTTTGCATGTTTTGTGGATTTGGAAGGTGGATTGTAAATTTTATTTCTTATCTTTGCATCATCAATTGAAAGAATAAGGATACGATGTCAACAATACTTCATCCATCACCGGTCTTCGGTCCGATTCACAGCCGCCGGCTTGGTGTTTCGTTAGGTATCAACTTATTGCCGGCAGACGGCAAGATATGTACATTCGACTGTGTTTACTGTGAATGCGGATTGAACAAGGAGAGGATTCCACATTCCAAGTTCCCTTCGCGTCAGGAAGTCTTTGAGAAGCTTGAGGAACGTCTTATCGACATGCGTTCAAACGGTCCTACGCCTGATGTGATCACTTTCTCGGGCAACGGAGAACCTACTCTTCATCCCGAATTCTCCGGAGTGGTTGATGATGTCATCTCCTTGCGCGATAAATATTTTCCGAAGGCTAAGATCAGTGTGCTGACCAATTCAACGAGGATTTTCAATGCAGATGTCTTCAATGCATTGATGAGGGTTGACAATAACATCCTGAAATTGGATACTGTCAATATCAGTTTTATCAGGTTGATAGACAGACCGGTAGATGTCTATTATGATACTGATATCTATGTGAAGCAGATGTCGCGTTTCAAAGGCAACTGTATTATTCAGACAATGTTTCTTCAGGGCGAATTGGATGGTAAGGACATTTCAAATGTCTCTGATGAATTTGTCGGTCCTTGGATTGAGGCACTTAAGAAGATTGCACCTCGTCAGGTGATGATTTACACCATTGACAGGGAAACACCGGTTGACACTCTCAAGAAGGCTACGCATGAACAGCTTGATTCAATTGCCGAGGCTGTAAGGTCGAATGGTTTTGATTGCAGTGTCTCATACTGAACCACGGAAGCGTGAAGTATCTTCATAGACATATAACTGATGAACTGACGGCTTTATATGACAGAAATGAGGCCAGGGCTGTTTCTCTCATGCTGATGTCATTCCTTTGGCCTGAAAAGACTGATGCCCAGTTGCTGTTGGTTGAAGATGAAGAGAAGGCTTATGAATGTGTGGCTGCTTATGTTAAGAGACTTATGTGCGGCGAACCTATTCAGTATGTCATCGGCAATACAGAATTTTGTGATCTGGATATTCATGTTGAGCCGGGGGTCTTGATCCCACGTCCTGAAACAGAACTGCTTATCAATATTTTAACTGAGCAGTTTGAGTGGGATGACGGTTCAAGGTTTCTGGATATTGGCACAGGCAGTGGATGCATCGCTCTCGCTCTGAAATCAAGATGTCGCCAGAGTGTGGTCGAAGCATGGGATATCTCACCTGAAGCTTTGTCGATAGCTCGTGGAAACGCACACAGAACCGGACTGGATATTGAGTTCCGTCAGGTTGATGTGTTGGATAAGACACAGGTTTCAGATACATTCAAGACCTATGATCTGATTGTCAGCAACCCTCCGTATATTTCTGAGTCAGAAAGTAAGGATATGGATAGGAACGTTTTGGAATTTGAGCCATCGATAGCGTTGTTCGTTCCAGATTCTGATCCTTTGGTTTTCTATCGTACAATTGCTGAAATATCCGCTCACAGGCTGAACAGTGGCGGTGTTCTTGGATTTGAAATCAATCCGCTTTTCGTCAACGAGTTGATCGAAATGCTGAATGTTTTCGGATTCGATGAAGTCACACCATATAAGGACCAGTTTGATAAAGTCAGATTCATAACAGGAATATGGAGACAGTGAAAAAACATAAAACAGCCGATGAGGCTTATCTGTATCTCTCCGCTCTCTGTGTGGGTTGTGAATACTGCATAAGTGACATGCGTCGTAAGATGCATGCATGGACTATGCCTGAAGGTTCGGAGGAGGACGTCATTACACGGCTTCTGAAAGATAACTTCGTCAATGAAAGCCGATATGCTTCTGCTTTTGTGAGAGACAAGTTCCGTCATAATAAATGGGGCTGGCAGAAAATCCAGTTTGAACTCCGTCGGAAGGGCATAAGTGACGAAGATATTGAAAATGCAAGACAAGAAATCAGTGACGAGGAAGTTGCTGAGACATTACGTAAACTGCTTGAGTCGAAGAGAAGAACGATAAAAGGACGTAATGACTATGATATTAAGGCAAAACTGTTCAGGTTTGCTCTTTCGAGAGGCTTTTCCTATGATCAGATAGAAGATGTGATTGATATTGATGACTAATTTTTTCAAGGATATAGTTGATTTTGCTTTGCCGCGTTTCTGTGTGATGTGTGGTGAAAGACTGACCTCGCAGGAAAGATGCATATGTCTGAATTGTCTCCGTCATCTGCCCTTGACGAATTCGCATCTTCATCCCGAAAACGAAATTGAAAAACTGTTTTGGTTTCATCTTCCAATAGTACGTGCAAGCAGCTTTCTGTTTTATGAAGGAGAGGGTGTCCGGAATATGATACACCTTTTTAAATATAAGTCGCGACCTGACATCGGGCAGTATCTTGCCACGCTTATGGCACAGGAATACCAGAAATCCGGCTTCTTTGATACGATGGATGTTGTCGTGCCAGTTCCGTTGCATTGGAAAAAACAATTTCAGAGAGGCTATAATCAATGCCACTACATAGCACAGGGAATTCATGACATTACCGGCATCCCAGTTGAAAAGCATGCTGTCAGAAGAATCAAAAACAACAAATCACAGGCAAAACTCCATATTTCCAAAAGACAAGAGAACGTAAAGTCAATATTCCGGGTAGTACGTCCCGAAAGACTTCAGGGCAAACATGTATTGCTGATTGACGACATTCTCACTACAGGAACTACCATCCTGTCTTGTGCACAGGAGATTGCAAAGCTGCCAAATACAAGAATATCAATTGTATCATTAGCTTATGCAGGAGAGAAATTCATGCTTTCAAATATTTTGCCAAAAGATTTTGTTGAGTAAATGACAATGATTATTGGATAAATATTCATACCTTTGCACTCGGAATATGAAAATTGGTAATATAGACTTGGGTTCTCGGCCTGTCATGCTTGCCCCTATGGAGGATGTTACGGATCAGGCTTTCAGACTTCTGTGTAAGGAGTTTGGAGCCAGTATGGTCTATTCAGAGTTTGTAAGTGCGGATGCTTTGATACGGAGTGTGAATCGCAGTCTGCAGAAAATCAAGATATGCGCTGACGAACGTCCTGCTGCCGTACAGATTTACGGTCGTGATGTGGAAAGCATGCGTGAGGCAGCGAAAATCATAGAACAGGAAGCTCATCCGGATGTCCTTGACATCAACTGGGGCTGTCCTGTCAAGAAAATTGCCAGGAAAGGCTGCGGATCGGGTATGCTTCAGAATGTTCCGTTATTGCTGGAAATTACGAAGGCAGTTGTTGATGCCGTCAGGATTCCGGTAACCGTCAAGACTCGTCTGGGTTGGGATTGCGCTTCTTTGTCAGGCGAGCCACCATTCATCATTGACCTCGCGGAAAGACTGCAGGATGTAGGTATCCAGGCTTTGACCATCCATGGCAGGACACGAAGTCAGATGTACACAGGTGATGCCGATTGGACTCTGATAGGTCAGGTCAAGAACAATCAGCGGATGCATATTCCAATTATAGGCAATGGCGATATCGACAGTGGGGAGAAAGCATTGCAGGCTTTCGACAGATATGGGGTTGACGGTATCATGGTTGGTCGTGCTACGTTCGGAAGGCCGTGGATTTTCCGCGAGATAACAGAATTTCTGGACCATGGTTCATTTACAGAACTCAGTACTGAAGCAAAACTTGACATCCTGAGGCGGCAGGTCCTTGACAGCGTTAAATACAGTCCTACTGGTGAAAAAGGCGGAATACTCCATGTCCGCCGCCATCTTGCTGCATCACCTCTCTTCAAAGGTATTCCCAATTTCCGACAGACTCGCATCAATATGCTGCGTGCTGAGACGATTGATGAATTATTCTCGATAATCAATGAAACTGCCGATATTCTATCTTCCGTCAATTGAATGGTTTTCCGAGTACTTCAATGCCGGTCAGCCGGAACTTGACTTCGATGAACCATACCATAAACAGACTCCCAGAAACCATTGTCTGATTGATTCTCCGCAGGGAGAACTGAAACTGACTGTTCCGGTAGCCAGTCCTTTATCTGATGACAAAGGCATGCTCTCAATGAAGGAAATACGCATCAGCGAACATGGTGATTGGTGTCATAAGCATTGGCACGCAGTAGAGACAACTTATTTCAACAGCCCTTTCTTTGAATATCTGCAAGATGATTACCATGACTTATTCTTCAATCAGTATGATTATCTTGTAGATTTCAATGTTGCCTTAATCAATAAATCCGTTGAGATTTTGCTTGGTGATATGAATAGTGTTGAAAAATATAAGGAATTGAAAAATAACATCTCAATTCCTTATATGACGACCAAGGAATATCCTCAGGTCTTTGCCCACAAGCATGGTTTCATTCCCGGACTGTCAATCATCGACTTGATTTTCAATATGGGCAATGAAGCGGTATTGTTTCTCTAAAACCTTACCAGCCGATAGGGTTGTTTAGTATTGCTTTCTGATTTTCACCAAGCTTCAGCAGCTCTGCTATTGCCTTTTGGTTCATGCTTGCGCGTGGTACGGTCTTGAGTCCAACTGCCGCACAGAAAAGGTTGATGTTTTGGCATACGATTCCTGCATCCACACTCATCATCACGTTTCCGTGTTCTCCCATATTGCCGAACTTGTCACCGTCAGTGACCAAAACAATGCAGATTGGGGCTGACTTGGCAAAATCCTGTCTGTCGGCTACAATATCACGGTGGTCTCCGTCTGCGACCTTTGACAGGCTGTGACCTTTGGGATTATACAGACATACGTCTTTGTCGGAGAATACATATAATCTTATTTCTTGTTTGTTCATAGCAGTCGGAGCAGTGAGATTCCCGTTTTCACGGTTTACGCCCTGAGCAGCCCAAAGGAGGTCTCCCAAATCCTGCAATGTCAGTTTTCTTGAATCATATTCTCTTGTAGAATGTCTGTTCTTGAATGCTTCCATCACGGATGATGTATTCCGGTTCATGTCCGGTTTTGGAAGATTCGTTTCTTGTGCGATGCCGTTCATGCTAATCAACATGAGCAAAACGGAAAATAATAATTTCTTCATGGGATTATTTCTTTAATAATTAAATACCTTATTATTAATAAAAAACCTACGTCATGACATACAGACGCAGGTTTTTCTTTATTTTTTCATATTGCGAAGACGAATCTTGTTCAGCATTTGTTTGGTATGCATCGAGAAGTCGCCAGACATAATCCACTGGAAATATCCAGGATCAGTTCTCAGCACTTCCGTAACTAAACGTCCTTTGTATTTTCCGAAGTTGAATACCTCCCGATCCTGTGCATCATAAATCATTCTTCCTGAATAATCAACGTTGCGATTCTGTGTGGAATATTCGCATAAAGCATCGACATTGTTACTGAGAATATCAGGATGGCACTCAAGCTGTGCCTCAAGGACGTCGAGTGTTGCACGCGTATCTGCCAGAGCGGAGTGGGCATCTTCAAGGTCTTTATGACAGTATTGCTGATAGGCAGCCGAAAGCGTACGTGGGTTCATCTTCTTGTATATGACGCATACATCTATGCATTTGGAAGTTGAAAAGTCCGCGTTGACTCCTGCTCTAAGAAATTCCTCAACCAACAGTGGAATATCATAGTAGTTGGAATTGTATCCTGCAAGGTCGCATCCTTCGAACACCTCATGATACAGCGACTCTGCAATATCCTTGAATGTCGGTTTGTCCTTTACATCGTCATCGTAGATACCGTGAACGGATGAAGCCTCCTCTGGAATATGAATCTGGTTGCCAAGTGCGTCTGCAGGTTTGATCCTCATTGTCTTTGCAACCTCCTCACCGTCAGGAAAGAGTTTTATATAGCAGAGCTCCACGATATGTTCCTTGACCACGTCGACACCTGTTGTCTCAAGGTCAAAGAATACGATAGGCTTATTGATACTAAGTTTCATACCTTAATTTTAATCATTAAGCATCATTGGCATAAGCAACATCAACAGGTCTTCGTTTTCATCCTGTTCAGCAGGTACAATGACTCCCGCACGGCTTGGGTCGGCCAGTTCTAGGATTACCTCGCTTGAACTCATGCTGTTCAGAACGTCTATAAGGAACGTACCTTTGAAACCGATGTTCATAGGGTTGCCATCATATTCACAAAGGATCTTTTCTTCTGCTGATGTAGAGAAATCAACATCCTGAGCCGAGACAAGCAGTGTGTTGCCTGAAATGCGGAGCTTTACCAGACTTGTGCTTGAACTTGCAAAAACCATTACGCGACGCAATGCTCCGATGAATGCCTGACGATCGATTGTCACACAGAACGGATTGTCTGAAGGAATGACAGAGTTGTAGTTTGGATAGCGTCCTTCAATAAGTCTGCAATTCAGAACATAGTTCTCAGCTGCGACTGTTGCATAGGCTTCACTGAACTCAACCAACACCTCTCCACCGTCTTTTGCAAGAATATCGCGAAGAATCTTTGCAGGTTTCTTTGGTAGGATAAAGGCTGCCGGAGTCTCGTTCTGGCCAGTCATATTTCTGCTTCTTACCAGCTTGTGACCATCACTTGCAACGAATGTGATATTGTTTTCCTGGATATCGAAATAGATACCGTTCATTACAGGACGTAACTCATCATCTGCTGTTGCAAACAAGGAACGTGTGATTCCGTTCTGCAGTAATCCACTGCTAAGAGTGATAGATGTCGTCTCACCTTCAGGAATTGATGGAATAGGATATTCATCACCCGACTGACCTACGAACTTGCTTTCACCGTTCTGATATTTTATTTCGATGGCGTAGCTTGATTCATTGACGGAGATCTGAACAGGCTGGTCTGAAATTTCCTTGAGTCCGTTGATGATGTTTGCTGAACTTACTGCAAACTTTCCGTTTCCTGATGCATCGGTTACATCAAGAGTGGAAATCAACGTTACTTCGCCATCAGAGGCGGTCATGGTAAGTTTTCCGTTATCCAGAGCAAAAAGGATGCATTCGAGAATCTGGATGGAATTTTTTGAACTGAGAACCTTGCTTAAGGTCTGGAGGCGGTTGCAAAGAACCGTACTTGATACATTGAATCTCATTATTGTTTAGTTTTTTCGTCAAATTTCGTTATTCGAATACAAAGATAATAAATATTTCGCAAAACACACTCGCTATTTCACAATAATTTATTATTTTTGCGTGTGATTTAAAAAAAACGATATGGAATTAGCTGGAAAAGTAATAGCCATTCTTGAACCAAGAAGTGGTGTGTCAAGGAATTCAGGAAATCCTTGGAAGATGCAAGATTTTGTAATTGAGACACATGAGGCATATCCTCGTCGAATGGTCTTCAATGTTTTTGGTGAAGATAAGATCAATCAGTTCAATATACAGATTGGTGAAGAAATCAATGTTTCCTTTGATATCAATGCAAGAGAATATCAAGGTCGTTGGTTCAATGATATCCGTGCGTGGAAGGTTGATAGGGTTCAAGTCGATCCTTCAGGCCAACCGGTAGTGGCTCCTGCTGCTCAGCCGGTCGCTCCAGCTGCCGCTGCTGCACCTATGGCTCCTCAGTCATTTGAATCAACTGACCCAGCTGACGACCTGCCATTCTAAACCTATGCTTCTCGGCAAGAAAATTGTATTGGGCATTACGGGCAGTATCGCTGCTTATAAATCCTGTCTGATTATCCGCCAGTTGATAAAACAAGGTGCTGAAGTTCAGGTGGTCATTACTCCATCTGGCAAGGAGTTCATCACCCCTCTCACTCTTTCCACACTTTCGGGCAAACCAGTCGTAAGTGAGTTCTTCGATAGGAGAGACGGCTCATGGCATAGTCATGTTGATTTAGGACTTTGGGCCGATGCGATGCTGATTGCTCCTGCCACGGCATCAACGATAGGGAAAATGGCTAATGGAATAGCAGATAATATGTTGATTACCACTTATCTGTCAATGAAAGCTCCGGTATTCGTTGCACCTGCTATGGATCTGGATATGTATGCCCATCCTTCCACTCAGAAGAATCTTGAAATTCTTCGTTCATACGGAAATACAATAATCGAACCGGCATCAGGAGAACTTGCCAGTCATCTTGAAGGCAAGGGTCGGATGGAAGAACCGGAAAAAATCGTTGCACTCATTGAAAGTGTATTGAAATGAAGATACTGATAACGGCAGGACCGACATACGAGCGTATTGACCCTGTGCGTTTCATAGGAAATTTTTCATCTGGAAAAATGGGGATGGCTCTTGTTGATGAATGTATCAGCAGGGGCCATCAGGTTGAACTTGTTCTTGGACCTGTCAATTCATCAGGGTTCAATCTGAACAGGGAGGGCCTTCGTGTAACACATGTGGAAAGCGCCCAGCAAATGTATGAGGCTTGTATTGAAATATATCCATATGTTGATGCTGCAATACTATGTGCTGCAGTGGCTGATTTTACACCTGTCACTACCTCTTCCACTAAAATCAAGCGCGAAGGTGATGAGCTGGTGATTCGTCTTCGTCCAACTCATGACATTGCTGCATCATTGGGAAAAATCAAGAAAGAAGGACAGCTCCTCGCCGGATTTGCTTTGGAGACAGACCATGAGGAGTCAAATGCCAAAGGTAAGCTCCAGCGAAAGAATTTCGACTTCATCGTACTCAATTCCCTTAACGATGAAGGAGCTGGATTTCGTCATGATACCAATAAGATAACCATCATTGATAGGACATCGGAAATCAAATTCCCTCTAAAATCAAAATGCGAGTGCGCAAAGGATATTATTGACTATTTAGAAGGGTAAAAGTATCAATTTGTACAAAAATACATATAAAAAAACCTAAATTTTCGTCTTTTCTTTTATAATGGCAAGAATATTTCGTATTTTTGCATGATATTGTGTATTATGCAAGAATGAGAAAGATAAAAACATATATAAAAGCAGTATTTGCATGTCTGATATTGACATCTTTTTTCCCTTCATGTATTGAAGACGAGGCTGTGAATCCAACTCCTGAATGTGTCATTACGGCTTTCAGTATATCTGATATCAAAACCACCATCCATACCTTTGGTTATGATGGAAGTGACAGTACATATACGAGGACCTTAAGTGGCAGTGAGGTGAAGTTTAATATTGACCAGATTAACGGCAGGATTTATAATGTCGACTCTCTTCCGAACTGGGTTGACATAACTCATGTAATTCCTTCAATCACTGCTTACGGGAATATCTACAGAAAGAACAGCAGTGACTCAATCTATTACTACCTGACAAGTGGAAAGGACTCTGTTGACTTCACTAATCCTGTGGAATTGGCTGTAACCGGAACAGATGGTGTTTCATTCAAGAAATATACTGTGACATTGAGCAAAAGTATTGCCGATGCCGATTCTCTTGTGTGGACTGCAGCCGACACTACACTATCCATCACTGGCGATTTCCGTACATTGGTAATCAACGATACGGTTCAGGTCTTTCAGGAGAACGATGATGTCGATTTCCGTTCGATTCAGGTTTTCGATAATCAATTCGTAGGTGTTGACAAAGATGGTTTTGTCAAGGTTTCCAACGATGGTGTCGATTGGACTCAGATGATGCTGCCGAAGGTTAAGACGCTTCTTTCAGCCGATCCATATTTCCTTCATGGTTTCGATGGCGAATCCTTTGTATCAACAATGGACTTGGTCTCTTGGAAGAAATCTGGGAATACTGACGTAAATAAAGTTCCAGTAGCCAATGTCTCATCGGTTTTCTTTTCGTCCAAAACCAACGAGAACCTTATGAACGTAGTGCTTGTAGGTCAGACTCCTAACGACCCTACACATTCAGTTGCATGGTATAAACTCTCTGCTCCTCTCGATATTGTCAACCAGAATTGGCAGTATATAGGCATTACATCGGAGAATTCATACGCTCTTCCATATTTCTCCAATATGTCGAACGTATTCATTTACAATGGAGCAATAAACATTATTGGCGACGGATATCTTTACCTTTCATATGACAATGGTATTACATGGAAACGTCAGACTCGTTTCCTCATGATGCCTGATGACTTTGATCGTTCCCTGCCTACACAATGTGTGGTTGCCCAGGACTATATCTATCTCATCCAGTCAGGCAATGGCTCTCGTAAGGCACGTTTGTGGAAGGGCTATATCAATAAACTTAATCCTGCTAAGTGAGACAGACCATACGAAATACCCATCTTGTTGTTCTGCAGAGTCTGTTGTTCATCCTGCCGTTTACAACTGTGTTTGCTCAAACCGAACTTGAGTACAAGTACGAATTGGGGGCTATGCTTGGAGGCATGTCTTATATGGGCGATGCAAATCCGAACAACTTCTTTTCAAACACGGAATTTGCAGGAGGTCTCATAGGACGGTGGAACATCAACCCTCGTATGGCTTTGAAGGGCACTCTTGCCTACGGACGTATATCCGGAAAGGCTGATGACCTTCAGCGAATATTTGGTGATGTCGAAGGACAGTCTTGGTCATTTGATAATACCTTGGTTGATGCCAGCTGCACGTATGAAATACACTTCTGGGGTTATGGCACCGGCAAGAGTTACAAAGGTACGCACCGTATTGTTCCTTATCTTCAGATGTGTGCCGGCGGAACATTCGGCAAAAATGTTTTTACCATCAATTTCCCATTGGGTGTAGGTGTGAAGTGCAAGTTGACAGACAGGTGGAATGTAGGATTTGACTGGGCGATGCACATATCATTGAGCGATAAACTCGACGGAATAACCGATCCTTTCAAGATGGAGAGCGGATTCCTCAAGAATACCGATACCTACTCCATGACGATGTTGTACATATCATACGATTTGTCGCCGAAACTTCGCAAATGCAATAATTAGTAAAATCAATTCAGAGATGACATATAGAGATCAGATTGACATGAATCGTGTTCCGGGCCATATTGCCATAATCATGGATGGCAATGGCAGATGGGCAACCGCTCAGGGGTATGATCGTGTTGTAGGACATCAGCAGGGAGCACAGCAGGTTCATACCATCATGGAGGATGCTGTACGTCTTGGCGTGAAATATCTCACACTCTATACTTTTTCCACAGAGAACTGGAACCGTCCGATGGACGAGGTTTCCGCTCTCATGTCTTTGCTCCTGAAGCATCTTGAGGAAGATGTCTTCATGAAGAACAATGCGAGATTCCAGGTCATTGGACAGACTGACCGTCTTCCTGTTGAAGTTCAGCAAGCACTTGTCCACCTGATTGAGCTCACAAAGAACAATACCAACACATGTATGGTGCTGGCTCTGAGTTACTCGTCACGCTGGGAAATTGGCAAGGCTGTTCGTGACATTGCAACAGATGTCCTGGATGGCAGACTCCTCCCATCCAACATTGATGATATGACGTTGGACAGATATCTGGCAACCAGTTTCATGCCTGAACCTGAACTTCTTATCCGCACGGGTGGCGAAAAACGTCTTAGCAACTTCCTGCTTTGGCAGTCTGCATACACTGAATTTTATTTTACCGATACATACTGGCCTGCGTTTACAAGCGAAGACTTCTTCAAGGCCATCTGCGATTATCAAAGCCGTCAGAGACGGTTCGGAAAAACTGAAGAACAAGTAGAAAATGAAAAATAAAAATAAGATATTCCGAATAATGTCGGCAGACAGACGTCTGCTTACTTTGCTGATAGTTTTCTCATTCTCTCTTTCGACAATAACATCACGATTCTCATGCGTGTATGCTCAGAGTGATGCCGTGCCAAAGGTTACGTACGGACTCAGTCGTGCTCCACGTTACCCGATAGGTGGTTTTGTTGTCGAAGGACTCGAAGGATCTGGTCTTGAGGACTATCTGGTAGTAGGAATATCTGGACTTTCCATCGGCGATGAGGTATCTGTTCCTGGAGAGGAGATAACAGCTGCTGTGAAGCGTTTCTGGAAACATGGACTCTTCTCAAATGTAAGTATTGAGGTTGACCATATTCAGAACGACAGCATCTATCTCAAATATGTGCTGTCAACGCGGCCAAAAGTCTCTCAGGTCAATATTGAAGGTGTAAAGAAAGGTGAAAAGACCGACCTTGAGCAAAAGATAGGTATCACAAAGGGCAATCAGATCACTCCCGATATGGTCAGCAAGGCGGAGTATGTCATAAAGAAGTATTTTGATGACAAGGGATTCAAGAATGCCGAAGTCGAGATTACTCAGAAGGATGACATTAACCATGACGGGCAGGTCATCGTTGATGTCAACATTGACAAGAACGAGAAGGTCAAGGTCCACGAGATATACATTACGGGTAATGACAACCTGTCATACAAGAAGATAACCGGTACTCCTTTCACTAGCAGTCTCCTTAAGAAGACTCATGTCAAAGGCATCCGTGGTTTGTTCAAGACAAAGAAGTTCGTTCCTGAGAAGTTCAAGGAGGACAAGCAGCGCGTTCTCGATAAGTATGGTGAACTTGGTTTTCGTGATATTGAGTTGGTTGACAGCATTGTTGATCTTGGTGACAATACCATTGATATCTATATGCATTTCAACGAAGGTCAGCGTTATTATGTCCGTGACATCAACTGGGTGGGAAATACCATATACACCACCGATGCACTCAACCGTGTACTTCGTATGGAAAAGGGTGACGTGTATGACTCTCAGCATATTCACGACCGACTTCAGAGTTCCGGTGATGACGATGCCGTTGCAAACTATTATTTCAATGATGGTTATGTATTCTCAAGCGTGACACCAGTGGAAACTACTGTTGATGGCGACTCCATCGATCTTGAGATTCGTATCTACGAAGGTATCCAGGCCACGATCAACAGCATCAAGATATATGGCAATACCATGGTTTACGAAGAAGTTGTCCGTCGTGAACTGAAACTCAAGCCAGGTGACTTATTCAGTATGGATGCCTTCAAGATGTCTGTTCAGGAGATTGCCCAGATGGGACATTTCGATCCGGAAGGCATCAAGCCTGAGCCACTGCCTAACAGAGCCGACGGAACTGTCGATATCAATCTGGGACTGACTCCTAAGGCCAATGACCAGGTTGAGTTCTCGCTTGGTTGGGGACAGATTGGTGTTACATTCAAACTCGGACTGAAGTTCGGTAACTTCTCAATGCGCAACCTCTTCAAGAAAGACAAGAACAGTCGTGGCTTCCTTCCTCGTGGTGATGGTCAGCAACTTGAACTCAGTGCATCCACCAACGGTAGCTATTATCAGCAGTACAGCATTTCATTCTATGATCCGTGGTTCGGACGCAAACGCCCTAACTCATTCTCTGTATCTGCGTTCTTCTCACGCCAGACCGATATCAGCAGTTCGTACTATAACAGTTCATACTATAACAGTTATTATTCTGCTCTGTATGGCTATGGCAACTATAACAGTTCATATTACAACAACTATTCTTCATACTACGACCCTGATAAGTACATCCAGCTCTTCGGTGTCTCGATCGGTTGGGGTAAGCGTCTGAACTGGCCTGACAACAACTTCAGCCTGTCAGCCAATCTGTCATATACCCGTTATATGCTTCAGGACTGGGAGTACTTCCTCATCACCAATGGTAACTGCAACAACATCAACCTTACTCTCCGTCTGGCTCGTACATCTATTGACAATTCTGTCTTCCCTCGTCGTGGTTCCGAACTGGCATTTTCTGTAAGTGCCACTCCACCGTATTCTTCTTTTGACGGAGTCAACTACAGTTCCCTGGCAACAGATCCTGCTGATGCAAACTATCAGAGCGACCTTCAGAAGAAATATCGCTGGATTGAGTATCATAAATGGAAGTTCCAGTCAAAGTTCTATACTCCTCTCAACAGCAAGGCCCAGAGCACAAAGTGCTTCGTCCTTATGACACGTCTCGACTTCGGTCTTCTCGGCTACTATAACAAGCATAAACAGTCACCATTCGAGACCTTCTATGTAGGTGGTGACGGAATGACTGGTTATTCTTCCAGCTATTATACCGAGACAATCGGACTTCGTGGATACGACAACGGCTCACTCACTCCTTCGGGCTATTCAGGCTATGCCTATTCACGTCTGACGGCTGAAATCCGATATCCTCTCATGCTTCAGGGTTCAACCAACATCTGGGCACTTGGATTTGTCGAAGGTGGTAACGCCTGGACGTCGGTCAGCAAATTCAATCCGTTCGACATGAAGCGTTCTGCTGGTTTTGGTGTACGTATCATGCTCCCTATGGTCGGACTTATGGGTATTGACTGGGGATACGGATTCGACAAGATATATGGTTCATCGAGCTACGGAGGAAGTCAGTTCCACTTCGTACTTGGACAGGAATTCTAATAAATAATATAGTTAACGCATAAAAAATACAGTACAACTATGACACAGACAATCAAAAATCGCCTATTGGCTCTTGTAGCCCTCATATCACTGGGCTGCACAACTCTATGCTATGCACAAAAATTCGCTCTTGTTGACATGGAATACATCCTCAAGAATATTCCTGCATATGAACGTGCAAACGAACAACTCAACCAGCTCTCAAAGAAGTGGGAGGGCGAAGTACAGGCCATTCTCAACGATGTAGAGGCAAAGTACAAGAAATATCAGTCTGAGACTGTGTTCCTCTCTGATGCCCAGAAGAAGAAGACTGAGGAAGATATCATTGCCAAGGAAAAGGAGGCTAGCGACCTTAAGAAGAAGTACTTCGGCAGCGAGGGTGAACTCTATAAGAAGCGTCAAAGTCTCATGGCTCCTATTCAGGACGAGATATATAATGCCGTGAAGGATATCTGCGATCAAAAGGGCTATCAACTCATTCTTGACCGTGCGTCGGGTGGAAGCATCATATATGCATCCCCAAAGATCGACATCAGTGATGACGTACTCCAGAAACTCGGCTATTCATCCAATTATTAAAGGTGGGTTCTAATAAATTCACCGAACAGGTAGTAATACATTATTTATTTATTAATCACTTAATACAACACACAAATGAAAAAACTTTCAATCGCTTTGGTACTTGCCATCGCATTCTCAGTAAGTGCATCAGCACAGAAATTCGGTCATTTCAATTCTGCACAGGTTGTTCAGTCTATGCCTGAATACACAGCTGCTCAGACTGAACTTCAGAATCTCCAGAAGTCATATCAGGATGAACTGAAGAAGATGCAGGAAGAGATCGAGACAAAGAGCCAGGCTTATGAGAAGGAAGCAGAGAAGCTCCCAGAAGCAGTAAAGCAGCGCCGTGAGCAGGAACTTCAGGACCTCTACCAGCGTTATCAGCAGTACGGACAGACAAGTGAGGCAGATCTCCAGAAGGCTCAGCAGACAAAACTGGGTGAAATATCTGAGAAGATCGGTAAGGCTGTCAAGGAAGTAGGTGCAGCTGGCGGTTACGTCTATATCATGGACATCACAGCTGGAATCCCTTACATCAGCGAAACTCTCTCAACTGATCTCACAGACCAGATTAAGGCAAAGCTTGGTCTTAAGTAATAGTAAATAGTAATTAGTTAATCATACGATGAACTACAGAATCGACACACTTGACAAGAAGATAATGGATATTATCTCTGTCAATGCACGAATACCGTTCAAGGACGTTGCTACACAGTGCGGAGTATCCCGTGCTGCAATCCACCAGAGAGTACAGCGACTCATTGACAGCAATGTAATCACAGGTTCTGGCTATACCATCAACCCAAAGAGTCTCGGATACTCAACTTGCACTTATGTAGGTATCAAGCTTGAGAAGGGATCGCTCTACAAGAGTGTAGTTGAAGAACTCGCAAAGATACCTGAAATCGTTGAGTGCCATTGCACCACAGGACCTTATTCCATGTTCATCAAGCTCTATGTCAAGGACAACGAGCAGTTGATGTACACGTTGAATAATGTCGTTCAGGGCATTCCTGGCGTTGACTCCACTGAAACCCTCATCTCTCTTGAGCAGAGTTTCAGAAAGCCTCTTCCTATTGTCCTTGAGTAATAATCCTCAGGGTGGCTCATACGAAAAAAGAGATTCGGAAATTTCCGAATCTC
>DCGE01000008.1:0-189 GCA_002314525.1 Prevotellaceae bacterium UBA1786 | reverse complement strand
ATTACTTACGAAGACCGAGAGCCTTGACGATTGCACGGTAGCGTTCAATGTCCTTGCGCTTGAGGTATTCCAGCAAACTGCGACGCTGGCCTACTAACTTCACAAGAGCTCTGTTTGTGCTATAATCTTTATGATTGGCCTTTACGTGTTCGGTCAATCGGCTGATACGGTATGAGAACAATGCTATCT
>DCGE01000166.1:20582-21289 GCA_002314525.1 Prevotellaceae bacterium UBA1786 | reverse complement strand
CAGTTGTTCATGAGTCCTTGGAGTCCTCCTTCATGGATGAAGATCAATCAGGATTATTGTGTGCTCTCGAGCAAGTACAACAAGCAGGATCCCCGGAAGGATTACCTGTTGTATGCCGACGACAAGATCGTTGATCCCGATGAGATGAAACTGCTGGGCGACCGCAACGGTGTCTTCCCGCGACGACTGGCAACACAGAGCTATCTCATTCAGGAACCTCGCTATCTGCAGTGTTATGCTGAGATGTTCTGCCGTTTCATCGACCTCTACAAGGAGGAGGGCTTGCCAATCACGAAGGTGATGTACCAGAACGAGGCTTACTCCTACACCCCTTATCCCGGTTGCCCATGGACGGTGGATGGTACTCTTCGCTTCAACAATGAATATCTGGCACCTGCACTCAGGAAGCATCATCCGGAAGTTGAACTCTGGTTGGGAACCATCAACACCAACCGTCTGGATTATGTGGAGAAGACGCTTGATGACAAGACGCTGCAGCAGAACATCAAGGGTATCGGCACGCAATGGGAATGCCGCAACAACCTGCCTCAGTTGCGTGAACGCTACCCCGACCTGCGCATCATGATGTCGGAGAGTGAGTGTGGGAATGGCAGTATGGACTGGAAGGCAGGTGAACATACCTTCTTCCTCATTGCCGACAACCTCGGTCATGGTGTGGATGAGTACTACAACTGGAACTTCATCCT
>DCGE01000166.1:16467-20460 GCA_002314525.1 Prevotellaceae bacterium UBA1786 | reverse complement strand
TGCCTACAAGCATTTCAGCCACTTCGTCGGTCGTGGAACAGAGATGGTGGGCTATGCAGGACGTGATCACAGTCAAACGCCGGTCAATGTGTTCCGCAAGGGTGGCAAGTACATCGTGACTGCGGGAAACTTCACTGATGAAATCCGACAGGTTACGGTGAAGATTGATCGCAAGTATCTGAACCTTAACCTGCAGCCTCATTCGTTCAATTCCTTTGTAGAATAGGTTATGAATGGTTTTTTCTGAAATTATCCTTTCACTTTGTTCCGGTCTCTCATTTTTTTAGTACCTTTGCACATGCAAATCGAATCAATAGAAGTTATGGGTAAAAAGTTATTATTGGCTGCTGGCTGTTGGCTGTTCGCTGTTGGCTTGAATGCACAGGATGTGATCAGTGTCGATGCGGGTGACATGCGTTTCACCCTGCAGGGTTATGGTCAGGCGAACTACAATGTCAAGAACGTGGATGGGGAAGATGAGACGAATGGGTTTGAGTTGACGAGGGTTTTCCTGATGCTCAATGCTGCCGTGACTCCAAAGTTAGATATCCATATCATGGCAGATGTGGCTTCGAAGACATCGGACAAGGTGCTGAATGAGTACTGGGGCAAGTATAAGCCATGCGATGCGCTGAATATCAAGATAGGTCAGTACAAGACCCATTTCTCACTGGAGAACCTGATGTCGCCTACGGCTGTGGGAAATATCTTCTTCCATGACGGTGTGAGGTATCTTGCCGGATTGCAGGGCGACCCTCTGTATGGCAACTATGCAGGGCGCGACTTCGGACTCACTCTCAGCGGCGACTTCCTGAAGAACAGTGAAGGGCGTAACCTGATGTCGTATGCCGTGGGTGTATTCAACGGTACGGGAATGAACCATTCGGAGAACAACACGCAGAAGGATGTCATTGCCAAACTGGATTACCGGCCGATCAAGAACCTGACTCTTTCTGCCTCCGCATATTTAGGAACGGGTCATGCGATGGCTGCTGATAAATACGGCGAAATCAAGATGGGTGAAGACTACAGCCGCAACAGGATGGCAGTGGGCTTCGAGGCTGAAACCAAACCTCTGTATATACGAAGCGAATACCTGCGCGGCTGGGACGAGGGTACTCCTTCACAGTGTCTGTATTCTGAGGCTTGGTTGCATCTGATGCCGAAACACAGGGTGGATGTGATTCTTGACTATGAATATTTTGACAAGAACATCCATCTCTTCGATGCTACAAGAAACTATATGGGCGGACTTCAGTGGTGGTTCCACAAGAAATGCCGTATCTCATCGCTTTTTCAGTTCAAGGATGCTGCCGACGGCACTCTCTCACGTCAGTTCGTGACTCAGCTTCAGCTAAGATTCTGAGCACATCAGTGCATCTCCCTTAGCGTTGAAGCCTGTGAGACGGAGACTGACGATATGGTTGTCGAGCGATGGGGTATTGGGGAACTCCACACGGATATAGTTGTCGGTGAATCCGTTCATCGGTTTCTGACGACTGGCA
This sequence comes from Prevotellaceae bacterium UBA1786, assembly GCA_002314525.1. Next base: position 18,955 of record DCGE01000166.1, on the reverse strand, counting down.
TGTTCAAGCAGAACAGGTCGTTCCGTCCCGATGAAACGTGAATAGAACTCATGTGTCTTCTGACTGGATAAAGCCAGAAGTCTCTGACTCCGTTCGTGCTTGACCTGTGGAGTGACCTTATACGGAATATCAAGTGCCTTTGTGCCGGGGCGTTCGGAATAGCTGAACACATGGAACTGACTGACGTCAAGACTCTCCATGAACCGGTATGCCTGCTCGAAGTATTCATCGGTCTCACCTCTCATCCCCACGATTACATCAACCCCGATGAAACAATCGGGAATGATCTCGTTGATCCGTTCAATCTTGCGACGGAAGAAATCAGTATCATAACGACGGTGCATCAGCCGGAGCACTTCATCGCATCCACTCTGAAGAGGTATGTGGAAATGTGGCATGAAGGCACGGCTCCGGGCACAGAAGTCAATGATTTCGTCGGTGAGCAGATTGGGTTCAATACTGGAAATACGATAGCGTTCAATACCATCAATCTGATCCAACTGACGTATGAGGTCGATGAATGTCTCCCCTGTCGTCCGACCGAAATCGCCAGTGTTGACTCCGGTTATCACTATCTCCTTGCCACCTTCATCAGCTACCCTCCGTGCTTCTTCGATGATTGAGGCAATTGAACCATTACGACTCCGACCCCGTGCATACGGAACAGTACAGTATGTGCAGAAGTTGTTGCATCCGTCCTGTACCTTGAGGTAATAACGTGTTCTGTCACCTCGTGAACAGGCAGGGAAGAAGGCTTGTTGGCTGTTGGCTTGTTGGCCGTTGGCTGTTGGCTGTTCGCTGTTGGCTTGTTCACAGCTAATAGCTAACGGCAAACGGCGAACAGCCAACGCTTCGGCGATGCGGGGAATCAGTTCGTCCTTATGTTGTGCTCCGACTACGAGATCGACACCCGGTATCGCACTGATGTCCTCCGGACGCATCTGGGCATAGCATCCCGTTACGGCAATGAAAGCTCCCGGATTGTCTTTTATCACCCGATGAATAAGCTGGCGGCCCTTGCTGTTTGCCATCTCGGTGACGGTACAGGTGTTGATGATACACACATCAGCTGGTTCTCCCTTCTGAGCACGTTCAACACCAAGACTCTGCATCAGCAAACCGAAGGTTGACGTCTCGGCAAAATTCAGTTTACAGCCAAGTGTATAGTATGCAGCCTTCACCCCAATCTCTTTTTAGGCAGATGGAACACATCCTGGATTTCCTTCATGGCCTCTTCAGTCATTCCTTCAGGGGTGAATCCCATGCTCTTGGCACACATATATATATTTGCAGCCTTGTTCATGACATCAATCTGGTCGAAGGCATCCATCATTGTCATATCCACTGCACATATTCCGTGTTTCTCCCAGAGTACGACATCATGGCTCTTGATCTGTTCAAGTGTTGCTTCGGCAAGGTTGAGACTGCTCGGCATGGCGTATGGTACGATACCAAGTCCGAGAGGTGCAAAGGCAAGAGTCTCAGGAATCATACTCCACAATCTCTTTGTCAGTACATCGTTGAGGAGTGCTGAGTTGTGGCTCAAGGCAACGAGTTCGATGGGGTGGGTGTGGAGCGAGGCTTTGTATCGGCTGCCACTACCGATGAGGTAGTTATGCATGCTGAGATGTGAAGGCAGTTCACTGGTCGGCAATACCGGTTCATCGGCAATTATCTCATAACTTGCACAGTCATCGCATATGCGGATGATGCTGCCGTTCTTCATAGGCCAACGGGCGAGGTCACGCATACGTTTGCCGGTGCCCTTCACATAGAAGAAAGTACCTTTCAGATGCGGCATTACTTCTCCTATCGGTCTGGCAGGCACAAGAGCAGGCAAGTTTCTTAGTTCGTCATCAACTACATCCGTGATGTTGTAAGTCATGTTTCCGCCGTTTCTCTCGGCCCAGCCTTTCTGCCAGAGATATCCTGCCACCTCCGCACATTCATCAATTACGGCCTTCAGTTCTGTTCGTTTATCAAGTATTGTTGTCATATTCTAAATATTGTTTCCGTAGCGTTCAACTGTTATTTGGTTTAGTGATTTGCCCCTGGTGTTCGGACAGCCGATGACTCCGATTACGAGTGAGATGAGCAGCAGTCCTATCATGCAGTAGGCGGAGAGTGTGAATCCTTCTCCGTTATCACCATAGATATATGCGAATACCATTCCCCATACGGCAGAGAGTCCTCGTACGATGAAGAACATCAGTCCTTGAGCTCCTGCACGGAACTTGGCAGGGAAGAGTTCGGAACCCCAAAGAGCATAGAATATCTGTACGGATATACCTCCTTCGATTCCCCATAGTATGGCAAAGGTCCAGAGGCCTGTAGGTCCGTTGACTCCTACACCAACGATTATCACCCATGCACTGATGGCGAACAGAAGTCCGATGATGTAAAGCAGTTTGTGGCTCGTCTTGTCGATGATGAGTGAGACTGCCAATGTTGTTACGACTATGATAGCCCACTGAATGCAGTTCATCCA
>DCGE01000166.1:11529-16378 GCA_002314525.1 Prevotellaceae bacterium UBA1786 | reverse complement strand
CGAGGTTCCATGTGAGGTAGATGGCTGCAAGGTAGCATACTGTCTTGATGGCAATCTTGTTGGAGAACAGCACCTTGATGGCGTGAAGTAAGCCGTCTTCTGTTGGCTGTTGGCTGCCAACGGCTAACGTCGAACTGCCAACGTCCTGCTGTATGGACTTCCACTCACGGCTTTCTTCGAGTGTACGTTGAAGGTTCCATGCAATGAATGCCACGATGAACAAAGAGAGGAACACCATCCTCGAACTGAACACATTGACTGCATCCACCGAAACGTCAGCACCTATGACTGCCTGACTGATGGTTTCTATCCAACTGAACAGATAGCCTCCAGGGGCGAACAGCATACCCAACAGCAGTATGATCATCGGTCCGAAACCCCATGACATCTGTGAGATGCAGATGTTGCGTCCTCGGTTGCCTACCTCTGAGTTTTCTGAGATGTATGTCCACGAAGCCGGTACTCCGATGCCCACCGAGATGCCTGTCACAAGGAATCCCGCCAAGAGCATTGGAAAGTTTACGGAGCACATGACAAGCAGTACTCCCACCATATATACTATAAGGTTGTATGTGTAAATGAATTTCCTTCCGTATTTGTCGGCAAGAAAACCTCCGATGATGGCACCAATAGCTGCACCGAGACAGTTCGCACTGATGAAGTTCAGCCATCCCAGATGCAGTTCGGTGAGACCCAGATAGTTCTGCCATAATGACAGCCCGCTGGCTCCTGCTACGATAGCTCCTGCATCGAGATAATTATTCAGAGATACCGCAATGGTACTCTTCAGACTTCCGTGTTTCTCTCCCATATTATCGTTTGCTTGTTACGTCCTTTTCATATTGTTCAATCTCACGGATGAAATCCTGACCTACAGGAACATTGTTCCTCACACAGAACTCATCATACACTGCCTGCCAAGGCATGGCCTTCTGTTCTTCGAGCAGTGCAAGAACCTTGTAGCCCTCGCCTGCAATCTCAAGCCGTGATATCTCCTGACGTGGTTCGAGCAGTGCGCGCAACATACATTTCTGAGCCGAACGCGAACCGATCACGTATGCTCCGATGCGGTTTATCGAACCGTCGAAGAAGTCGAGTCCGTAATGAACTCTCTCAAGTGCATCGGCACGTACTATCTCAGAGAACAGTTCCTGGGTAGGGTCGTCCATGATAGTGACATGATCTGAATCCCAGCGAACGGGACGGCTGACATGCAGCATCAGTTCGGAAACGAACTGCAGCACTGCACTGACTTTGTCGGCCGGACTCTCGGTAGGGTGGTAGTGGCCAGTGTCGATGGTGAGTATCTTGTTGTTCTTTGAGGCGTATGCTGTGTAGAAGTCATGACTGCCAACGGTGAAACTTTCAAGTCCTATGCCGAATACCTTACCTTCGATGGAGTCTTTCATGATCGGTTGTGGTTTGGCGAATATCTCGTCAAGACTCTCCCTGAGCAGCCGACGGTAGAGGTAGTGGTTCACACTCATGTCCTTGCAGCCGTCGTGTACCCATAGGTTCATAATACATGCATCACCCTGTGCCTCACCTATTGCGTTGGCAATGTCGCGACAACGTTTGGTATGTTCAATCCAGAAGTCGCGGATACCTTTGTCCGGGTTCGACAATGAGAGGTTCCCGCTCTTGGGATGCGAGAAACTGGTTGAGTTGAAATCCAGTTTTGTGTCATTCTCCTTTGCCCAGTCAATCCAGCTCTCGAAATAGCTTACATCCACCTCATCGCGATTGACGACCTTTCCTTTGAAGTCACCGTATATCTCGTGCAGGTTAAGTCTGTGAGAACCAGGAATCAATGACTTGGCCTTGAGGATATCCGTACGGAGTTCATCGATGTTACGAGCCTTGCCCGGATGGTTTCCGGTACTCTGTATTCCACCGCTCAGAACTCCTGCCTGAACCTCAAATCCTGTTACGTCATCAGCCTGCCAGCAATGCATGCTGAGATGGAAGTCCTGAAGCTGACGTATTACTTCCTCTGTGTCAGTACCTGTTTCAGCATAGCGCTCTTTGGCAATGGCGTATGCCTGGTGAATGTTCTGTTCGTTCATATTCTATAGGTTAATAAATCGTTTATATGCTTCGTCCCAATTCTTTGAGGAGGCAGGCATGTAGGTTTTCATCTCAATCGATGAGGCTATTATCCGTCTCCCCTCCCATCTCTCGTCTCTCACCTCTCCCATCGCCCTTGCCTGAATCATGATGTTTCCCATGGCAGTTCCTTCTACCGGACCGGTTATCACCGGCATCCCTAATGAGTCGGCTGCCATCTGCATCAGATATCGGTTGTATGTACCGCCCCCGATCACATGAAGCCGTTCTATCGGGAACGGCGACATCTCCCTGAGTTGTTCCACAACCTGACGGTATCTCAGTGCCAGACTCTCAAAAATGCAGCGGGCAATCTCCTTATATGTCGTTGGGACATACTGTCCTGTCTTCCTGCAGAAGTCCCGGATGGCTTGAACCATACTTTCAGGATTTGCAAACGCCGGATCGTCCGGGTTGATGAAACACCTGAACGGCTCGGCATCCATCGCATCGCTGTTTATCCGATTGACATCATCGGGTGCATCCGTCCATTCCTTTCTGCAGCGCTCAAGCAACCACATTCCACATATGTTCTTCAGGAAACGTGTCGTTCCGTCGATACCGCCTTCATTGGTGAAGTTGTACTCAAAACTCTTCTTGTTGATGATGGCGTCATCAACCTCTATTCCCAGAAGCGACCAAGTGCCGCATGACAGATAGGCGAAGTTGCCGTCTGTTGCAGGTACTGCCGAAACTGCCGATGCAGTGTCGTGACCGGCTACGGCGATTACAGGTACAGTTCCGAGGCCTGTGAGCCTCTGCACACTCTTCGACAGAGTTCCCACCTTCTCAGCTGGCTGTACATACCTGCCGAACTGACTTTCCTTCAGTCCGATGACGTCGATCAGTTCCTTGTCAATCTTCTTCGTCCTTGGATCAAGCATCTGACTGGTTGAGAGGATGGTATATTCGCATACAGCCTCACCTGTCAGCATATAGGCCAGTGCATCAGGCATGAAGAGTATTTTCTCCGCACCCTCGAGTGCACTGTCTCCTTGTTTCTTCTGTGCGTAGAGCTGGAAGAGCGAGTTGAAGTTCATGAACTGTATTCCGGTCTTCTCATACACGGTTTCCTTAGGTATGATACCGAAATACTCGTCCATCACACCTTCGGTGTAAGTATCTCTGTAGGAATGCGGATTCCTGATGGGGAGACCGTCTTTGCCTATGCATACAAAGTCCACACCCCATGTGTCAATACCGATGCTTCCGATCTCGATGCCCTCGTCGGCACACGACTTAAGTCCACAGATAATCTCATTGTACAGATGGAATATGTCCCAGTAACAATGTCCTTCAAGTTCTATGATGGGATTCTTGAAACGTGTCAACTCTCGCTGTTCGAGTTTTCCGTCAGCAAGACTGCCGATGATAGTCCTGCCGCTTGTTGCTCCCAGATCTACTGCAAAGAAATTCATGTTGTTATCTGACTGTTATCTTCAGTGGGTTGCGAACCTGACTTGCGTATGCCGACAGATAGGCTTCCCATTTTGTCATATCGGTGAAGTCGGTCTCTTTGTTCCTGTCCCAACCTGTTCCGAAATAATATGTGAATGTTTCTGTCTTTCCTCCTACAGATGACAGACCGAGAATATGTCCTACAGCACCAGGCAGACCCTCATCAGCACGGTATTTCATCGTGACTGCTTTATCCGGGAACACTGCCCCTACGAATATCTTTCCGAAGTCCTTGTTCTGGAAACGGAACTTCTCCTTGTATTGCTGTGAGTCGCCGAGGTCTTCGTAACCCATGTATCCGTTTTCCGGACAGAGCACGTATGCCGTCGGGTTCTCGTTATGTACCACGATACCCGCACAGACAGGTGTCCCTTCATCCAGTCCTGCGTACGATACTGTGCATTTGTTCATCTGACTGCCTGCATCGAGACTGACCGTACGAGTTTCCACTACGTCCTTCCCGTTGACTCTTTCAGGATTGTATGTCATGCTGAAAGTGAAGCGCAGAGGTCCGTTGTCAAGTATCTTGTATTCCTTCCAGCACCATGGATAGACAATCCTTTTGCCATCGTCCTCAATCAGAGCCGGAGTACCGCAGCCGAGGGTTGCCCCCACCTTGTAACAGTCCATGCCGTTGCCGTGATCCACATGATAGCTCACTGCATTCCTCACTTCATTGGCAAGGTCTTCGTTGCCCATCGCCTTCAGCTTGCGTGCGACTGCAGCGACATTGGGATCCAACTCATTGGCGTATCTCTCGTCTATGACGAAACGACTGGTGCGCTTGGTCCAGATGTCAAAACCGAATGCCTTCTCGTTGTTCTTCTGCAGTGCAGGACCATAAGTGCGGAATGCCACTCTCTCGTTCTCCCAGGCAATGTCGTCCGAACGCTCAGGCACATATCTGCCATACACCTTCTGCTCGTATCCGCCAGGCTTTCCTGAACTTACGGTATAGATGCTCTTGCCCTTTCCTGCCACTCCCACCTGAAAAATGAGTTTTCCGTCGTATGTCACCTGACTTGGTATTTCCTTTCCGTCAGCGTCATTGACTACGAGTCCGTTGTCGGTGTTGAGTTTGAGTTTCAGGGTGTTAAGATCTATTTCAACCATCTCGCCTGCCCGTGCCGACTTTGTCGGGTTCTTCACCGTCACCATGACTTGTTGTGCACAGGTAGGGCTGACAGCTCCCAGCCAACAGCCGACAGCCAACAGCCAATAGCTAATAGCCAACCTTCTCATGGCTGTTTACCGATATAAGCAAGAATACCACCATCAACGTAAA
>DCGE01000166.1:11230-11515 GCA_002314525.1 Prevotellaceae bacterium UBA1786 | reverse complement strand
GACGGCATCGCTGGCATGTGAAGCAAGGAACACAGCAGGACCGCCGAGTTCCGAAGGGTCGAGCCAGCGTCCGGCAGGAGTCTTGGCACAGATGAACTTGTCAAACGGATGACGGCTTCCGTCCGACTGAATCTCGCGCAGAGGTGCCGTCTGAGGTGTGGCGATGTAGCCAGGTCCTATTCCGTTACACTGTATGTTGTATTCTCCGTATTCTGAGCAGATGTTCCGAGTCAGCATCTTCAGTCCACCCTTTGCGGCTGCGTATGCACTGACGGTCTCACGTCC
>DCGE01000166.1:4485-11189 GCA_002314525.1 Prevotellaceae bacterium UBA1786 | reverse complement strand
AGATGTTGATGATCTTGCCCTCACGCCTTTCCATCATCTCCGGCAGTACGGCACTCGACACGATGAACGGACCTACGAGGTCGATGTCGATGACCTGCTGGAACTCCTCGCGTCTCATCTCGTGCATAGGTATGCGCTTGATGATACCGGCGTTGTTGACCAGGATGTCGATCTGTCCCACCTCTTCGTGAATCTTCTTGACCAAAGCCTTCACGTCGTCTTCCTTCGTCACGTCACACACATATCCGTGTACGTTCTCTATTCCTGCTTCCTTGTATGCCGCTACTCCTCTGTCCACCAACTCCTGGCTGATATCGTTGAAGATGATGTTCTTTATACCAGCACCCACAAAAGCACATGCGATGTTGAAACCGATACCATAAGACGCACCTGTGATCCATGCGTTCTTACCTTCTAGTGAAAATAAATTCATAATTTTGTTGTTTTTAATTAGTTACCAATAGTTTAGTTATAGATATCAAAATATAGTACAAAATCTATCTCAGATCCGTTATCTTTGAGAAGTCCTGATCGCCGTAGTCAAGGTTCTCACCGCCCATACCCCAGATGAAGGTGTAGTTATGGGTTGCTGCTGCACTGTGGATGGACCATTCCGGTGACAGTACGGCCTGGTCCCCCTTCATCCAGATGTGACGTGTCTCATCGACCTCACCCATGAAATGACATACAGCCTGCTCTTCTGGTACCTCGAAATAGAAGTATGCCTCCATCCTTCTTGAGTGTACGTGTGCCGGCATGGTGTTCCACACACTGCCCGGTGCCAGTTCGGTCATACCCATCTGCAACTGACAGGTAGGGAGTACCTGATTCACTATCATCTTGTTGATGTTTCTCTCATTGCTCATCTCCAGACTGCCCATGTGAGCCACAACGGCATCAGCCTTGGTAATCTTGCAGCATGGATATTCCTTGTGGGCTGTCGTTGAGTTGATGTAGAATTTAGCCGGTCTTGCGGCATCCTTGCTGCAGAAGTACACATCCCTGTCGCCGCGACCTATATAGAGGGCCTCCTTGTAGTCGAGTTCGAATGTCTCGTCACCTACCTTGACGGTACCTGCACCGCCTACGTTGAATATGCCCACCTCTCTGCGTGTGGTGAAGAAGTCAGCCTTCAAAGGGTCGATGGCTTCCAGCTTCAGGCATTCCCTTACAGGCATCGCACCACCTACAACCATTCGGTCGTACATGCTGTAAACCATATTCACCTCATCTTCGGCAAATACCTTCTCAATGAGGAAATCCCGACGCAGACGTGTCGTATCATAACTCTTCGCATCCTGAGGATGTGCCGCATAGCGGACTTCATAGTTGGTCTTCATAATTCTATTTGTTATTTAAGTTGCGTAAACTTACTTAAAACGAAACATTCCCGTTGGTCATTACGAAACACAAAAACATTTTGAGGTTTTTGCTACGAGTTACTATGCTGGTGTAATCATCCTTTATCAAATCCGTAGTGTTTTGGGACAAAACACGTTTCGTAGTCGGCCACTGCCGATGTTTCGTAGTAAGCTATGCTTACGTTTCGTAGGGGCAAAGCCCCGTTTCGTACAGAAGTTGAGCTGGCTCGACTTCTGTTTACTTTTGCAAATTTACAAATTTCTCACAATCCACCAAAGGAAAAACAGTGAAAAATATGAATATCTTGCCCATCGATGGTAGAGTAGGGCCTTCAGATGGTCGAACCTGTGGCTTTTGTTGAAGAACTCCACCAGGATGAATGCCGTCAGGAGTGGTATCATCACGATGAGCGCATAGTTATATGCGAAGCCCTTAGAGAACTCTCCTCTCACGAAACAGAGGATGGCACGCTGAGAGCCACACAGTGGACAGTCAAGTCCTGTTATCATATGAAACGGGCACGGCAGCATTATTCCAGTGTCAGTTCCCTGATCAGACGGTGTGCCTTGCTGTAGTCTTCTATGACTGAGAGTACATAGCGGATATCCACTCCTATGCATCTCTGCAGATTGTTGTCGAATTTCAGGTCACCGCTCATGGCTTCCCAGTTGCCGTCGAAGGCAAGACCTATAAGTCTTCCCTTGCCGTCAAACATTCCCGAACCTGAGTTTCCGCCTGTGATGTCGTTGGTCGAAAGGAAGCATAACTGCATATCCCCGCTCTTCTGGTCCTTGTATCTTTCTCCGAACGCTCCTTTCATGAACCACTTTCTCACCGACGGCAGCAGCTCGTAGTCGGGATTCTCCGGGTAGTTCAGATATTTGTCGATAAGCGACTTCGGAAGTGTGTAGCAGGCATCCTTGATACCTGTTGCCGAATATCCGTCAACGATTCCGTAGCTCATCCTGAGTGTGGAGTTGGCATCCGGATAGTATTCCTTGCCGGGATTTGCCTGCTGGATTGCGAGCAGCAGGTCTCTCTCCAGACTGTCGATGACTGCCGACGGCCTATGGTTCATCACGCACTGTATCACATCCGTTGAGATGTTGAACATACCGTCATTGAGCAGTTCCTCCTGCTTGGTGACTGCCAGTATCTTCTGCTTGTCTGCAAAGATGGAGGTGTTGTATATATGGTCTGTATATCTGTCCACATCACCGCCATACACCGAATCAATCTCATTGAGGAAACCAGGCCAGTAGTCTTTCCCGACTTTCTCGCGGTAGTTCTTTATCATTGCGGCAAACACTGCCTTGTCAGTCTCTATGTCTATGTCCTTGTAGGCCTTCTCGAATTCCTTGTGCAGGTCTTCTTTTTCGTCATTTCCCCTCACCATTGCGAGGAAGTTCATCAGTGCCACCTGCAGCACATCACTGCCCTGTGCGAACGACTCCTCGATCATCATCATCATGAACCGGTTCTTGTCGTCCTTGATGTACTCGTTCCTGAGACTGTCCAGCAATCCCTGCGACACGGCTTTCTCCATCTCTCTCTTCTCATCTATGACGTTCAGGTTCCTCAGGGCTTCGTTCTGTCCGATGGAGTACTTCCAGTAGTTGCTGCTGGCTGCATATTTCGAAGAATACATGATCCTGAGTTCGTCGCTCGAAGCCATCGCGTCTTTCAGGATGTTCTGCTTCACCCCACGAACCTGAACCCTCACGTCATTGGTGTTCTTCATCGTGTTCTCAATGCCGTAGCTGCTCAAATAGCGGTCTGTGCTTCCCGGATATCCCAGTGTCATACAGAAGGTTCCGGATTGGTAGCCCTGCAGACTGATTTTGGCAAAGTTCTTCGGTTTCAGAGGTATGTTGTCTTCGGAGTATTCAGCCGGACGGCCTTCCTTGTCGGTATAGATACGGAACACACTGAAGTCGCATGTCTGACGGGGCCACATCCAGTTGTCTGTATCACCTCCGTGCTTACCCAGACACTGAGGTGGTGCGAATACCAGTCTCACGTCCTTGAATCTCTGGTAGATACTCAGATAGACCTTGAACCCTCTGTAATAGGGCACTGCCACTGCGTATATCCCGTTCACTGAATCCTCGTAGGCGCTTTCAATCTGTTCTGTCGTCTCTAATAGTTTGTCGGAGCCTACCTTACTCAACTCGTCTGTTATGTCTATGGTCTTCAGGTGGAAATCCACGTACAGACCTTCGTTCGGCAGTTCGTCCTTCTGTCTTTTGGCGAAGAAGCCGTCGGTCAGGTAGTCGTTCTTCGGTGTGGAGTGCGACTGTATTGCGTCGAATCCGCAGTGGTGGTTGGTGAACACCAGTCCTTTGTCTGATACCACAACGCCCGAACAGAATCCGCCGAAGCTCACGATGGCATCGTTGAGCGACGGCTTATCCGCACTGTACAGCTGTTCATGGGTCAGTTCCAGCCCCATCGACCTGAGTATGCTGTCTGTCTTTGCCGAAAGGTTGTTGATCATCCACATACCTTCATCAGCCATCACTGATGACAGACACATAGCCCACAGTCCGAGACCTAAGGCAAATGCCTTACTTGCGTTTCTTAATGATTTCATATACTGGAATTGCTAAGAATATTATTATCAATATGGTGTTTATTCCCATTCTCGCCCACATGTTGCCGATGTTCTGATGTACGACGGATATTCCTGCGTACATCACTCCTGCCAACAACGTATAGGCACCTATCGACTTCATCGGATAGTCTATCGGGTTCTTCCTCTGACCGATGGTATAGCTGAGTACCATCGTCGTTCCGTAACCGGCACAACCTGCAATGGCACATGCCCAGTAGCCTATCTTCGGAATGAGGAATATGTTGAGTATGAGCAGAACCACACATCCTGCTATCGAGAACCATGCTCCGTAGATGGTCTTGTCGATCAACTTGTACCAGAACGACAGGTTTACCGTGATACCCATCATTATCTCCGACAGCATCACGACTGGTATGACGTCGAGTCCCTCCCTGAACTTAGGACCTACTATCACCTGCAGCACATCCATGTATCCCACCACACACAGATATGCGAACAAGGTGAATACTATGAAGTATTTCATTGCCCCGGCATACATGTGCTTGCTGCCTTTGTCCTTGGCCGAACCGAATACGAACGGCTCGTAGGCATAGCGGAAAGCCTGTGTGATGAGTGCCATGATCATCGCTATCTTCACTCCGGCCTCATATATGCCCAACTGATGACGGCCTTCCTGCTGCTCGAGGATACGGGGCAGCATGATCTGTCCTGCCACCTGGTTCAGTATTCCGGCAATACCCAGTATGAGCAGCGGCCAGGTGTATCTGAGCATGGCTTTTGCCTTTGTCCTGTCGAAAGTCCAACGGATATCTGTGATGTCTTTCAGCAACAGCAGTGATATGGTCGATGTACAGATGAGGTTGATGTAGAAGGCCCATTTCACGCTTATCTCCCAGTCGGTGCTGAGTTTCGGCATCAGTACGTAGGCTACGAGGTTCAGACCTACGCTCAGGAATATGAATGTCAGTTTCAGACAGGCGAACCTCACTGGCTTGTGCTCGTTTCTCAGATATGCGAAGATGATGGCCTGGAACGCATCCTGTGCCACTACCAGTGCCATGATACCCAGATACCATTTCTGTTCCGGATAGCCTTCGGCCTGAGCTATCGGACCTAAGAACGCCATCATCAGCAGTACGAACAGCAGAGCCACGCCGCCCACCATCATGAGCGATGTACTGTATACGCTTATCTTCTCCTCCCTCGTCTCCTGTTTGTTGATGAACCGGAAGAAGGTCGTCTCCATGCCGAAGGTCAGTATGACCAGCAGCAGCCCCGTCTGGGCATAGATATCGGTGTATATACCATAGTCGGCACACGACTTCAGTGTGTATGTATATAACGGAACCAAGCAGTAGTTCAGGAACCTCCCCAAAATACTGCTCGCCCCATATATCGCTGTATCCTTCAGTAATCCCTTTAAGTTTGCCATTGTGTTTTTTGACTTTAGCCGTTAGCTGTTGGCTAGTTGTTAATTATCAATCCCCCTAACTCCTAACCGAAGGAGCAGCGAGTGCAGAGCCAAGCTCGCTTGAACTTTGCCGAGTCGCGTCTGAGGAAAAGACACGTAGTGGCTTAACTCCTAACTGCGAGCTCTGCTCGCCTAAAACAACTCCCCCTGCATCGGGCCGAAAGGTGTCTTGCCCAGGTGCCTGTACGCAAGTTCCGTCACCTCACGACCTCGTGGCGTACGCTTGATGAAACCCTCCATGATCAGGAACGGCTCATACACCTCCTCCACCGTACCGGCATCCTCACCGATGACGGTGGCAATAGTACCTATACCCACAGGTCCACCCTTGAACTTCTCGATGATGCCGAGCAGAATCTTGTTGTCAATCTCGTCAAGACCGTATTTGTCTATGTTCAGCGCCTCCAGGGCCACCCTTGCTATTTCAATGTCAATACACCCGTTGCCCTTCACCTGGGCGAAGTCCCTCACACGTCTGAGCAGTGCATTGGCAATACGAGGCGTACCACGGCTCCTCCGTGCTATCTCGGCAGCAGCGGTAGGTTCACAGCTCACACCGAGCAGTCTCGATGATCTGAGGATGATCTTCTGCAATGTCGGAGCATCATAGTACTGCAGATGCAGGTTGATGCCGAACCTTGCCCTCAGCGGACTTGTCAGCAAACCGCTTCTTGTCGTTGCACCTACCAACGTGAAAGGATTCAGGGTTATCTGAATGCTCCTCGCAGCAGGACCTTTGTCGAGCATGATATCTATGCGGTAGTCCTCCATAGCCGAATACAGGTATTCCTCCACTACCGGCGACAGACGGTGTATCTCGTCTATGAACAGCACGTCGTTGGGCTCCAGACTCGTCAGCAGTCCTGCCAGATCGCCAGGCTTGTCGAGCACAGGCCCCGAAGTGACCTTCAGGTTCACACCCAGTTCGTTGGCTATGATTGCCGCAAGAGTCGTCTTGCCCAATCCCGGAGGACCGTGCAGCAACGTATGATCCAGAGGTTCCTCTCTCATCTTGGCAGCCTCGACGAATATGCGCAGGTTTTCCACTATCTGTCCCTGTCCGCTGAAATCCTCAAAGGCCAGAGGACGCAGGGCATTCTCAAAATCCTTCTCCTTCGCCGATACAAACTGCTCCTCGTGTATATCAAATTCGTTCATCGCAGTATTTTCTCGCAAAGTTAAGAAATTATTATCAAATATCAGTCATCAAGTATCAAATAATCGACGAAAATTTGGTGTATATAAATTTTTTTCCTACCTTTGCACCCGCTTAGGCCCAGATGGCGGAATCGGTAG
>DCGE01000166.1:2594-4437 GCA_002314525.1 Prevotellaceae bacterium UBA1786 | reverse complement strand
TCGACCCCGGCTCTGGGTACAGAAAGAATCTGCAAGTTGTTGGTTTCCAATACTTGCAGGTTTTTCTTTTTTGTCAAATTCCAAAATTTGGACACAAATTGGACACAAAATGAGATCTATATCTTTTTCCGTGTTGGAATAGCGAAAGAGCCTATGGCTTGTTCCGAGCGTACGAAATGTAAGTAAATAGCCATCCCTAACTCCCTAAACCTTGAACCTTAAAACGGCTTTTCAGTTCAACAATCACATCCTCGTTTAGCCCTTCGACCTGCAATATCAGCCGTATTGGGCCAGCCTTGCGTGTGGTTTGTATGATGGCCATGCACCGTCCGAAATATGTCTTGTCCGACTTGGAAGTAAACGGCGTGGTGCGTCGCAAGTCACTGTTGATAAGCCCTACGAGGCGTCCCTCGCCTTCTACGCTGCCTCTTACCATCCGGTCAATATGCTGCACAAGCGTTCCGTCCTTGTCAAGAAGCTCCATCTGTATGTAGGCAAGGTCTTGTCCGTCGGCAAGGAGTTCGCTTCTGTCGGGTGTGGCTCGCAGGGTCACGGGATTGCCGGCAGTACGGATAGAATACCTCGCCACCGTGTCGGTCCCGTTGATTCCCGCAGCGTGGATCTCTCCCGGACTGAACGGCACATTCCAAAGGATGGTGTGGTTAGGGAAGTCGGCAGTACGCTTGTCACCCATTTGTCTGCCGTTGATGTAGAGTACAACGCGCTCGCAATTGGTGGCAGTCACCACCTCCATCATCAGTCCCTCATAGTTCTTCGGAAAGTTCCAGATAGATGCCATCGGTGGCCATTGCCACAAGTCGCGTGCATGGTCGAGGTTCAGAGAGTTGTCCTTTACTGCTATGCCCACGATCGGTTTGTCGGGATTCCACATGGCCTTATGGAACACGGCACGCGGCTTCTCTACCAAGCAGATGTCGAGCAGTCCTCCCGGCCATCCATGCGACGGCCATCCCNNGCCCGCCTCGCCGATGTAGTCAGCTCCCGTCCAGAGGAAGCCGCCTGCAATGAAATCATGCTCTATGATGGTGTTCCACGGGTTATTGGTATCGTAGGCACGGATGTCGCCCTCGGCTCCCTGGTAGTATGGCAACTCTTCCGTCACGACAAACTTACGGTTGGGAAAGCGCCTATGGTCACTTACCATGCGTTGTTCCTGATAGTTGTAGCCCACCACGTCGGTTACTCCGGCAAACTTGTCCTGATGATTGTTCTGACATGCCAGGCACACCTGACGGGTAGGTTCCATACGGTGGACGAAATCCTGCAGCATCCGTGCACGTTCGACCCCTACGTCGCTTCTTTCCCATGCTTCATTCAGTTCGTTGCCAATGCTCCACAGAACGATGCACGGATGGTTGCGGTCACGTTCGATCATGTTCCGGAGGTCGTGCTGCCACCACTCGTCAAACCACTCTGCGTAATAGCCCGACTTCCACTTGTCGAATGCTTCGTCGATGACCACCAGTCCCATTCTGTCACATAAATCAAGGAACTCAGGTGCCGGCTGATTGTGGCTGCAGCGAATCGCGTTCACCCCATATGCCTTGAACACCTCCAGCTTGCGTTCCATGCTGCGATACGGCAGGGCAGCACCCAGACAGGCATCGTCCTGATGCAGACAGAATCCCTGCAGCTTCAGACGGCGGCCATTGAGAAGGAATCCCCTGTCGGTGGTGAATTCTGCCGTACGGAAGCCGAACCGTTCCTCCGTCTCGTCAACCTTCTTTCCTCCTATGTACATCTGCGTCAGTAGCGTATATAGATACGGATGATCCACATCCCACAGCACTGCGTCCTTTATGTCGAATTCTCCCTTGTCGCT
>DCGE01000166.1:0-2566 GCA_002314525.1 Prevotellaceae bacterium UBA1786 | reverse complement strand
ACCACCTTGCCGGAGGCATCTTTCACTACGTATCTCACCGTCCCATTGCCAACCATCTCAGTCTTTACGGAGACGTGTCCGTCCGGTGTCGCTACTATATAGTTGCCATAAGTCTTTATGTGCGACTTGTTCCGCTTCAGTAGCCACGTATGGCGGTAGATGCCCGATCCCGTGTACCATCGTGCAGTCTTTTTGTGGTCGTCAGGGTTCACGACCTTCACTTCAATCTTGTTTTCACCACCATATACGAGATAGTCCGACAATTCGTATTCGATGTATCCGAATCCGTATGGACGAAATCCAAGATGCACGCCGTTCAGCCAAACGTCGCTGCGCGAATAGATACCGTCGAAAAGGATGGCTATGCTCTTCCCCTTGTCACTGCGAGGGATGACAAACGTCTTCTCGTACCGTCCGGTACCGCCAGGCAGATGGGCTACGCTGCCACTGAGATTATTGCTGAAATTCAGATTGATACTCCAGTCGTGAGGCAGTTGGACAGTCTCCCATTCACCACCGTCAAGACTGAAACGCCAGTCGAAATCGAACTCCGACTTCTTTGCATGGCACAGCACCGAAACACCAGCCAGCAGCATTGCCATTGAAAAAACAGTTCTTTTCATAATGCCTTAATTTCCTAATTTCCTAATGTCTTAATGTCTAACCGTCTAATTCCCAAATTTCATCTCCATCAGTACGGCACCTTTGTCGAGTGCGCGGAGTTGTATTGTGTGAACATCAGACAGCCTGCCAGTCCTATTGCCTGCCAGTCCGATTCTGGCTGACGCATAGTTCTGCAGTACGTTCTGCTTCCATTGCTCGGTGTGGTAAGCGGCCTCGAAGTGCAGAGTCTGCCACTGCCCCTCGTCTATACGTGCCTCGACCCGGAGTGTGCCGTTTTCCTTTATAGGGAAATGCGGCAGCAGACGGATCTCTATGCTATTAGCAGCCATGGTGTCCTTGCCTGCAGGCGCAGCAAGTGCAAACACCTTCACCTCACCGACCGGAAGCGGAGTCCATAGGAGGGATGGGGTGAGGGTTGACTGTTGAGCATTGAGAGAGTCACGGGAGGCATTGTAGCCGGATTTGGAATTGCCGGGTGTTATCTTTCCGAACACGCTGAGCCGCCGTGGTGCCATGTCCATCATGCCCAGCCACTTGCCGTCGTTGTGGATTCCGTGGTTATAGACCTTCGTCAGACTTACTATACTGTCGTACGCAGCATCGCTCTTAGTCCAGAACCCGTCACCATGGCCGTGACGGGCCAGCTGGGCATAGATTATCTTCTTGTTCATCTCCGCACAGGCCTGTACCGGGTATTTGACGAGCTGGAAATAGGCATCCCTTCGGTCTTCTAAAATGCTTTGATAGATCTTCTCCACCTGATCTTCAATGGCTTGATAGTCATCGAGCCGCTTAAGGATGTATTCGTCACTCCAGGGGAGGTCTCTTATGACCTGCCAGTCCGGCCAGTCTTCGCGCTTACCTTCATAGACACGTGTTCCGCCGAGGAATTCCGGCCGGCGGATGAAGGCCAGTTCGTAATGCCTCTCCATGATGCCGGCAAGCGCTTCGGCAGCCTTCCTCCCGAATTCCCGCTGAAGGAAATGTTCGAGGTGCCTGTCCGGGATGTTTTCTGGTCCGGCCCAGGCCATGTCCATGAAGAGCTCCGTCTGATATTCGGCAGGTTTCAAGTCACCTACGTTGAGCACCCAGATGCGCTGAATGCCACACTGATAAGCCTCCGCCATCTGCATCTGCAGCAGTCGGGGCGAGAATGTAGCCAGCCACAGGTAGTCCATTGGTGCACCCCAGTACGACACATGATAATAGATACCGTTCCCTCCGCTCCGTGCACGCTCCTCCGGTGTCGGGTAGTGACGGATGTATCCGTAGTTGTCGTCGCACCACATCAGACACACGTCGTCGGGCACCCGCAGGCCGGCGTTGTATATGTCCTGTACCTCTTTGTATGGTATGAAGACCTGCGGAGGGATTGAGTCTTCAGCCTTGGCCCGTGAGCTGTGGGCCTTCTTCAGCATCTCGCGCTGGTCGTTGATGACTTGCTGTAGCAGCGCCTTCTTCTCTTCCGGAGTCTTAGCCCCCATCATTCCACTGTCATGCACCCCCCTCATGCCGATGGTATAAAGGATATCCTGATCCTTTACCTCGTCCAGCCGTTCCTGCCAGAAGCGCCTCACGTTCTCGCGGTTGGTGGCATAGTTGTAGTCGCCCTTTCCCCGCATTCCCCATTCCACTGCAGTACTGCATGCCATGGGCTCGCAGTGGCTGCCTCCGATGAAGATGCCGTACCTTCGTGCAGCCTCGCGGTTGCCCGGGGTAAGGAAGAACGGCTGTGTGCACTCGTGCATGGCCGGCCAGAAGTAGTTTGCCCGCAGGCGGAGCAGGAGTTCGAAGATGCGTGCATTGGCCTCAGGACCGACGACACCGCGCTTGCCGCTGTATGTAGTTGACCCGTTGACGGTATTCTCACTTTGTTCCATGACACCGTCATGCAGCCGGTTGCCCCACACCTTCATACCCCAGTCTTCGTCGTTGATGAAGA
>DCGE01000021.1:8360-13327 GCA_002314525.1 Prevotellaceae bacterium UBA1786 | reverse complement strand
CACAAAGGCAGGTGACTACATCATGGAACCTATCCGTCGAGCTATGGAAGCCAACATCAATATCCTCTGGCGTGGTAAGGTCAAACTTCTTGTCAGTCAGTTGAAGGAAGCCGATGCTGCCGTTCTCGGAGCTGCTGCCGTAGGCCAGTCCGCCTGTTAACCAAATGGAAGGATAGAAAAATCGATAATAGTTAAATTGTAAATATAGCTGTGAGTTCACTCGTGCAAGTATTGGAATTTCCATCATCATTGCTGTTGGCTGTATCATTTCTGCTGATAGCCTTCTTCCTACATAAGTATGCAGGAGGTTCTAAGGTGGTGAGGGTGCTTCGTTCGGCACTTATTTCCAGAATACTTCTCGGAGTGGGAGCTGTACTGTTGGCCGTGGAAGGTACTTTTTCGGTACCTATCCACGGTTCAGTAGTATTTGCGGCCTATATACTCATTATGATGCTTTCACTGAACCTTGTCGTGCTTGATGCTTTGTTCAGGCATGCAAAGGTGGAGTTCGTCCTCAATCATCTTGGTCTTCTCGTCATAGTCTTGGCTGCATTCTTCGGAGCACCCGATGTGATCCGTTGCAAGATGATGCTCGGCGAAGGTGAAACGACAGGTCTTGCCTATACGGAGAAGGGACAACTGATACAGTTGCCTTTCAATATATGTCTTGACAGATTCGAAGTTGAGTGCTATGAAGATGGCGACAATGCTCCGAAGCAGTTCTCAAGTCATTTGACAGTTGATGGCAAACGTATGACGACGGCAGTCAACGAACCTTGTTCCGTTGACGGCTATACAATTTTCCAGGATGATTATGATGTCTCTGAAGGACGTTATTCCATTCTGATTTTAGTCCGAGACCCATGGCTACCTGTAGTATATATAGGTATGGCAATCTTAGCCATAGGTTCCGTACTATTGCTTTTCGGCAGGTGGAACATGAAGATCATGATTCCGCTTACCATAATCCTGACAGTGTTGTTCACAGTCCTTTCGATATACAGAATCAATTTCCAAACACTTATGCCGGCATTGCGTTCATGGTGGTTCCTACCTCATTTGTGCTTTTACATGATAGCCTACTCACTGATGGCCTTGGGTGTGGTACTTGTCTTGTTGGATGCTTTCAAGATCAGGTTGCCGAAAGCCGTCAGTCCTGATCTGCCGGAACATCTCATGCGCTCATCGTCTGCACTCCTTATCATCGGAATGCTCACAGGCAGCATTTGGGCTCGTCAGGCCTGGGGCGACTACTGGGCGTGGGACTCCAAGGAGAACTGGGCAGCCGTCACGTGGTTCACATCCCTTATATATCTCCATCTCTCCCAGCGTCACAGCTGGAAGGGACTTACCATCCTCCTTCTTGCATTTCTGGCATTGCAGGTCACATGGTACGGAGTCAATTATCTGCCATCGGCAATAAATAGTTTACATACATATACTAATTGATATAGAAATGCTTAAATTCGAAAAAACAACTTCACCTGAAGGTCCTGTAATAGTGTTGCAAGGCCGAATGGACACTGCATCGGCTCAGTCATGTTCAAACCAGTTAGCCGAGACGACTATCGAAGCAGGTCAGAAACTCACAATTGACTGTTATGAAATGGACTATATATCCTCTGCTGGAATCCGTTTCTTGCTGCTTCTCCGCAAGAACATCATAGCTCAGGGTGGTACCATAGCCCTCATAGGCGTCAATGGTGAAGTCTCTCAGGTCTTTGATATGACAGGCTTAGGAGATATGTTTGAAATGTAGGGCAATGAACAGATTCAGGATACCTGCCATACTAGCCTTGGTTTTAGCCTTGATAATCTATATCGGGGTTATCATGGGTACATACGGGATGACCGTATATGAGGGTAGCAAACTTGAGAGTTATCGTGTTGAACTCCGAATGAAGGGTGTCGTCTCCTATCTGGAGGAACTCCTCTATTCCATGGGTGATGCACCAGTCAGTTTCCTGACCGCCTATGGTAATGTCGAGACCGACAATAAGGGCTATTCCCGCCTCATACTACCTGAGGGTTTTACCAAAGCCACTACCAGGGAGGATATAGAGTATGGTATCATGGATTTTATCAAATTCGATACCTTCGCCCGTTCTGCGTTCTTCTATTTTGAGCCGGGAGTATATTGCGATTCGGTGTATCAGCCTTATTTTTTCCAGGGAGATGCAGTGGCGTCAAATGTCGAGGACCACATACCCTTCGGCAGCAGTGCATTGTATTCCAAGGTGAAGCAGACCAAGCTTGTGTCATGGGATGTAAATGAGGATTTCTTCGTTGCGGAAGAGCCTGTGCTGTCGTTCTGCTTCCCTATCTTCAAGAATGATACGACCAACTTCATCGGGGCTTTCGTGATGAACCTGTCTCTTGACTCGCTCAACACCAGGTTGCGCCGGCAGCGACTCTACGAGGCATCTGAGATGTTTATCTTCAATTCCAAGGATCACATCATAGCACAGACCACCGAGAAAGACTATTTCGGCTGCACCATCGATGACCTTCCCGAGTTCGACCTCAACAATATCGGTACATCAATGGTGCCTTTCCCACGTCTTCCTTGGTCGCTGCTCATGTACACTCCCGAGGCGGAGGTCGATCAATATCTCACGTCATTTCTTGTCAATGTTGAGGTGATAGGTCTCATAGGTCTCCTGTTGTTGGTACCTTGTATTGCCTATACCATGAGAAAGGTGCTGAAGGCTAACAACACCCAGAAGATTCTGTCTCGTGAACTCGCAATGGCGGGTGCCATTCAGCGTGCCCTCCTACCTTCTGAACTGCCGTTGAGTCCAGGAGTCGATATCAAGGCTTTCATTCGTTCTGCCAAGGAGGTGGCTGGAGATATCTATGAAGTCCAGCATGTCGGCAACAGTCTCTTCTTCATGATTGGCGACGTCAGTGGCAAGGGCTTGCATTCATCCTTGCTGATGACTATGACCAGTGGAATCCTCCGTAGGAAGATGCGTGAGATATCCTCTCCTGCGGCCATCGTATCGGCTCTCAACCATGATTTCTCCGAGCGAAATCCTGAAATGTTCTTCTGTACCATGATTGTGGGTCGTCTCGAACTATCCACTGGCGAACTGATACTCTGTAATGCAGGTCACAATCCTCCGATTCTCGGAGGTCATCTCTTGCCTCTCATCCCTCAAAAACCTATCGGAGTCTTGCAGGACTATTCCTATCAGGAACAGACATTCACTATGAAGGCTGGAGAGACATTGCTTTTCTATACCGACGGAGTAACTGAGGCCAATGACCTTAACGACAATCTCTTCGGCATAGACCGGCTTCTCGCATGTGAACCTACCATTGACTCTATCATCCGTTCCGTCGATCAGTTCGTGTCGGGAGCAGTACAGAGCGATGATATCACGATGCTCTCGATTCGCTTTGACCGATTGACCATACGTCAGGTTGACGACATAGATCTTTTGCATCCGTTCATGCAAACCTTTGCTCCACTTCCGTCTATGACTGAACTGGCAGTTGAGGAGGTGATGGTCAACGCGCTCACCCACGGTAAGGCCGATTGGTCAACCGTATATCGGTGTCCTGATAGTCAGGACAAGATTGTGTTCGTGGTAGAGGACAATGGTGATGAGTTTGACACTACGAAGTATGATGCCGAAGCAGTACTCTCCGATCAGGGGGGACAGGGTATCTCTCTGATACGTCAGATAGCCAGCAGACTTTCATACATCCGTACCGACACAGGTCTCAACCGACTTGAGTTGGAAGTTCAAGGTTCAATGAGTCCGAATGGTTCAACCAAAAGCCTTGGACCTAAATAATGCAAATATCTAAATAATATCATACTATGCTTTCTTTTCAGTTATCACAGGATATTCTTACTATCAGTCTCCCCGACCGAATAGATACAGATTCATCAAATGCCGTCGGAGCCGAAATCAATAGTATTTGTAGTACACAACATTATACAGAACTTGTTCTTGATGCTTCTGGTACGAGCTACTTGTCATCCAGCGGACTGCGCATCATACTTGCACTTGCCAAGCAGAACCGTCAGATGCGAGTCTTCGGAGTCCGTCCTGAAGTATATAGTGTGTTCGAAGTAACAGGCTTCACACGAATCATTAAAATTGAGAAAGCCCTCCGCCGGATTGAGCTGAAGGAGGAGAACCTCATTGCTGTCGGTGGTAATGGAGCTGTCTATCGCCTCAGTGACGAGGAAATCGTCAAGGTCAACTATACTGCCGTCTCGCGTGAGGAACTGCAGAAGGAGATCAACTCCTCGCAGGAGGCACTTATCTGCGGGGTACCTACGGCTATCAGCTATGATGTCGTTGATTGTGGGGATGGCAAACTGGGTACTGTCTATGAAGCAATAAAGAGTGATAATCTCAGTGGACTTGTCATGAGAAATCCTGATCAGTTCGACGCTCTTGTTGATCAGTATGTAGGACTTCTCCGTACTGTACATACCAATCATTCGGCACCTTCCAGCCTTCCTGCAACCAAGTCTGTCATGTCAGCCCATCTCGAAGAGCTTCGTGATACCGACCTGCCTTCTGCCAAGATCGATACTCTGCAGAGGCTGCTTGATGTCATCCCTGATGCTGATACTCTCGTCCACGGTGACTGCCATCCAAAGAATGCCATGATGATGAACGGTGAACTCCTCTACATCGACATCGCCGATATCTCTATCGGGCATCCTATGATTGACTTTATGATGTACGCACTCATATCACGCCCTCTGACAGGTTCAATCCCGGAGGAGATGCTTGAGACAGTTACAGGTTTTACGAAAGAAATAAGAGACCGTTTCTTCTTTGAGACCATGAAACGCTATTTCGGCTACGACGATGCCCGTGTGGAGTGGCTGCTCTGCCTTCTTGACAACATGGGTATGCTCATCATGGCCACCTCCGTACTTCGTCTTATCCCTGACCCTAACCTATACGCGGCCGAAGTCCGCTACATCAGCGACTACC
>DCGE01000021.1:0-8340 GCA_002314525.1 Prevotellaceae bacterium UBA1786 | reverse complement strand
TCGATTCCGGCCTTTTCGATCAACTTAAGGCAGACCTCCTCTCCTGGGGAAAGGATTTTCCAACCTAGGCCTACATAAATGTAATGCCATTCGTACTTCCACAGACGAATCCTGTCGGGTTGTTCGTCAGTCCTGTAACCTCTGTCAGGTAGAGTGGCTCGTGTTGTATGAATAGTGGGCAGCGGAAAGTGTTTCCCACTTGCAGTTTTGTGTTTACCGCTTGTGTGACAATGAACTTCTCATATCCTTGGTATTCAACAATCAGCTCACGGTCCGGCTGCCATAATATACGCAATGTCTCGCCCTTGTACATCTCGTCGCTGTATAGGTAGTCGCTCATGACCAGAGAACTTTCTACTTTCTCTCCGCCTTCCTGCCTCGATACGAAGGCCTTCCAGTTAGAGTAGCCGATGTACCTGCACAGAATATCCAATGTAGACTCTCGTGGACAATGTGCTTCACCGATATATCCATATAGGCGTTTCAGTGTTGAACTGTTGACCATCTCGTGTGTCTTCTCGAAAATGCTTGCTTCGAGGTTGTCAAAGTCTTTTGGAGTGCACATGTTAAGGGCGCAGGCCTTTTTAATTTGTTCTCGAAGGAGGGAGAGCATCAGTTCAACTGATTTCGCATCTCCATCTGAAATCTTGCGTGACTGTCTATCCATTTTTTCGTAAGGGGTTGAAAATATTCGTTCATGCATATACCGAAATGAGCGAGGATTGCAGCACGCTCTTCACTATTCAAATCGTCTCGCTCCTTCACCCATTTGTCCATTTTTAGGTTTATTCGATTAATTTCCACAGAGAGGTCTCCTCCATGCCAGATCGGATGTTTCGGATTTTCAAGGAGGTCGAATTCCTTTTTGATTTCCTTTTCTTTCTCCTTGATGAACTCCTGCTTCATTTGTTCATGAAGATTCCTTGATGTTTCCTTCATTAGCAGTTGCTGTTCGCGGCTGGTGACTTTTTCGAGGCTGTCCCTGAACTGTGCGATAGTCTTTTGGTTCTCCATGCTGGAACAAATCAGACTATCTCTGAACTGTTCTATCATCTGTTTGTCCCTCTGGCTTGTCCTCCACATGCCCATCGCGCCCACACCAATTGAGGTTATAATCATCAGGGTACATGCAATCCTGAAGATTATCTTTGACCTGCTTATTCCCTTCTGCAGTTCCACTATATTGGCGTATCTCTTGTCAGCGTGGCATAAACATCTTCTGATGGCTAAATCGGTAAGCCATCCCAATTTCATCTCTTTGAGAATTACACCTATACTATATATATCGTTGCGTACGTCGGCGGTACGGGATACTCGTTGCTCTGGAGCAATATAGCCTTCAGTTCCGGCAGGTTGCTTGAGCATGAAATATGCATCACTGTCAGCCAATCCGAAATCGATTATCTTCAGATGCTTGCCGTTATGGGTCACGACTATGTTAGTAGGCTTCAGGTCGCGGTGAACAATCTGCTTCGAGTGGACATACTCCATGACGTCAAGTAGCTGTTTGGCCAACGAATGCCGTATCCATTTTGCTGGTTTTGTCTTCAAGAATGTATTCAGTGTGGTTCCATCAAGATACTCCATAACCATGCATCTGCCATACGGATCTACTGTCTCAACATCGAAAACTTGAATTATGCCAGGATGCTGCAGTAATGTGGCTAAAGTCACTTCTTTTTCGAACAGTTCAATAAAAAGGGGTTCATTGCGATACTCCTCTTTCAGGCCTTTCAGCATCCACCACCTTCCATTACGGCGTGCTTTGACCAATAGTGTTGGCCCATCAGTAGCAATGATACTACATTCCGAGAACCTATCGCTGGCCTTTTCTGTGCACTTTTCGGCTTGCCAGAATCCAGATGTATCTATTTCGGTTTTTCCTTTCATACTCGCAAATCTACATTTTTTTTCGTTAATGGCAAAATATTCATTATAAAAAGTACTGTTTATTTAATATTTTCACACATTTTGAGAAGAAATGATAGGATAATCAAAAAAAATTTAAAAAAAACTTTGGCAGTTTCAAACATAATGTATATCTTTGCCACTTGAAGTCGGGATTTGTGTATCCAAATAGTACTTCACTGTCCTATATGGGCAGCTTTGTGGAAAAATAGCGTTTGCTGTTATTCGGGTAAGTTGAAACCTAGGAAATTTCATATATCGCCCACGAATAAGTTGCGAACGTTTGCGCTTTGGCGTGGACGTGACTTATTGGCGATCGGGTTTTCCTAGGACCTCAACTTTTGATAAGCGCTCTGCGCCTTTCTTGTTCCCCTTTCTCAGTAATACATTGTTTTTTTCATGAATCATCCGTTCATGATTGGTTCTCTGATATCCATCTGGCCAAATGAACCAAAGTGAACCAATGCAAACAATGTTAAAAAGACTAACTTTGCATCAAAATATAAGAAATAGCCGATTCGCTTGAAAGGAAGTAGGCAAGGAATTTAAAAAACTTTTGTATGATGAAAAAGTATCTGTGTTTATTTTTGTTGTTGGCATCTTTGGGAACAGCCAACACCTTTGCTCAAGACGTGAATCTTGTCACAAAAAAGGCTAATGCTTTAGAGCGTAAATATCTTCGTCCAACATTGATGAAAATATACGTTTCTAATGGAAGCAGTGAGTCCAGTGCTGTAATCCAAAGCCTTAAGACAGTAAAAGATGAAAAGTTTGATAGTTTTGATTTTACAACGGATGAGTTCATTATGAATAATATTCCAGAAGACAAG
This sequence comes from Prevotellaceae bacterium UBA1786, assembly GCA_002314525.1. The sequence continues at coordinate 5,602 of DCGE01000021.1, read as the reverse complement.
AATGAAAGAAAGACTGCTGTCACTGCATACATGAACGACCTTATCAAATCACAGAAGTTTGGCAATCAGGTCATGCACCAATGGTTTCCTGTAGGATCTGATGGTAATTTGACCTATGATGTGCTGATGCAACGCGGAGAATATGCAGCAACCGACAATGACGTGATGAAGGCAAATAGTACCAAACTTGGAAGGGATTATCTGAACATGTTAGGAGAACAGCTAATTGACCGTACGTATTTGTGTGCATATGTGGTTCAAACTACTACATCAACTTCTAAAGATGGGAAGACATCAACAAGTACCAACGTAATTCCATACACATACAAACTCAATTTCAATGACTCAATCATGACAGTCTTCTATGACCAGAACTACTCTGATTCAGGTATAGACGCAATGGAATTCCCTATGGTATTTGTTCACAATGCAAATTCAGGTGTTCATGTTACTGATCCAAAAGATGCTGCTTCCGACTATGAGAATATTATGACTATCATAGGAAAGAAGGTTGCCGATTTCCAGGTGAAGTCTCCTGTCACTTTCACTCATCCTATCCGTGCAAATATCGGAAAGAAAGAAGGGGTGCGTTGTGATAAGAGATTTGCTGTCATGCGTGAAGTGCTCGATGAGAAAACAGGAGAGACAAGGTCTCAGCGAGTTGCAACAGTACGTGCCACAAATAAGATATTTGACAATCGTGGAGTTGCAACGGGAAATATCGATCCTGAACAGCAGACTCAGTTCTACGAGGTCAAGGGCCGTAAGGTGGTTCCGGGTGAGACTCTTGTAGAAAACCCTGATTTCGGATTCAACGTCGGTGCTGAATATACTATTTCTGAAGCAGCACTCACAGTGGAGTATCGTCTTGGTCAGTGGCTCAAAGTACCTGGTTTGTTCGTTTATTTGAAAGCTGGTATTCCTTGGAGCAAGGGACTTGGTGGCATCAAGTTAAGAGCATATGATAAAGACGGAGAATTGAAGAATTTCCAGATATTCGAAGGCTCTCTGGGTATTGCAAAGGAATTCAATCTTGCAGGTACATTTGCAGTAACTCCGTCAATTGAAGGTGGCTATCTCATTGCTCCAGGTGCGTATGGCGAGTATGAGCTTTCAGATGATGGTGAAGTATATTTTACAAAAGGGACTCTTGACAAATCATACGACACAAAGTCTTACAAAGTGGGTGCTCATGTAAAGTTTGGTTATTACATAACGCGAAACATCCAGTTCTACGCAAATATTGGTTACAACTACTACATCAAGGACAAGACTTTCGACGCACTTCGTGAATTCTGGGCAAATACAGAAAGCAAGCGTGAGAAGTTCCAGAAGTTCCAGCCAATGGCATTTGGTCTCGGTCTTAAAGTAGGTTTCTAATTTAATTCACTTTAGGATATCTCTATGTTCTTTGCGAAATGGAATATAGAGATATCCTGCTATAAGATAGAAAATATGAAAAAAATAATAATGCTTGTCTTTGCATTGACTTTGACAATCGCGAGCAATGCTAAAGACAAGGACGAATTCGTTTACGAAGTTGTCTCCGCTGGCGTTGGAACTGAGGGAACTGAGATAATCAAGGTTTATTCATATGCAAAGAGCCAGAAGAAAGCAATAGAAATAGGAAAGAAGAATGCTGTCCATGCAATCTTGTTCAAAGGCGTTCCGTCTTCAAGCGGAAACTACACAAAACCAGCTCTCGTGAAAAATGCCGACAAGGAAAAAAACAAGGAGTTTTTTGATAACTTCTTTAAAAGTGGACAATATCTTCAATATGTTACTTTATCAACAGATGGTGTGATTGATCCATCGGATATGTTGAGGGTGGGTAATCAATATAAGATTGGCATTATTTATGTGGTAAATAAGAACTCTCTTCGAACATATCTTGAAGAGCAGGGTGTTGTCAAAGGACTAAACTCAATGTTTGAATAAAAATGAATATGAAAAACATTGTATTATCATTATTATTTTTCATTTGCCTTCCCGTTCTTGTCAATGCACAGGTTGCCAAGAAACCTCGCCTGGTTGTGATCCCTTCAAACAAGTTGTTGAACAAGATGGATTGTCTGTCTGAGGCTGATGATTTAGGTGAGAAGGTAATGATTCCAGATTACAGCAAGGCCTTGCTGGATGATGATCTGGGCGCATGTATCTCAAAAATTAGTGAGATGTTCCAGGATAGGGGTTTCACATTGACAGACTTGAATAGTGAGCTTGAGAGAATTAAAGGGAAGGGTGCACAAGTCATTCCTGTTGATGTACGCCTTGAACTGAACTATAAGGTCAATTCCCAAGGTCCAAGACGCAGTATCTATTTTGAGCTCAATGGTATAGACAACTATAGCTCCAAACAAGTTGCCAGTGCAAGTGGTGATGGAGCTCCTGCGATTGGAAGCACTACTACAACTTTGCTTCAGGAAGCAGTGCTTGCAAAGATTGATAAATTCCAGAACGACATACAGACCTACTTTGAGAAGATGATGGTCAATGGCCGGGAGTCAAGGTTGACACTTTCTGGAAGCATTACTGACGATGTTGCCGAAAAAGTGGAGGCGTGGCTCGACGCAAACTGTGTGAAGAGCTCGTATTCCATTGACAATCAGGACGAAGAAAGTATGAGCATCTCCCAAGCTATGATGCCATTGTTCAGTGGTGAGAAGGCACTGGATGCCGCTGGGTTCTACAAAGGACTGGTTAACGAACTGAAGGCTGCTGGCATTAATGCTAGAATTGACAGAAAGGCTGCAAATAGCAATTCAAGAGGCGGAACTTTAGGAGATTGTAATGTAGTAATAGAATAAATAATATGGTTAGGAAAAAGATTTTATTTTTTGTGTTAGGAATACTTTTTCCGTTCTCTTCTCTGCATGCCCAATATGTGGCTGTATCACCAGCCCATTTGGTATGTGACTATGAGGTTTCTGAAAAAGTTGACAATCAAGTAAAATTGAAGCTCCAGAAGGCATTGACTGCCTGTGGGATATCGTCAGAGATTGGTGCCTCCAGATTTGCAATGGTTCCAGAGATTGCCATCATTGATGAACGTACTAAGTCAACGGTTCCCACAACTTGCGAAATTGACTTCAATATGGTAATCTCATTGAAGGATATCTATACTGGCAAGTCTTTTGCCAGCATCTCAATACCTGGACAAGGAGTATCTTCTACGAAAATGGCATCAATATCTAAAGGAATTGCAGCGGTACGTTTGAACAGTGTTGCTTTTAATGAATTCTGTGCTAATGCCGTTGATAAGATGGTTGAATATTACGAGGCAAATCTATCTTCGATAATAGCTGCAGCCAAGGCCGAAGCAAAAGGACAGAACTTCCAGAATGCATTGTCTATTTTGGCACAAATACCAGAAGGCATACCTGGATTTGATACTAAAGTAGCTCCAGTGATGCAGGAAATATATTTAAAGATGATTGACGTTGACGCGGAAACAGTTCTCAACAAGGCAAAGGCTGCATGGGCCCAAAGTCCAAATGAGGTTGGAGCAGCAAAGGTTGCAGAAATTATGGCTGATTTCCCATCTGGTTCCTCTTTTTCAAAAGAAGCCGCTTCATTTATGTCTACTGTCAGGTCAAGAGTTCAGACACTCCAAGACAAGCAACTTGAGTTTGAAAGGAAGCAGGCTGAAAGAGAGTATGCTTTGGCAAATAAGGTTCTCAATAACGAGCATGCTGAAACTATGGCATCTATTAATGCAGCACGGTCAATAGGACTGGCATGGGCACAGAATCAGCCAAGACAGGTAACAAAGGTCTATCTATGGTAAACGTTTCACGATGAACTATCTACATATCAAGCATGCCATAAATTGTAAACATAATGACTAATGCTGCAGCTTGTATGTAGTATTGACAGTTTTTTTTTCATATTAGGGGCGGGCCAGTTATTTGACACGCCCTTTTTCTGTATCGCTATTTCATTATTTGCTAACGGCTGACTGTCTTTCGGATGAATTTCATGAGTCGGCAGGATTGTCCTTGTCGTCTGTTGGGGAGATGTGTCATGGCTTATCGTTCGGATTCTTGGTGCAGTCATCCATCAGCTGACCTTCATGCTTCTTCTTTTCCTTTTTGGGGGAAGGTGGCTTCGAATTTCTCAAAATCCTCGGGCTGCTCAAAGGCGATGTAATAGCCTTTCGGGGTGTGATAAGTGCCCTCTATCCCATTGAGGTAGCCGGGGATGAGTTCCAGTGCAAGAAAATATGGCACTTCAGCATCCTTGGGCTCTGCATGGTAATGAATATTCAGTGAACTGGCCAATACGAATCCTGCGTGTTTGTAGAATTCAATGTTGCCTTCCATACAGAGAACGCCTATTCCCATCTCTCGGGCTTTCTTTAAAGAGTATTTCAGCAGTTTCAATCCATACCCCCTACGCTTGTAATCGGGATGTATGCTTATTGGGCCGAAGGTCCATGCAGGCAGGATGCTGCCGTCTTCCCTGATGATCTCCGCTTTTGAGTACATCACGTGACCGATGAGTCTTCCGTCTTCCTCCATCACGAAGTCAAGTTCGGGGATGAAGTCGGGGTTGCTGCGGTAATGGTGCAGTACGAAGTGTTCCACGCATCCTGGCGCATACACGTTCCAGAATGCCTCACGTGTCAGGTTCTCAACTTCCCGGTAATCGGATGGTTGTTCCAGTCGTATTTTCATTGTTTGACAGAATATCTGGTTTTATAGTAGTGGAACCATATAAATCGGAATAAATCGGTATCCGGACTCTTCTTTATAATCCATGCAGTGAATGATATATGGAATATGAGTCTGTTCTGAAAATTTTTTTCTGAATTTTTCTATGGATGAAAAGGTGTATTTCTTACCTGATTTCACTTCAATCGGACATATATTATGGGCATTGGTAAGTGTCGGTTTTTCAATAAGAAAATCGATTTCCATCCTGTTTTCTGCTTCATCAGAGCTCTTGCTATAGAAATACAGCGAATGCCCGCTTGCGACCAGCATCTGAGCTACGATGTTCTCGAAAAGCATGCCTTCGTTGATTTCCAGTTTGCCTAACATCAGTTTCTGGAATAGTTCCTCTCCTTGAATGACCTTCTCGTCAAATGAGTGTGATATCAAAAGACCGGTGTCACCCATATAGCATTTGAATGCCAGATCGTCACGTCTGAGTTTCATCCCCACTTGAGGTTCTGTCACATTGTTGCATATATTCACAAACCGGGCATCTTTGAGCCAGAGAAAAGATGATTCATAACTTCTGTATCTTGCACCATGTTCTAAATCGCCTATCTTGAATTTTTTTTCATGTTTCTGTAGTTCGCCCGGAATCTGGTCCCATATGGCCTTGACCTTTTCGGTATACCCTTTTACATGTTTGTCTATACTTTTTCTATAGAGAGACAATATATCACGTTTCACGATATCAACTTTCTGGAAATTTCTTGTCTCAATGAACTTTGCAACTGCTTGCGGCATACCTCCTGTAATCAGGTATTGGCGGAACAACGTCATGGCTTTTCTGTGCATAGGGCCCATTGGCTGTTTTTTCTCATAACATGATTTGATGAACGGCCATGTCATATTGTCGTTAAGTGCCCATAGAAATTCCTCAAAATCCA
>DCGE01000229.1:327-4927 GCA_002314525.1 Prevotellaceae bacterium UBA1786 | reverse complement strand
GTCTTCGAATCGTTCTCGGGTTCCTTCGTTGCTGGGAGCTTTATCTTTGTGGTCGAGTAGTAGAGTGGCAGCTTTTCTTCTCCTATTGTCAGGTTGTAGAGCCTGGGGTCGCTGGCATCTGTTGTCAGTTCAAAGGGAAAGTTGTTGTCATACGTCATCTCGATTATCGTGTCTGTCTTCTCCACGGTACCCTTGGGCTCACCATTAATAATATAATATGGTGCACCGCAAGTGAAGAGCTCTGAAAGGTCAGCCTTTGGAAGGGCCTGACCCTCTTCAAGGGCAAAGTCCTTTTCGTAGATCAACTCACCTTCTGCATCTCTGAGCCTGTAAGTCACGTTCACGTGCTTCTTCTTGTACTTCTCATCAACAAAGAGTCCTTCGATATTCACCTTCCCACTGCTCATCACCTCTACAGGCAGGTCGAAGGTGTTCAGTCGGCCGTTGAAGAGGTTGTCGAGGAAGGTCTTCTCGTACCACTGGCGATTGCCGTGAACCAAACTGTCGCCGTCTAAGTTGTATCCGTAGCGTACCTTCACTCCGTCGTATGCGAACCCTGGAGCCGGTGCCATCTTGATGGTGAACGGCTTGCCGAACTCTGCCTTCGTGTTACTGAGGTTCACGCCTTCTGCCGTCTGGACGTCACCGTTGAGCTGCTGGGCGTTTACGACAACCTCGCTGCCGTGTACCCTTATGAGTGCATCAACTATACAACCACCGTTCGAGACTATCATGTTGCCGTCGTTGCAGTTGCCGGCAGGATCTATCTCGTTCCAGTCAACCTTGAAGCGAATGCGGTATATGCCTTCCTTCGCGTCTGCAGGAATCTTGTACGATGGCTGGGTGATGATGTTGCCGTTTGCCACGCTCTCACCCTTGCTGTTCTTGTTGTTGTAACATGAATAAGTTATGACGTCGCTGCCTTCGGCAGGAGTACCGTCATTGTTGAGGTTTGAGGAGAACTTGCCGTCATTGCCCCAGTCTATATAGACGTAGCCACTCATCCATGTACCCTTGTAACCGAGCACTGGAGTGATGACGTCGCCTGGCTTCACGTCAAACATGTTGTCAGAGCCCGTAAGGTCGTTGTATGGACGCTTTTCTATTTCCATTGTCTTGTTGCCACTGCTCGACCCGTTGATTCCTACGCTTGTGGTGTATCGGTCGGTACGACTCTGCTCGGCGTTCTTGTCGAAACTCAGAGGGTAGTCACCGAACATCATTCTCGAGGCACTTGAAGAACTGACTATGATATCGTCGAAATATACGATGAAGTCGTCATTGAGGTTGTGGGTGGATGAGAGGTCAGGTACGAATACGAGTGAGTAGATGTCGATGCCTCCGTTGCCCTTGATGGCGAACACTGCGTCGAACCAATGATCTGCGACTGCCGTCGTCCGGCTCTCTACGTAGAACTGCTCCACTTCCTGACTCTGTCCCTGACGGTTCCTGCGCTTGCCGAGACCGATGCACATCATGCGTCCTGCCTTAGGCGTGTGGACGAAGACGTGTACGTACTTGTAGCCGGTAGTGAGTTCGAAACGCTGATCCTCGGTGAGGTCGATACGGGCACCGTACTGGTTGCTGCCGACTACTGCACGCTCAAAACCGAGCACCTTGGCCGATGGGTTGATCTTCTCGCCCGATTCGGGATCTGTCTCTTCTGCGAATGGGTTGTCAACTACCATGCAGTTGCCCTTGATGAGCCCCTTGCGCAGAGGTGATGCCTCCCATGAATCGTATGCGAAGACATTCACGTAGTCATTGTCCTCAAACTGGATTGACTGTGCACTTGCAGTACCTGCCGTCAGCAGCATAGCTGCAAAGGATATATTCCTTATATTCAATATTGTTGATTTCATTGTTCAGCCTTTTTTTTGAGGATTAATAAACAGCTATTTTAGCAAGAAGCGGACAAGCCTTGCTGTCCTTCACAGTCACTCTCATAGCCTTGACACCCGTCTTCGGATTGTTGTAGCTGCTCGATGTACTTCCGTTGAGTGGAATGATGCGCTTGTAGCCGATAGTGGTCGTAATGCCTGAAGCACACTCTGTCCACTTCGTTCCGTCGGTCGAGATCTCAATGCTGAAGTCCTTCACGCGCTGACCGTACTTGATAGGTTCCATCAGTACCACATACCTCATTGTCTGTCCGGTCGTCCATGTCATCGTGACAGTTCCGGTCTTGACATCGTCGTCGGTTGCCCAGAATGTGGTGTCGCAGTCGTCGATGAGCTGTTCCACACCATATTTGAACGTAGCACCAGCCTTCCTCTCATTGCTCAGGGTTATCTTTGCCGTCTGTGCGAGGTCTTTTGCTGCTGTCACCTTGTCCTGTCCGTCAACCACATCTACGGCAAGACGCTCCTTGAGCATCTTTCCCATGCCGCAGAGCATGATACTGTCGTTGTTCGTCAGCTTGCCGCGCTTGTCTGGTGGTATGTTGAGAATCAATGTGGCGTTACGGCCTACGGTCTCGAGGTACATCTGGAACAGTCGCTCGGAACTCAGACAGCTCTCGCCGTCATGGTAGAACCAACCGCCTGTCGTTGCTTTCGCGTCACTCTCACCTGGCTCCCAGAACTCACCGTCTATGTTTCCATACATAGCCTGACCGTTGTTGCCGCTGCGGTTCCACGGACTCCAGTTCGTCTCTCCTGCCCATCCGGCTTCGTTGCCGATCCAACGGGCTTCACCGCCTACACCCCACATCACACAGTTCGGACAAACCTGATGAACTGAGTCGCGTAGGTTAGGCACGTCATAGTATGTGCTTGCATCAACACTCACACTTCCGCCCTTTCCGCCATAGTAGCCGGTACCACCGTTGGCACCGTCAAACCACATCTCGAACTGGTCGGAACCATACTGTGCCAGTTCGGCACACTGACGCAGGAATACGTCGGAAACGTATTTGTCAGTTCCGTAGTATGCACTGTTTCTGTCCCATGGTGATACATAGAATCCGTACTTCATACCGAGCTCTCTTGCTGCATTGCCGAAGTCGCGCGGTATGTTGGTAGCCGGACCGTAAGGGGCACCGCTCTTCGTCACGTTGTGGGTGGTGGTGGCGGTAGGCCACAGACAGAATCCGTCATGGTGCTTCACCACTGCTATACCTCCTCGCATGCCTGCCTTCCTGATCAGACGGAGCCACTGTGCTGGATCTGGTGCTTCGGTCGGACGGAACAACTGTTCGTTCTCATTACCGTTTCCCCACTCCATGTTGGTGTAGGTGTTCATTCCGTAATGGAAGAACCCGTAGAATTCCACTCTCTGCCAGTCAAGTTGGCGCTGATGCGGAATCGGGAATACTGGGGCCGGCTCGTTTTCCGGATTGCTGACCCTCTCGTGTTTCAGTTCCATCTGCTGTCCCATAGCCATAAGAGGCAGCATCGAGAGGCAGATGACAATCATTTTTTTGTTCATGTTAGTTATCAATATAAGGTTTTTGTTACGATTCCGCGTCAAAGTTATTAAATTAAAGTGATATTACAAATTTTTTTACAAAAAATATAAAGTCAGTCTTCGTATTTTCTTTAATTGCGAAGAAAGATTTTGTTGCATCGGATTTTATTCTTATATTTGCATCACATTTTATTCTACGCATATGAAAGTTTGGCATTTAATCCTCGGTCCTGGTACTTCCGATATCATCGGCAATCTGAAAGACCAGATAAAGAAGGGCGATGTAGTTGTAGTCGCACCTGATTCCCACATTGAGAAACTCTTCAACGACGTTGCCGACAAGCAGCTCATCAAACGTGCTGATGCAAAGGACGAACTCGATCTGCTCGGTATGTTTATGACATCTCTTTCTCCCGATGCCGGCTATAAGGCTGAGGTGAAGGCTACCATCGCCAAGATCCACTCCTCTCTTACCGAAGGCATGACTTGGCAGGTGCTCGACGAGAGTCTCATCAACTACCTCAAGGCTATTCTCCTCACCCTCACTTCCAAGTGTGTGGCTTCGTTCCTGACTGATTCTCTGGCTCTCGACGGCCGCGAGGTCATACTCTGTGAGAGCAACAACGGAATGCCGCTCATCAACTGGAAACTCACCGAGAACAATACTGCCCGTCTTCAGAAGGACGCCATCTCTGTCGTTGCAGGCGGATTCGGCCGCAAACTCCAGGGCGACACTATCGATCTTGGATGTGCAGGTACCGAACTCACCGCCAATGTCATCGGTGCCATCACGAAGGCTGAGTCTGTCGTCTATGTCCTTGAGTCATATCAGCACAATACCATTGAGGAACTCACCTACGACGAGGCTTCGCAGTTCTTCGCTTCGGGCCATCCTATATATCCGCCTGTTCTCACTCCTGTCAAGAACGCGGAGGTACCGGTCGAGATCTACAGCCTTGCCGACTCACGGGTCGTAGTACGTATTCTCAAGTCTCCTTCCGTCCAGAAGGACAACAGCATCACTGGTGTCATCTGTTCCGAACCTATGACTCTCGTCACCATCTACGGTACGGGTCTTCTCGGTTCCATCGGCATCTCGTCTGCCATCTTCGGCGCTCTGGCTGAGAATGGTGTGAATATCCATTTCATCTCTCAGTCGTCATCTGAATACAGCATCAGTTTTGCCGTCAAG
>DCGE01000229.1:0-306 GCA_002314525.1 Prevotellaceae bacterium UBA1786 | reverse complement strand
TCAAGCGTACTGACCGTGATACGGCTGCCGAGGCTCTCAAGTCTCTTCTCAATGCTGCCCGTCTGTCAGCCGATCTCTCCTACGATGCCAAGGAGGTGAAGATAGTGTCTGTCTTCGGCTATCGCATGCGTAACGTGCCTGGCATCTCCGGCCGTATCTTCACTGCTCTCGGCGATGCCAAAGTCAATATCATTGCTTCCTCGCAGGGTGGCGAGGAACTCTGCATCTCCATCGTCGTTGCCGAGGACGAAGCCGACACCGCCGTCGCCTCCCTCAAACAGATATAACCTCAAATCCGCAACTAAG
>DCGE01000147.1:1674-3015 GCA_002314525.1 Prevotellaceae bacterium UBA1786 | reverse complement strand
AAGGACAACGACGGCACTCTGCCAGAAGCATCGATCTTCGTAGCATCCGACAAGCTCATTACCTTCGAGGCATACAACTACGGTAATGGCATCAACCTTCAGACTAAGAAGGAAGTCGAGATCACCGGTGCTGCTACAGGCATCTTCTGCCACCACAACATGATAGTTCCTGCAGGTCTCACAGCCTACGGAGCAGAATGGAACGGCAGCAACGCATTCATCCCTCGCGGATCCATCTCAGCAGGTGAAATCCTGAAGGGCGGCCATGGTTACATCCTTGTCGGTGCACCAGGCAAGTACATCGTGGAGACCACGAAGCTGGATTCCGATCCGTCATCCGACATCGCCAACAACCTCGTCGGAACCATGGAGACAGTCAATACCGACGAACTTGCCAAGCTCGGCGACGTATATGTAGTTGCTTCCTCAGGCGAGATGATCGGTACAAGGTCATCGACCGACCTTGGTGCCTACACACCGTTCGCAGTAGTCAAGAATGACGGTTCGACACTCATCAAGTACTTCGACTTCGACATGTGGTACAACGGCTGGATGACAGGTATCGGCAGCGAGACAGACGGCAAGTCAGACAGCGACCAGCCAACGTTCAATGCTTCCGGCCAGCACATCAGCAACTTCTACAAGGGTATCGTAATCCAGAAGGGCAAGAAGCAGCTGAACAAGTAAAGACCCCTCCTAACCTCCCCTTAGGGGAGGGATAATAACCCAAAATCCCCAGTAGGCATCAGGTCGGCTGGGGATTTTTTTGTACGATTTTGATTGTGATATGCCGATATTTTCTTATATTTGCAGACAAATCTAAGAATCAATGATTATGGAAGGCAATTATCAGCAATTGATAAAGGACCAGTTGTCGGTCATGAGGAAGGCAATAGGTAACCATGAGGATGTTGAAAATCCGATGTTCGATTATTTGAGGAGTGTACCGTATAATGTATCTCGTACTGAACTGTATTCTTCGGGAGAACTGTTTGATAAGTTCACCACGGAGGACGAGTCGAGTGCTGATAGATGCTATGATACTGTTGTATATAAGCATAGTCTGAAAACCGGTAAATACACCCATCTGCCTTTTGAGATGGCTGCAAGGAATATGCACGACCTTGGTGTGAGGTTGGCCATGGAGGATTTCCTGAGTCAGTATAAGGAACGTCAGGTCGTTGGTATCATGGGAGGCCATTCCTTGCCGAGAACTTCGGCAATCTACCGTCAGGCTCTGGATGTGAGCAAGAAACTGACGGAACTTGGTTATCTGATGATAAGCGGTGGGGGACCCGGAGCAATGGAGGCTACTCATCTGGGTGCCTGGATGGCAGGACG
>DCGE01000147.1:0-1605 GCA_002314525.1 Prevotellaceae bacterium UBA1786 | reverse complement strand
GACAGTGGCTGGTTGTCATCTGCCTTCGAGGTTATGAAGAGATTCCCACTTCTGGGTGATTACAAGAGTTTATCCATTCCTACCTGGCTCTATGGACATGAGCCTCCTGCTGTGTTTGCCACCCACATAGCCAAGTTGTTCGAGAACAGCATCCGCGAGGATGCCTTGCTGAAGGCGGCTTGTGGAGGGCTGATTTATTTCGAGGGCAGTGCGGGTACGCTTCAGGAGGTGTTCCAAGAGGTGGTTCAGGATTACTATGTATGTATGGGTTATCCAAGTCCGATGGTCTTCGTGGGCAGGAAGTTTTGGAATGAGGATGTGCCTGTAGCTCCTTTCATTGACCATATGCTGAAAAACAAACGTTATGACAACCTGCTTGTCACGGTGGTTGACGAGACGGATGAAATAATAGAGTCAATCACGGATTTCAAAGGACTTTGTGAATTGATGAAGAACAATCCGAAGTTTTCGATTGAGTAACGAAAACGCAAACTAACAAAAAGAGGAACTCATTCGAGCTCCTCTTGTTTTTTCTGTATTTCCTTCCATTGGGCTTTGGCGTATTCCTGCATATCGACGACTTCGTCTTTCTCATCGACGATCTCGGAACCTATCATGGTCTCAATGACGTCTTCGAGGGTGACGATGCCTCGCATGGCTCCGTACTCATCGATGATGATGGATATGTGCTCTTTCTTGGCAAGGAGTTTCTCCCAGATGTCGCCGACTGACGTGTCTTCCTGGAAGTAGAGTACAGGACGGGCAAGTTCTTTGAGCGTGGTCTGGAACTTATCTTCGGTGAGGTATTCGAGTATGGTCTGACGAAGGACGTAGCCTGTGATATAGTCTTCGTTGTCGTCATCATAGATCGGTATGCGTGAGAAATGACTGTATTCCTCAGTGTCGTAGAGTTCACGAACCGTCATACTGCTATCAGCCATAGTGACTACGACGCTCGGTGTCATGATTTCATGAGCCGTAATCTCGTCGAGTTTGAGAAGGTTCTGGATCATACGTTTCTCTTCCTTCTCGATGACGCCTTCTTCTTCGCCGACATTGACGATTGCTGATACTTCCTCACGACTTACTGCCACTTGTCTGGAGTTGTCAGAAATGAGTCCAGTGATCTTCTCAAGTATCCATACGAGTGGGAAAGTAAGGATGATCAGCAGACGGATAACTCGTGATGCTGGTATGGCAAGTTTGCGGCAATAGGTGGAACCGATGGTTTTAGGGATGATCTCTGCACATGTAAGTACAAGGAGGGTGAAGGTGGCTGAGACGATTCCGATCACCATGTCGTGCTGATAGCCTTGCTCCACTGCATACTCGGCAGCACTGGAACCTACAAGTGAGGCTCCGACGGTGTTGGCAATAGTGTTGATGATGAGGATGGCAGAGATAGGCCTGTCGATTTCTGTCTTGTATGCCTTGAGCCGTTTGGACCCTTTCACGTCTTGTTCTTCAAGCGATGTGATGAAGGACATCGGAGTGGAGAGTATGGTGGCTTCGAGTACTGAACAGATGAAGGACAGTACCAAGGCAACAGACATATATATAATAATAAGAGACATTTTTTGACGATAACGATGACGATAACGTAAA
>DCGE01000093.1 GCA_002314525.1 Prevotellaceae bacterium UBA1786 | reverse complement strand
CTCATCATTGGTAAAAAATGAACTGTGTTTGACAAATCGTCAAACATCATTGATAATTAATCCTTGTTTTGCATATTATTAGTCTATACTTTTGTGCATATTTTTTGACGATATGAAAATTTTAAACAAAATGCTTTGCATCGCTGCACTTGCACTTGCAGGTGTTTCAGCATTTGCCCAGGAGGCAAACAAAGAAACCGTTTATGAAGACAACAACCGTAATGCTGACGGTTCCGTCGCATTCGGTCCATACCTGACCAACAAAGGTAGCGACAACTGGTTCGTAGGAGCCGGTGTCGGTGTCAATGTGTTCTCTCACAACAAGATGGGTTTCAAGTCCGGTTGGACCTTCCCTGCTGTTGACGCTTATTTTGGCAAATGGCTTACACCGACATTTGCCTTCAGACTCGGATATCAGGGTTTTCAGGGAAAGGAAGATGCTACAGAAGTCAGTGGCGTAAATAACATTGAGAAATTCCGTTATTTCTATTTCCACGCTGATGCTCTCTGGAATATTTCAAACCAGTTCGGTGGTTATAAGGAAACCCGTTTCTGGAGTTTTGTTCCTTATGCTCACGCTGGTTATCTCCGCCTTTATGATGTTCAGAACAGCCTTTCTCAGAGAGACCCACATCCTCAGCCGAACGAATTCGACAACGAGTTTGCTGCCGGAGCAGGTCTTTTGAACCTCCTTCGCGTAAGCAAGAGAATCAATGTCACTCTTGATTTCCGTGCAATGGTTTTCAGCGGCCGTTTCCATAACTGGAATTACGGTGGCATAGCATTTGGCGGTACCGCTCTCGCCGGCATCCAGGTAGGACTTGGCAAGACCGGTTGGACCAGGGCATCTTCACTCTGCAGCGCAACAGCCCTTGCTGACGCCCAGGCTGCCCTTGCCGCAGCCAACGATGCTCTTGCAGCATCCCGCGCAGCCGAGGCAAACCTTCGTGAAGAGCTCAAGAAATGCAACGAAAGACCTGCCGGCAAAGACGTGGTAACAGTAGAGTATGCTCTTGGCGTTCCTCCTATCACCCTCTTCTTCGACCTCAACAGCACTGAGCTCAACTACACCGAGCGCCAGCATCTTTCATTCTATGTGGAGAACGTAATGGAAAAGGATGCCTCCCGTTCATTCTACCTTACAGGAAGCGCTGACAAGGCAACAGGTAACGACGATATCAACAGCAAACTCAGCCGTGCCCGCGTAGAGAACGTTATCAAGGTTCTCAACGAAGAATATGGCATTCCAATGGAACGCCTCATTCTCAAGGGTGCCAAGATTTCTTCTGACCATCCGGAAGATCCTCGTCTCGACCGTTCAGTTCTCATCGAACATTAATAAAACCTTACATATTTGCAGTCAGGCTGTCATTTCGCAACAATGACAGCCTTTGCTTGTGTAGCCAATTATGAAAGAAACTCAAGAAAATTTGCAGAATCCTGTGACTCAGGAAGCAGATTCCGGGTGGGATACCGTAATCGTACCCCGGGAAAAACTGCTCTCCGTTGACCTAAAGGAAATCTGGCGCTACCGTGACCTCTGCTCCCTTTTTGTCCGCAGGAACATAGTAGTCCAGTACAAACAGACCATACTTGGTCCGCTGTGGTACATCGTTCAGCCTATGATGACCGTCATAATGTATATGGTCGTTTTCGGCGGCATAGCAGGCATCCCGACAGACGGTGTTCCTCAGCCTCTGTTTTATTTGGCAGGCGTGTGTATGTGGCAATATTTTGCCGATTGCCTGAATGCTACCTCCAACACCTTTGTAAACAATGCCGGCATTTTCGGAAAAGTTTATTTCCCGAGGCTCCTGATGCCTATTTCCAGTGTAACGAGCAACCTGCTCCGCTTCAGCATTCAGCTTGGCTTGTTCCTGGCCGTGTACATAATATATGCATTCACAGGCTGTCCGGCTCACCTTACTTGGTATGCCCTCCTGTTCCCACTTCTCGTTCTGATTATGGCAGGTCTGGCCCTTGGTTTCGGAACCATCATTTCCTCAATGACCACCAAATACCGCGACCTTCAGATACTGTTCGGTTTCATTGTCCAACTTTGGATGTATGCCACGCCGGTTGTATATCCTCTGTCCCAGGTCGCAGGAAAGAAAATTGCAGGTTTCGACCTTTACACCCTGATGGCCCTCAACCCCGTCACACCAGTTATCGAGACCTTCAAATACGCCTTCCTGGGTGCCGGAGAGTTCATCGGCTGGGGATGGCTGGCATACAGTTTTGTTTTTATGGTTCTTCTTCTCGCCTTCGGAATAATCGTATTCAACAAGGTACAGAAGAGTTTTATGGATACAGTGTAGATTATGGCAACAGCAATAGAATTCGAAAACGTAGGTAAGCAGTACAGACTGGGATTGGTTTCAACCCAGACCCTCAGTCACGACCTCAACCGCTGGTGGACAGTCAATGTCCGCCACAAGGAAGACCCGTATCTGAAAATAGGTGAGACCAACGACCGTAGCATAAAAGGAGCCTCTGACTACGTTTGGGCACTTAAAGACATCAATTTCAAAGTGGAACAGGGCGACGTTGTAGGCATCATTGGCCGAAATGGAGCCGGTAAATCCACCCTGTTGAAACTTCTGTCTAAAGTAACAGGCCCAACCACAGGAGCAATCCGAGCCCGTGGCCGCATAGGTTCTCTTCTGGAAGTCGGTACCGGCTTCCATCCTGAAATGACAGGGCGTGAGAACATCTTCATGAATGGAGCAATTCTGGGTATGACCAAACCTGAAATTGCACGTAAACTGGATGAGATTGTGGATTTCAGCGGGTGTGAGCGCTATCTTGATACACCGGTTAAGCGTTATTCATCTGGAATGATGGTGCGTCTTGGTTTTGCTGTAGCAGCACATCTTGATCCGGAGATTCTTGTTGTGGACGAGGTGTTGGCAGTGGGTGATGCTGAGTTTCAGAAGAAGGCCATAGGCAAGATGAAGGACGTCAGTCAGGGAGAGGGGAGGACGGTGTTGTTTGTTAGTCATAATATGGCGGCGGTGAGGAGTTTGTGCAAGAATGGAGTTGTGTTGAAGAATGGTACGGTTGATTACATAGGTACTGCAGAAGAGAGTGTGGAACATTATTTAAAGGGATCCAGAATTGTTGAGGAGAATTCATTTAGTTTATCTGATAATGTTGAATATCAGAGCAATAATTTTAGAATAACAAAAATATTACTGAATGGTAAATCTCCAGAAACGATATATTTAGATGAATGCAACAATAAGATCCTTGTTGAAATAGAAGCGAATTGTTTGATTGATTTTAATGTTGAATTTATTCTTCGAGTATTGGACAAGAATGAGCTCCTTGTGGCATCATATAGTTGTACAAATATAAATGGCGTAACATATCATACAAGCGAAGGAAAACTAATGATGAAGGAGGAAGTGTTGTTCCCTAATAACCTTACCAATGGTGAATATAAGATTCAAATTCATCTTGCACAACGAAATATTAATTATTTGGCTCAGATACCTTTTGTTGCAAAAATAATTAAAAGGAATTATTGCAGTCCTCATACAGGAGCTATGTATAGCCACTCTGGTTGTGGATTCATTACCCTTTCAGGATTTGATATTCATTAATTTTTTCTGCCATAATACGAGAATAATTCGACAATTGTATTCTTCATCGCAAAGGGCAATTTTAAAGTATGAGTCGGGTCAGAATTGGGCGAGGAGAAGGGTCAAAAGTCGCAAATATTATTTGATGTCAAAGCTTTCAAGGTAGTCCTTTATTATTTCAAGACAAATAAGCCTCTTTGGGAGCAAATTTCTTCAGAGAATCAGATGTTGCTGGGTCATTGTTATATAATAGCGTATAGCACTGTACAAAGGTGATAACTCAAAGGAAACAGAGTTAATGGGACACCGCTAATGATAGGCAGAAACAATGGTATTCGTTCAGGCATAGAGCGGACATAGAAATGGTCATCAGGTATCAGTAGGTCTATTGCTGAGTACAAGGGAACTTCTTGAGAGGCAGGAATGTTGTTTTAATAAATGGGGTCCTAATTTCAAGGGATGGATTTTTAGAAATGATGAAGGAATTTGCATAGATATATTTAAAGACAGTTTATACCTTTTTGCAAATCCTCTCTGGAGGCACTTGAGATATACAATAAGCATAATAATTCGAATCAGTAGTTAAAAACTCAAAAATATGAACGCTATGGCCAACTTGCCTAGCGTGTGCATTAAAAGTCCGGCAGTAGACC
>DCGE01000199.1:4093-4293 GCA_002314525.1 Prevotellaceae bacterium UBA1786 | reverse complement strand
GCAGGCAAGGGTGGAAAGGTCACTATCAGTGAGGGCGAATATACATCCGAAGGCTTCTGTACCGAAGGTCTTGATCCGTTCCGTAAGACTCCAGCTGGTATTGCGTGTTGGTACACTCATCCTGACGGAATGTCAAGAGACTATCCAAAATACATGATGAAAGGCTCGTATGTTGAAGCCACACGCATCGACTGGAACTC
>DCGE01000199.1:0-4038 GCA_002314525.1 Prevotellaceae bacterium UBA1786 | reverse complement strand
CTTATGTAGGTCCATACAACCAGAAACTCCCTCTTTGTCCTGTAGTCAACAATACGGATCGTTCTGTCGTGGGATACAAGTATATGAATTTCAGCAAGACTGCCAAATCCAAGCGGCTGGAACTGATCATGCATCTTGTGCCGGAAGGCATTGACGGAAAAATCACCGTACTGGTTGGCGGCTGCAGTGAAGCAAGGGGCGGAAAGGTAATCGGTTGTCTCAACATCAGGAGTGACGCTCAGCAGGAGATGACTGAATACGCAATCCCACTTGAAGGTATGAAGTCCATCAAGGGCAAGCAACCTCTGTTCTTCGTATTTGCATCCTCAACTCCAGACAAGTCCGTCTGCAAGCTCTACGACTTCCAGTTCAGGGAACGTTGACGTATCAGAGGGCTTTTACACTAAGCCTGTAAGATCGGGCTTATATATCTTTGGTGATGTATCGGAGGGTTTCTCAATGAACATTAACATGTAGATAGGTGCGTAAACAACCTTGCCAACAGACCTAAGATTATCATTACACAGAACTATCGCCCTGCTGATTCCATATTCGCTGTTTTTCATCACGTTATTCAGTGCTACATGTCGGTCGTATTCCTTGCCTGACTTCACTTCAATAGGAATGATTTCCATTCCATTCTCAAGGAGGAAGTCAAGTTCTCCTTGCTTCTTACTTTGAAAGTAGAAAAGGCTCCAGCCATGAGCATGAAGTTCCTGAGCTGTGAGGTTTTCATAGATCGCTCCGAAATTAATATTAGTCTCGCCGTTCAGAATCTTTAGTTGAATCCCATCGGCATACTGGCATGCAAGTAAGCCGACATCATTCTGGAAAAGTTTGAAAAGATTGCTGCATCTGTTCAACAACAGCGGAACTTTCGGTTCTTCCGAGTTGAATGTCGGCAGCACCATATCAGCATCCCTTAGCCATGTGAAACTGTTCTCGTGTCGGCTGAACTTGAAATGTTCGTTAAGGCTCTTCAGAATAAAACGCTTGTTCTTGGCATTCAACTCAGGTGGTATGAGGTCAAAGATGTCGTTGATGTAAAGTTTGTCTTCTGGATCATATCTTGCAATATCCTGCTTGTATGTTCTGAGGATAGACTTTTGCTCACTTAGGACTCTTTGCATGTCATTAGTATCCAGGTAAGTCTGTATGGCAGCAGGCATACCGCCTACCAGCATGTAGAGATTCATGAGAGTCATCATCTTTCTGTGAAGATATTCATCTACCGGCCTTTTCTCCTCCCATGATTTACGTATGGAGTCGATTACAGCGTCTTGAACACCTATGGCTCTGATGAACTCCTCGAAGTCGCAAGGATACATCTGTATCTCATCCATATACCCAACAGGCACAGACCGCACATTGTGAAGTTCCACACCCAACAGACTGCCACTGAGTACCAGGTGATATCCGACATCAACGAAGGCCTTAACCCATGTCATGATATCTGGGAACTCCTCAACCTCATCAAAGAAAACCAATGTATTCTCTCTGTCAATTGGACTGTTGGCGTATGCTGACATACGGAGCAGGACTTCCTTGATGTCGCCTGCTCCCCGTACGATATCAATCGTCTCTGGCTGCAGGAGGAAATTCATCTCTAACAGACTCCATCCCAAACGTTCGGCTGCACGTCGCACCGAATATGTTTTGCCGACCTGTCTTGCACCTGTTAGGAGTAAGGCCTTACCTGTTTTACTGAAATGGCAATCTATGTATCTGTCCGCTTTTCTATGAATCATCTTGTGTATTTTGTCCGTTTTTCCATGTGGATTTACGTGTGTTATGTCCGTTTTTCCAACTTTCGACACGGCAAAGTTAAGCAAAAACTTTGAATGAACAAAACTTTAGGGATGATTTTTATTCCAGACAGCCAAAACACTGCAGCCTATTTTGGGTGGGTAGTGCTGGTGGCTTGATCCTTGTCCTAACCCATTATCGATGCTATCTGTATGAGGCCTTCAGTATACTGACTATCTCGTCGTGGGTGAGGGGCTGGATGTCTTGTGTGGAGAGGCGCGCCATGATGGTGATGGCGTTGTCTGCCATGTCGTCGAACTCGTTGGGAGTGATGTCGTAGTCGCTCATCCTGAGGTCGGCAACACCGCAGGCTTGCTGCAGGCCTGTCAGTGCGTCAATGAAATCCTCGGGCTTTGATGCCCCTTCGTTTCCCATCCATCGTGCCATGTTGATGAACCGCTCGTCAGCCACGTGTTGGTTGATGATGGTGGTGAAGTATGCCTTCGAGAGCATGATGAGTCCTGCTCCGTGAGGCAGTTGCTCGTGGTATGCTGAGAGGGCATGCTCGATGCTGTGCTCTACCGTACATGTGGAACAATCCATCGAATAGCCTCCTAATGTGTTGGCAAATGCCACATGGGTTCTGGCCTCAAGATTGTTGCCGTCCTTGCATGCTACTGGGAGGTATTGGGCTATGTTGCGTATGGCGGTCTCCTGAATCATGTCGCTCATCAGGTTGGACGACTTGCAGATATGTCCTTCCAGAACGTGGAACAAGGCATCGAATCCCTGTAGGGCTGTGAAGAACGGTGGAACGGTAAGCGTCAGTTCCGGATCGACGATGGCATGTGTGGCACATACGCTTGCAATACCCAGTTTCTCCTTTGTAGCAAGATTCGTTATCACTCCTATTGCATCGACCTCGCTGCCTGTACCAGCAGTAGTGGTTATGGCAATCCATGGCAGAGGCTTCTGGTAGAGAGGCTTGCGCTTGCCGGTTCCGCTCATGGCATAATCCCAGAGGTCGCCAGTGTTCGTGGCATTGAGAGCAATCACCTTTGCGGCATCCATCACACTGCCGCCTCCGAGTGCAACGATAAAGGTGCACTTGTTCTCGCGTGCAACAGCAGCACCTTCCTCAATGCATTCCTTTGTAGGATTAGGCTGCACTTTGTCATAAACTACAGCCTCCACGCCAGCAAGCGAGAGCTCTTTGAGTGTTCGTTCAAGATAACCGTTCTTTCGTGTTGACTTTCCGTTGCTTATCACCACCAATGCTTTTCCGTTTATTTCCAATGTGTGCAGCATTGAAAGTTTACCTGTTCCGAAGTACAACTTCGTCGTTGCAGGGAAATTGAAATCAAGTCGTGTATTCATATGATTGTTGATTGTTTTGGTTGTTGCTGCTGAATTAGTTTGGAATATCTATTGATGGAAGTGCGGCTTTTGTGGCGGCTCGCACTACTCGTTCCACTTTGCGGGTCGGCACTTCCTTGAAGGTGATCTTGTTTTTCGAACCATGCGAAGTGGTGAGCGACTTCATTTCCTTCGATGGCTTCCAGGCAGCCTTCACTTCCTTAATCTGTCTGCTTGGATTGTAGCCTTTTGCCGATTCCTCAACCAGTGGCTCACAATCGAACTTGACATAGAACTCCCCAAGTCCGGCGAGGTTGACATTGTATCCACTTCGCAGACATTCACGCAGATGATGGATGATAAGTACGAGATCAGCACTCAACTGCGCCTTGAGACTGGGATTCTCCTGACAGATACGATTGATAAACTTTTCTTTGTCCAATACTCCTATGCTCTGCGGAGTGGCATACCAAGCCTTGCCATTCTCCGGATGACTCGGCTGAACAGGTTTCTGTGATAATGAATAGTTCATGTTATTATAATGGTTAAAGGTTAATGGGTTAAAGGTTGCGGATCACTCATTGCTTGAAAGCTATATGCAAAGTTACAAATAAATATCGTAAACTCCAACGATTACAGCGCTTTTCTATGTAATTTTAATAATATTTACTATGTAGGGTTACTAACCTGACAGCTTTCATGTTAGTAACATGACACGTGTAAGGTTACTAACCCTGCATCGTTCATGTTACTAACCATACATAGTAAGTCTTTGTTCCATCACGCCTGCATAAGACCTGTCGCATGAGCAATCACGCTCCATTACCATTGTTTTTCCCTACATGAGGGCTTTATAAATAAGCCCTCATGTAGGGATATTAATATCTCAACATTTTTTGATTTAAAGTCAAAAATTGCTCCATAATTGAAAAAATT
>DCGE01000216.1:17680-19966 GCA_002314525.1 Prevotellaceae bacterium UBA1786 | reverse complement strand
GTTGATATTACTGGTAAACTTGCTCATTTTTGTAAAAATTTTCGTCATATCATGGAGATATTGAAATAAATTACTATCTTTGCAGAAAATTAATTATCACTATAGAAAATGAACAGAATCAAATTCATCCAAAGACATCTATCAGTATTTGCATTAGCAACACTTTCACTGATGTTCAATCAAACTGCCGCAAAGGCTCAAAGTGTGATATTCCCGCAGGTCAGTCAACCTGGAGTGGCTGTACTGGACAATTCCGTTGAGAACGAATGGATACTGAAGAACGACCTTCTTACAGCAAAGTACATCATGCAAGACGGCAAGATCAAGTTCGGCGGCTGTCCGGAAATGGACATAGAAGCCGGAACCGAACTCTTCGAAGTCAGTTTCGGTGCAACCGGCTCCAAGATTGTAAGAGCCTCAGACATGACCATCGATGCCATTGAAGTCAAGGACCTCGCAGGCAATCCATCGGCTGTGAAGGGTAGTGAGCGTTTCAACGGCAAGGCTCTTGAAGTAACATATAAATACAAATACAACACATCGAACCTCACTGTGGTATGGCGTGCAGTACTTCGCGACGGAAGTCACTATCTCCGCAATGAGATGGAAGTACGTACAGACAAGAACGTGCAATTCGTCGACCTCACTCCGATGAAGTACAATGTCAATACCACAACTGCAAAGAGTACGCCGAAGGTCATCGGCAACACCAGAGGTGCGGTTGTAGTGAGCGACAAGATCTTTGCCGGTCTTGAAACTCCTATGGGCAAAAACACAGCCGGCAATGGAGGAGATGAACCGGAAGGTACTGTCATCCAAACCTTCAAGGACACATGGGCTGCCGACAACTGGACACAGATGGAAGAAAACGATATACCAAAGCGTGTCAACGAGGTTGGATACTACTATCCGAACGTCTTCTACCGTCAAAAGAGCATTGGGCTGAAAGATAAAGGCACTTTCCGTACTGAGATTCTCTATGCAAGTGGTTCACACCGTCTGAACATATGCGGTGTCGATTTGGTAGATGCCGACGGTAATGTCGTTGCGTCCGACTACCACTACGGCTTTACAGGCGGACAGAAGGAGAACAACGTCTATTCGTTCCAGGTTCCTTATTCGGGCAAATTCAATGTCAGGTACATAGTTGAGACAAAGACAGAGACCATCACATCAACTGGTAATATCACCATGACACTTTCAGTCAAGGAGGAAAGTGGAGAGACGACTGATGAGATCGTACCGGTGAAGGGAGTATGGAGCCGTGCAGCCACACTGAAATCAACCGACAACTGGAAGGTATCATCTGTCATCGGACTCGTTGCACCCGGTCAGCAGCGCCGTTCATTCCTTGCTTACAGCGAACGTGAACGTGCAGTGCCTTGGAGGGCATTCCCTTGCTACATATCATGGTATGAACTCAACATCGACCGCAACAACGCGACAGCACCTGAATACAAGGGCAATATGACTATCGAACAGTGTGTTGATGTCCTTGACCACTGGCAGAAGGACTTCTATGACCGTTACAAAATTGCTCCAAAAGCCTTCGTATGGGACGATGGATGGGACAGCTACGGAACATGGACCTTCAATCCGAACTTCCCTAACGGTTTCCGCGAGGTTGACGATATTGCACGCGAGATGCAGACGGGTATCGGAGCATGGTTAGGTCCTGTAGGCGGATATGGTCAGAGTGGTAACTACCGACGTCAGTACTGGACCAACAAAGGTCAGAAAATGGAACTCTCAAACGAGAACTACTATAAAGTATTCAAGGATGCAGCAAAGAACCTGACGGTTGACCAGAACTACGACTTCCGTTTCTTCAAGTTCGACGGTATCTCTGCTCAGT
The DNA here is from genome assembly GCA_002314525.1 of Prevotellaceae bacterium UBA1786. Next base: position 18,111 of record DCGE01000216.1, on the reverse strand, counting down.
TCTCAGCAACCGGTCCTGATGCCGGTACTACAGGCGAAGAGAATGCAGAAGGAATCATCCGTCTGGAGCGTTATGTACGCGAAGAACTCAAGGAAGACATCTTCTTCAACACAACCGTAGGTACATGGGCACTTCCGTTCTGGTACCACTTCACCGATGCCACATGGCGTCAGGAAGCCGACTATAGTACGATAGGCAACAACACCATCGACCGAGAGAACTGGATTACCTACCGTGACCGACTCGTATATCAGAACTACGTACAGAACAGCCCTCTCTGTCCGATCAACACACTGGGGACCCACGGTTTCATCCTTTCAACCCATGGTGCAGTTTCCAAGAATATGGATTACAATGCAGTGCTCCGCGAACTCCGCTGTGCCTTTGCCTGCGGTAGCGGAATGGTTGAGCTATATAACGACTATGCACCG
>DCGE01000216.1:6387-17647 GCA_002314525.1 Prevotellaceae bacterium UBA1786 | reverse complement strand
CGGATTGCTCTGGAAAGACCTCGCTGAATGTATAGCTTGGCAGGAGGAGAACGCTGATGTACTTCCAGATATCCACTGGGTAGGCGGCAGTCCTTGGGACGGCAGCAAAGCCAACGTATATGGTTGGGCAAGCTGGAACGGCAAGAAATCCACACTCGCACTCCGCAACGGAGCCAACAACGCACAGACCTTCAAGACCACCCTCCGCAAGGCTCTCGACATACCTGAATACTTCAAGGGAACCATCCAGTTGCGCAAGGCATTTGTCATCCAGGATGCACTCGAAGGACTTGCAGAAAACACACCTATCGACATCGATACCGAACTCACACTGACCCTTCCTGCATCATCAGTATTCGTATTCAGCGGAACTGACGGTGATGCAGAGGCAATACATGTGGAGAGTATCAGTCTTGACAAGGAGACATACGAACTCGGCATCAATTGCAACTACATCCCAGTTGCTCAGGTATATCCTCTCAACGCATGGGACAAGTCAGTTTCATGGGAAAGTTCAGATCCTGAAGTCGCAAAGATAGATGCCAAGACAGGTCTCATGAAAACCCTGAAGGAAGGAACATGCACCATCACCGCAACAAGTGCTGACGGAGGTTTCACTGCCACTGCAACAGTAGTAGTTGCAATTCCCGACTACAATATCTCATTTGACAAAGATGCCAGTGCAACACGTACGGACCGCTATCTCAACAGCGTGAGCATTACAGTCGGTGAGGAAACTCAGACAGCCTCCACCAACACCAACCACAAGCCTTATCAGATGCTTGACGACTACTTCACATGCTCACCAGGTGCGACTATCACACCTTCCGTTGACTGGAAAGGCACATGGATGCATTCCTATGTCTATATCGACCTCGACCAAAACAAACAGTTCGATGTAACGAAGTCAACCGACGAAGAAGTAGTCAGTTTCACCTATTATGGAGGCAAGAACTCCAAAGGCGCTTCGGCTGCACAAGGCTGCGGAGTCAAGAACCTCCCATCTTTCCAGGCTCCCGACAAGGAAGGAGAATACATGATGCGATTCAAGATTGACTGGGACTGTATAGATCCTGCCGGCAACACCGACAGCAAGAACCAGATTGTCAGCAACGGCGGAAGTATCACTGATATCCTTCTGAAGGTTGAAACCGAGACGGCAATTCAGGAGACGATGGACGAGTCCTTCGACGGGACTCAGGAACGGACAAGAGAGAAATACTTCGACCTGCAAGGACGACCTGTCAACTCCCCTACCACACATGGCATCTACATCAGTTCTGGAAAGAAAAAAATCATACGCTGACTTCCAAATACTCCCCAAAAAGCAAAAGACTGCCATTGTCAGTCAATCCAATAAAATCTCTCGCACTTTGTCGAGAGATTTTTTTGATGAAAAAAGATAATTTTTCCTCATTTTTATTTGATATTCAACGATTTTTTATTAAATTTGCGCGTTAATACATAAGTAACTTAGTGATTTTTTACATTTTTATTAATCTTAAAAAGCTTTTATGAAGAAAGTAACCTTATTGATTGGTTTGATGCTGACTATGTTGGCAACAAACATCTGGGCACAGGAAGATGGTACTTACTACCTCTACAATGAGGAAAGTGGTCTTTTCTATTCTCGTGCATCTTCCTGGGGAACTGCCGCAGTAGGCGACAATTACGGATTCCCTGTAAACCTCGCTTTCACTGACGGCGCTACAAAGATCGCAGGTGCTGACTGGACAGACAGAGGTCTCGGTGTTGATCTCTACTACGATCAGGAAGCCCTCAACTGGACATTCACACCTTCTGGCAATGGCTATGTCATCAGCGATGCCAATGGTAAACTCAAGGTTAACGGCGAAAAAGTTCAACTGAGCCGCGAACAGCAGGGTTCTGTATGGAAACTGATAACCAAAGATGATTACGAACAGAAGATCAGTGCTCGCTCTGAAAGTGCACAACGACAAGCCATCGTATCTGCTGGCTTTGCAAATCTTGAAGGAGCCAAGCTGACTGACGTTACAGACAAGGTTCAGAGTGCAGCTCTCATCAACAGCCTTAATGGTTGGACAACAGAATTCGGAAGAGGCAATAACCTTACATGCAACGACCTTGTTACTGAAAGCTACGAATCAACAGGTAAGCTGACTCAAAAGGTTACAGGTCTTGAGAAGGGTCTCTACAAGGTGACTCTCAATTCATTCTTCCGCAACGGATGGAACGATGCTTGTGTAGCACGTGAAGCTACTGGCTACGTATACAGCACTTCATACGTAAGGGCTAACGGTAGTTTAACCCGCATCAAGACTTGGGCATCAGAGCGCGTAAGCGACAGCAACCCTAACTCAATGGCAGAGGCTTCAGAGGCAATCGCTCAGGGCAAGTACCTGAATGAGGTTTACTGCTATGTAGGTGACAACGGCGAACTTGACCTTGAAATCGGCTGGCCTTCATTCAACTATGGCGGCTGGTTCATCTGCAAGAACCTCAAGCTCTACAAGGTTGAGGGAGAAAAGGGCGGATCAATTACTGGCACACCAGTTCCTGACGGCTACTACTACATCCGTCTCAACTGCGACGCATACGATCTTGCAAAGCCTTATATCACAGATGGTGGTGCAGGCACAATGGCACTCAACGAGTCAAACGCAACATCTGTATCAATCTGGCAGATCATCTCTCACGATGCTTCTGACGGTGAAGGTGGCAAGAAGTACGAAATCGTTAACGCAAAGACCAAGAACAAGTGGGTTGCAGGACCTAACGCACCTCTCGGTACAAGCGTAAGTTCATACAACATCCTCTGGAACAAAGAACAGAACGCATTCAACTTCAGCGGACGTTCAGACGGAAACATCGGTAATGCTGGTTATGTATGTGCAAACAGTGCAACAGTATTCGGCCGCAACAGCGGTTCAGCATACTGCAACTGGGAACTCATCCCTGCAGAATATGAAACTGTACAGGTTACATTCCAATATACATTCAACGGTGAGGTAGTTAAGACTCAGACACAGGATGTAGAGAAGGGCGCAGCTTGTCCTACTCCATCAGCTCCTTTCAAGTGCAGTGTCGATACAAGCGGCCTTCCTGAAACTGTCAACTCTAACATCATCCTTGATGTACCAGTAACTACTAACGAAGACTTCCCATTCGCATTCTCAAAGGGCTATGACGATGCTAAGTGGTACACATGGAAGATGAGAAGCGGTTATGCTGGCTTCGACGGAACTTACTTCCCTGAGACTGCATCAGAGACTCAGCCAACAGCAGCAAAGGACATGTTCGCATTCGTCGGCAATCCATTTGCATTCAAGGTGCTCACCCCTACTGGCAAGTATGTATATCTGAAGGGTAGCAACAACGAAAAAGCTACTGCAACCGAAGACGGTGCTTCATTCTATGTTTACGGAATGAACTCTACTGAATACACATTTGCGATCGACGGTGTTACTGGTACTGTAAACGACGTTCAGAAGAGCGTAGGTTTCTGGGCAAACAACGCATCCTACAACGATGGTGGTTCAAAGATTTATCTCAACAAGGTTGATGGAGTAGAAATCTACAAGGTTGCATTCGGTGCTGACTGTCCTGCAGGTGCAGCAGTCACTATCAACGGTGTGACTATCACTCCTGAGACAGTCGTTCCAGCATTCGTTCTCACTGGTGCTCCTAAGGCAGAAGACATCACTACTGCTGAGGTTAAGTACTTCAAGACCGAAGTTGCTGTCACAGGCAAGACTATCAACGTGAGCTACATCACCAACATGCCAACTGAATGGGTATCACTCGGCAAGCTCGTTGCTCAGGCTAAGGCAATCAGTCTCCCTACCGAAAACTTCGGTACAGACCCTGGTTTCTACAACAAGGCTGCTGTTGAAGCATTCCCAGCTGCTGTTACAGCTGCAGAGGCTGCATACCAGAACTACGAACTCGAGGCTGAGGACTATGCAGCTGCAAGCACAGCTCTTACTGCTGCCATCGCAGCTATCCAGCCACTCATGCCAGAGGTAGGTAAGGTATACATGTTCATCAATGCATTCCCTACATTCGAAGCTCAACAGGGTCACAAGAAAGCTATCTACAGCGACGGTACAGCTCTCCGCTGGAAGCAGAAGGACGACACTGACAAGAGTTTCTACTGGACAGTGACAGCCGTTGACGGCAACAAAGTAACATTCCAGAACTACAATGACGGCAAGTATCCTACAGGCTACAACACCATGAACCAGCCTATCCCAGTTCAGGAAGCAGAAAACTACTGTATGCTCACAAGTCTCGGTCAGGGACAGTTCAACATCGTAGCAAATGGTACTACTAACGATCACAAGGCATTCCACGCCGGAAATCATGGTGGCGGTTCTGGTGTTCAGGGCAACGTCATGATTTGGAACGCAGGTGCAAACACTTGCTCTGCATGGTACATCCATGAAACTACTGACATAATGGCTCTCGTAGATGTTGTTGACGGAGTAGTTAAGAACGCAAAGGAGACCAACACTGTAGCTGAAGAGTTCATCACATCTGCAACTCCTACTAAGTTGGAATGGACTACAAGCACTGAACAGTTCTCAAGTAATAGACCATGTCCAGCAGAAGGTAATATCGATAACCTCCTCGATGGTGACCCAACTACATTCTTCCACTCTGACTGGTCAGGTACATTCCCTGCTGGAGCATACCACGAATTCTATGTTGACGGTCTTGATGAAAACGTGACAAAGTATGACATCAGTTTCATGCGCCGTTCAGGTGCAGCTAACGACCACGTTCTCCAGATGGAGGTTTACGGTGGTACTGTAGTTAAGCCAGAAGACAGAAACAAGGAAGCTGCAGAATTCACAATCACTTCAGGTGAAACACCTCTCGCAATTCTTGATACTCCAAAAGATGACAATCTGACTGTAAACGTAGCACTCGATCTTGGCGAGACAGGCTATGAAGCTCTCTGCTTCAGGGTTACAAATACCGTATTATGGAACGAAGCAAGCCGTGCATACTTCCACTTCGGTGACTTCCACATGTACGACCAAAACCGCGTTGTTCCAGCTGACGTTGACGTACCAACATCATTCAGAGTTCGTCTTGCAGCTAAGGTAGAAGCACTCGAAGCATTGTTGGCAGCACCACAGCTCTCTGAGGAATATGCTGCTCTCGTACAAGAAGCTAAGGAAGCTGTTGACGAAGCATTCCAGCAGGCACTTGCAAACGTAAATGCCAACAGGAAGTTTGCCGGCAACAACAAGGCTCAGCTCAGCATCACTGCTGGCGTTAAGGGAAATAAGGGCCGTGCATCAGTTGAAATGCCAGAAGAGGCTATCAAGGCAGCTCTCGGTGTTGCAAGTCTTGACGAAGCTAAGCGTGTAGCAATTGACGGAACTGCCGGCTACATGGTCGGTAAGGCTAAGTATGTTACAGAAACCGGCTATCGTGATGCAGAAGGTAAGATCTGCGAAAGCAAGGATGCAGCATTACAGATCCAGCTGAACGGTGGAAAGTTCTATGTAACTCCAAAAGAAGCACTCGACGTTACAACTCCTAACATTAACATCTACACAGTTTACACTGCTAACGACAAGGCATTCTTGTTCCTCGTAACAGTCAATGTAGTTCCTGCTGATGGTGAAGGAGCAACAGCTATCAATGCACTCAATGCAAATGTTGAAGCTGCTGGCGTTATCTACGACCTCCAGGGCCGCAAGGTATCCAGTGTTAAGGCTGGTCAGATCTACATCGTAGACGGCAAGAAGATCATGCTGAAATAAGTCTTTATTGAAAATGGGAGAACGCCACAATGGTTCTCCCATTTATAAATAACCATACAATGAAGAGAGGGCAAATCTGCTCTCTCTTTATTCGTATAAATCAATACAGGCCACTTCTCACGAAGTAGCCTGGACCAAATCACTTAAAGATATTTACGAGAAATAAACTACATCATCTTCCGATGATTAAAAGTGTCTCTCACTTTCAGATGAAAAAAAACTGTTTGTAATTAATCATTATCCTATGAAAAAGTTTCTTATACATTGCAAAGATATCCATTTAATTCCATTCAGGGAAATGTAATCAGCAAACAGTGGAAATAAATCAACAAAACCAAAATATCACGACTATCCATCACATATTGGTTTTCACCAGCGACCCCTATCGACACAAAAAAAGGAGCCCGAACGAGGCTCCTTAATATTATATAATGTATCTTACTTCTTGAAGATCAACTGTGAGAAGTTGTAGAGACCGTACTTCCATACTGTGAAGTTATGGCCTTCGTCAGGATAGTTGATGAGAGTACAAGGAACATCGTTCTTCTCGCAGAAAGCCTTGAGGTTTGCACTGTTGTACATGAGGCCGTCAGCACCACCGCATACCATCCAAAGAAGTGTGTTTTCCTTCTTTGTCTTTTCAACGTCAGGAATGAGCTGAGCTGGCTGCTTGGTGTTAGGAGCAGAAGAGAAACCACCTACATAAGCAAACACATCCATGTTGCCGAGACCGAAGTTGAGTGACTGACCACCACCCATTGACAAACCTGCGATAGCACGGTGCTGCTTGTCGGTATATACACTGTACTTCTTCTCGATGAAAGGAATGAGGCTACCGATAAGATCCTTGTCGAAGTCGTTGAATGCCATGAACGAACCCATACCGCCGTTGCGGGAGTCGTCCTTCTGAGCGCGACCGTTAGGCATTACTACAATCATAGGTTCAACCTTGCCGTCAGCATAGAGGTTATCCATGATGATGTTAGGCACACCACCGTCTTTCACCCATTCCCACTCGTCGCCGCCGATTCCGTGAAGCAGATAGAGAACGCTGTACTTCTTCTTTGGATCGTACTTAGGAGGCAGATAGACATTTGCCTTACGAACTGTACCTACAGATGCCGACTGGTATTCTACGAGTTCCACCTTGCCCTTTGCAATACCCTGACGTTCCTGGTCATAACCCTGAGGAGCTGCTACATAAGGATCATACTTGCATTCAGCAGCCTTTGGCATACCGAATGTGCCGATAGTAGGCTCCTGCGCATTAACACTTACAAAACCGCACATCAAAGCGGCAATAATTAAAGCTTTTTTCATCTTTGAAATGATTTAAATGATAAATAATGAATTCAATATAATATATATTGATTTGACAAGCAATACACGAAAAGGTTTAATGACATCAAAAAAAAGCATCCCCCAATGATGGAGGATGCTTATGAAAAATATGTTTGTTAATGGTTGGTGAATTACTTCACGAGAACCTTAACACCGTTTACGATGTATGTACCCTTACCGAGTGCACGAACATTGTTGATGTTGCCATTGCCAACAAGACGACCGTCAACACCGTAGATTGCACCGTTAGCAGCAACCTTGTTCATAACTTCGTCGATAGAGTCAACAATCTTACCCTTACCACCAACTTCTACTACGAGGTCACCTTCTTCAGCGTCAACTGAACCACCTTCGAATACGAAGTAAGCAGAACGAGCAGCGATTGATGTTGTACCGTTAGGACATTCGAATGTACCACCCTTAGCTACGATAGAACCCTTAGGAGCTGTCTGAGGCTCGAAGCTACCCTTGATGACAGGAGTTGCGATTGGGTCGTGTACGAATGAAGTACCACGTTCCATAGTGATTTCGTCGTACATTGGCTCTTCCTTACCTGGATCCATGTATTCACCATCAGCAACGAGAACAACTGGCTGACCAGCCTTAGCCTCTGTTGCAGGAGTGAGAACTACTGAGTAAGTGCCGAGATCTTCGTTGATACCTCTTACAGTATAGAGAGAAGCATCACCATCAGTAACCTTGAATGAAGTAGCATAGCACATAGGATAGATCTTACCTGCTTCTGTCTGCTTCATGAATGAGTTGCCTGGGAGGTCAGTGATATCCTCAGCTTCCTTGATGAGGAGAGCAGAGTTGCAACCGAGTGTGCTTGCATTCCAAGAAACCACCTTTGAACCAGAGTGCTGGAAGTGCATGTAAGAATACTGAGCACCGCTGATATCCTCGTTCTTGAGGAGGTTGACACCAGCACCGATTGCTTCAGGTTTGAAGAGAGTTGGCTGGAGGTCAGCAACAGTGTTTGCACTTACAGTGTTAACCATTGAAATGTAGAGGCCTGTAGCCTTGTTCTGGAGAGCATAAGCAGTGTCGCCTACGTTCACAAAACGGAACTTAGCGAGGTCTTCGTCAGCGAGGTCTTCAAGAAGGTCACAAGCGATGAGCTGTCCCTGATATGCCTCGTCAGCACCGATGATGGCAACGAATGAAGCAGATGCAGATTCGTCAGAACCATTACCAGCTCTGTGCTTTGCAAGAACTACTACTGTCTCGTAGAGAGCGTCCATTGTCTTCTGCTCGTCATCGTTGTACTTCTCTTCAGCACCAGCCTTGTCCCACTCATAAGTGTCATACATTTCCTCAGATGGGAACTGGATGAAGTACCACTTGTCTTCACGTACAGAGTTTGCAGACAACATGAGGTATGCAGTGGCATCAAGCAACTGGTTAGTATATGCATCGCTCTGTTCCTTTGTATAGTCACCAGACTTGTCATAAGCAGTAGCTGTATCAATCATGCCTTCAAGAGCAGTCTTGCCAGAAAGGTCTGACCAATAACCAGGATCAGTTCCTTCAACTACGTATGTAGCCTTTGAAGAAGCTTCAGCGATAGCAGCGCGAAGGTCTGCTGGGTTGACGAATTTAGCATTGAATGCATCGAGGGCAGTCTTGAGTTCGTTGTAGATTTCAGGAGTGATATCCTCAGACTCGAGGCCTTCCTGTGCTGCGAGAACTGACTTGAGATCTGTATAGAGCTTACCAAGTTTAGCAGCCTGTGAGTTAGGGTTGTTGGAAACTGGGTAGAACTGGATTTCACTTGCGTGCCAGTAGCCACGGTTCTTGAGAGCACCTGTGTTGATGTTCTTAGTTTCTTCTGAATATACACGGATGTTCTGCCATGCACCTTCGAACTGGCAAGAAGCAACGAGCATCTGGTTGAGTACGAGGTCTGGATAGAGCAATTCACCGAGGTAAGTCCATTCTTCCTTGCTACCTTCGCCTGTCTCGCTTCCATATACAGAGAACTTAGTTGTGTGGTCATCAGCAGCACCTGTACGGCGACCGTATGCCATAGCAATACCGAATGACTGTGCATCTGGCAGAGTTACCTGCAAATAGTGAGTGCCCTGAGGAGCTGTACCGTCACTCCAATTAGAGTGCCAGAATGAAGAGTAATCACCGTCGAGGAGAGCCTCAATTGAACCTTCATTTGGTTCAGTGAACTCAGAAGAGAACTGAGATGCATCTGATACCAATGGAGTATTCATGTCAACTGCGAAGTCTTCAGCAATTGGAAGTTCAGCCTTTGCAACAGCCTTGATGCTGTCATACTTCTGAACGAGGATTGCATGTTCCTTGATAGGACCGTATGCCTCGAGGAGTTCCTGAGCCTTAGCATCTGTTACAGAAATGAGCATCCAACTTGATGCACCTGGAGTCTGTGCCCAACCGCAGAAGTTACCACTCTTACCTGAACCACCACCGTGATTATTCTGGTGGAGGAACTGGTAGTCACCTGTCTGGTCAGCACGACGGATAGCGAAGATTACGTTGCCCAAAGAATCCTTGCTGTTGTAGTAGAACTTTATTTCGCTCTCAACTGGATCGAGTGTAGGATCGAGTGCGCTGAAACCTGAACTCTGTGCAATCTTAGGGATGCGACCGCCTGTAGCAACACTTTCGAACTTGTAGTTGCCAGTAGTCTCGTCCTTGTCGATGCGGAAGAGGAATGTAGCATCAGCCTCGTCCTCTACGAATTCCTTCCAACCAGCACCAGTTGCATCGCTGAACATAGCCTTCTGGTGGTAAGTAGTGATTGTCTCACCTGGGATGATTTCGCCAGTCTCAGGATCTTCAGTGTCTTCTGTAGTTGTAGTCTCATACCAGAACTTGTCACCTGCACCACTCTTCACGAAGTAGTAACCGTTTGCAGGGTCAAATGTGAGGATGATCTGTGAATCAACAAGATCCTGATAAGTAGTGTTCATCAGGTCGAGCATGCCCTGAAGGCTTTCTACTGTAGGTTCATAGGATGCGTCGTCGAGAGTAGCACCTACGAGGTCGAGAGCTGCCTGGAATGCAAGCACTTTCTCTTCAGGATACTGGCCGTGACCTGTACCGATTTCGAATGCGTCGTACTGCTCAAGGAGTTCTTCGTAGCGTGACAATGTCTCAGTGTACTTCATCTCAAGTTCACTTGTTTCAGTAAACTCGATTGAATAGATAGCCCAGTCGTAGTTGCTGCCAGTAGCCGTACCAGGACCTGACTCCCAATAAGCGATGGTTGCTGTAGCGCCACTGTGGCTGTCGTTGTCGATACGACGGCCGAGGTAGTCAACGTTGAACCAGAAGTGACCTGGCTCATCTTCGCTTACCTGACCAACGTTCCATGCCTGACGGTTGTCTTCGTCGTCAGTTGAACCTGGCTGTTCGTTGCTGTCGTTCTGATAAGATACCCAGTTACCTGTACCGAACTGGAGGTAGTAAGCAGGGTACTCTGGATTTTCCTCAGTTGATTCAGCTTCGATGAAGCGAACGAGGTACTTTGCCATTGTCCTTGTAGGGTTGCCTTCGTCAGCAACAGCTTCTGTCTTACTCTTGAGGAGGCGTGCACCTACTCCTGGATCAAACAGATAACCACCATTGTCACGCTGCTGATAAAGCAGGTACCATGTGTTAGGTACGATTTCGGTTACTTGTTCAGAAATTGAGAAAGTCTTCATGTCAAGCTCTTCGAGAACCTGAGGTTCATCCTGAGCGAATGCTGAAGTACTAACCAACAACATTGCAAGCAACGCAAAGAAAGATGTAATTCTTCTCATGTTTTAAATTGTTGTTAAGTTAATAAAAATGGTTAAACTAAAAAACTTTTACTTTTTTGGTATTTCTATAAAATATCGTACAAAGATAATTGATTATTTTTGTTCAACAAAATATTTTCGTTCTTTTTTTCAATAAAGACCATATATTTCCGTATTTTTTACTAATTTTGCAGAGAAAATGATAATTTACAAACAAATATGGAGATAGAAATTGGAGGATTGGACCAGGAGAGCAAGGAAATCGTTGCGCCTTCTACCAGTGAAACTCTCGCAAAAGATAAGACGTACGGTCTGACTCACGAAGAAGAGACCGACCCAAACAAAATCAACGTCACCATTGCCGACACTCAGGCTCCGCTGATTATTTTGTTCGGTCCGAGT
>DCGE01000216.1:3369-6361 GCA_002314525.1 Prevotellaceae bacterium UBA1786 | reverse complement strand
ATGACTGTCATACGTCTTACAAGATACCTGAACAAGCACGGCTATGTCGTTGCGCCGGTAAGGAGTTTCCGTCCTAATTATGATGAGCACTATCAGCGTATCTGCAACGAATTCGACAATCTCGTCACAAACACCGAAGCAGCCGACTCAACCTACCTCATCAGTTTCATGCTTCTGGAAGTGCTGAAGGACGGCCGAAGGATCTGTCAGATACTTGAAGCTCCGGGCGAGTTCTATTTCGACCCTAAGACTCCTAACGCTCCGTTTCCGAACTACTTCAACACCATCACGAACTGCAACATCAGGAAGATCTGGACACTGATGATAGAGCCGGATTGGGAAGACGAACGCGACCGAATGAACTATGCAAGGAGGATCACCACCTTGTCGCAGAAGCTGCGTCCGACCGACCATGTGATATTCCTCTTCAACAAAATCGACAAGACAAACTTCGTAAGGGGTCTTGGCCGTGTCAACGAACAGGCGGCCATGAAGGAGGTTCAGTATCTGTATCCGGGTGTTTTCATGCCGTTCAGGAACCAGAATCCGATAACAAGCTGGCTCAGTCCTTACAGGTTCGATTTCGTTCCGTTCCAGACGGGCAACTACACCAAAACAGCCGACAACAACCTGACATACCAGCAAGGTCCTGATGAATATCCGGCAAGACTCTGGAAGACAATCCTGAAATATATTCGTGGATAATGGATATTGAATTCTACATACACGGTGTTCCCAAGGGATTCGATTATGTAGGGCCCGAAAGCGAAAGGGCATATTTTGCCACGTTCTACAGTGGGAACAAAGACGAGAAAACTCGCCTCACAGTCGAGCCAAAAAAGATTGAAGGCCGTACTTTCATATATTATAACTATCTGAAATACCACAACATATCAGATGTCAGCCAAAGGAGTGGATCGTATTTCGGAATGACTCTCCGACTTGATGCCTATTACGCGGATATAATAGGTATATTCAGCATACTCAACCTGCTATTCCATAAGTTCATACTCCATCAGATGATTGACGGGGACGATGAATCGATGAAGTATATCATCGAACGGTTCTGCCAGAAACAGGACTCGATCGACAAGCTCAAGGAGGCTTTGGTGGGAATACTGAAATTTTCGCTCTCTGCACACGAAGTGGTACCTTTTGAGTCAGCCGTCACCACCGAACGACGACAATCGGCCGAAATCAGCATGGTTGACTACAGTAAGGAATCATTCCGCAGACTCCTCACGCAACACTCCAGATTGAGCCTCTCCATCGACTATCCTACCGAGAGGGAGAGGAAACTGATACGCCAGAATGAGGAAAAAATATCGGAAATCAAACAGGCGAAGGCAAAGGAAATTGACGGTCTCCGACGGATACTTGACGAAAATAGTAAAGTAATCGAAGAACTCAGCACCAAGATTCACGACCTGGAAAGCACTGTTTCGGTGCAACAAGGAGGAAGCCAAAGAACAGGCAAGCAAGTACCTATCAGCCAAAGAATCAAAACATATTTTAGTTCCTTGTTCCGATGAACGGCACTCCATACATATTCGGAAACCTGAAAGACGGGGTCTGTCAGTACCCTGACGACTATACATCCGACATTTTCACAGAGATGTTCAGTCAGGCAGCATCCGAACAGCAACTGGTCATTCACCGATGCGACAACCTCATCTATTATACGTTCATCTCCCGACTGACGCCGAGTGGTGATTCCGATACCTTCTTCGGTCTTTGTATGATGCTCAACGGAGAAATGGTTTCGAACGTCAAGGAACTCTATCCGCTCTTCGAGGACATCTTCAATCAGATTGTCTATGACGACCGTATTCTCCATCGAAGTAAGAACGGGTATATCGTTCCGCTCATCGGCAGCATGACCGAGAAGCAGAAGGAGACAGACAGCATACTGAAATCCATCACCAACTCATTCAGCAGTCAGGCACTGAACCTGCTTCCGCTTCCGGCAAGCCGGCACACTGAAGCCTTGCACGTATCGAAGTCGTTCATAATCAACGACGACAACGACCTTATTGTCCGCTCAACGGTAGAAAACGAATATACCTTTATCTATAAATACAAGAACGGATTCCAGTATTCGGCATTCTCCCGACTGCGAAACGGACAACTGAAAAGACGCAGAAGACTGCACGAGGCTATCTGTCTGATCGTTGCCTTCCTGCTCATCATCGGAATGGTGATAACCAGCAGGCTTTTGGATGAGGACAAGGAGAACCATCAACAACCCGCTTCAGAGCAGTCGGTTCAAAAGTCAAAGAAGAAGAATGACGTGACTGTCCAGGTGACTACATCAGGAACGTGTCTGTATCTATATCCCAACAAGAATAGTGGTGTTCTTATGGATCACGACACCACCCCACTGCTTCTTGACTCAGGCACCACACTCGACTACTGCTGCACCATCGGAGATTTCCACGAGGTAATCTACCGCAAACACCGCGCCTACATCGAAAAATCCCGCTGCCAGCTGCATGAATGAACTTTCGCTGTTTGCCATTCGCTGTTAGCTTTTTTTGAGCCAATGCCAATAGCCGAAGGCACCGTCAATCATTGATATATTGTTTTTGTGTGAAACTATAAAAAAAAATCAATGATTGTTTGGCGAATTGGGAAAAATAGTATAATTTTGTATGCAATTTGGAAAAAATTGAATGATATGACAAGAACAATCACAATTGCTGATATTGCAGACGTAGCCAAAACGATAATGCCAAAGGGTACCAAAGTCTGGCTTTATGGATCAAGAGCTCGGGGTGAAGGACGCTCCGACTCCGATTGGGATATTCTTGTCTTGATTGATAAGGAGAAGATTGAAAACGAAGACTTCATACATTTCGGTTATCCCATGATAGAATACGGGTGGCAGTTCGGTGCAGACCTCAGTCCCCAGCTATATACCCAAAAAGATTGGGGCAAGATGAGAATCACACCATATTACCAGAATATAGAACACGATAAAAAAATCATCTAT
>DCGE01000216.1:3101-3358 GCA_002314525.1 Prevotellaceae bacterium UBA1786 | reverse complement strand
GAGTCTTAATAAAGAGGAGAGAGACACACTGGTCCGTCTTTATCTTGACAAAGCACAGACAACACTTGCAGATGCGAAACTGGCAGCAGAAGCAGGTAGTTGGAATATGGCAGCAAACAGACTCTACTATTCATTATTCCATGCTTGTGTAGCCCTATTTGTCAATGATGGAATAGCAGTTGGCAGTCATAAGGGCTTGAAGGCAAAAATCGGTCAGTATTATGTTCTTACAGGCAAACTCGACACGAAGTATTCCC
>DCGE01000216.1:2020-3070 GCA_002314525.1 Prevotellaceae bacterium UBA1786 | reverse complement strand
GAAACTCTTCGAGAAAAAGCTGACTACAATATCATGTTCAACGCATCAGAAAGCGACGTAACCAGCAATCTTGAAATATCAGTTTCATTTCTTAACGAAATAGAAAGACTGATTAAGTCATGACCCATTCGTACTGCTCTCTTCTTGACGAATTAACGAAAACACCAGCAAATTTTTATCTTCCACTGAAAACACAGGTTTTTATTAGTGAGCCATTTTTTCACGGAAAAAACCCACAAATCGCGGAATTATCTGTGATTTTTTTTGATTTTCAAGTATTTTTGATTACCTTTGCGTCCAACATATAAATACCCAAAAGATGACGTCATACACAACTGAGACAATCATTATCAACAACCCATCGCAGAAACTGATGGACTTAGTTGAAAAAGCACGCGACCACAAGCGTCTTGTTCGTGAAGAGACCAGAAAAACCCAGCCTCTGTTCACGCTTCACGCATGAGGGTAACGTTTCAAGTCACATCCGAAAGCAACGATGTCTATCAAGTGACGCTTTCAAGCGGCAAAGATGCATTCTTTGCCACAGAGGATGTATGTGCTCAGTTCTGTAACGACGTTGAAATAGTAGAGATTGATCTGGACAGGGTTTCCGGAAACAATCCCACCTCCCTTCAGACACTATCATTGATATCCGAAGGAATAGCACGCTATTTTAGCACAAACAACAAAGCAGTCCTTTACTACTACTGTGATGATTTAGATGACGTTCCGAAAAGTAGTAGAAAGGGAGACGTATGGCCGCAAGAATATCGTTCTCATCTGTTTTCCCTCATGTTCCAACGCTATCTGTTAAGTCAGGACATCAAAGACGTAATCGATGTAACAATAATGATTAATCAAGGCCAGCGTCCAATATACATGCATATTATTGCACGAAAAGCGCACATGCACTATATCAACATAGTAAAAACTTACATAATCGACAACTACGGCAAATAGCCTTTACACTCTTCACTCTCGCCTTTCGCTGTTTGCTGTTAGCTTTTTTCAAGCCAATGCCAATAGCCAACCGAAGGAGCAGCGAGAGCA
>DCGE01000216.1:0-1953 GCA_002314525.1 Prevotellaceae bacterium UBA1786 | reverse complement strand
GCAATTTGGAGAGTCTTCCCGAAGCGGCATCTCTAGCCGATTCGGAAATCGAGGACGACGGAGGATAGCACGTAGTGGCTTAACGTGCCAAATCCTCACTTTTTTACATCTTTATGTAATAAAAGCCGTTTTTTTCCGTTATTATTGTATGACATCAATTCACAGAACATACCTACTTCCGCTCATCTTACTGATTCTCACATGCGCCACTGCGTGTATGGAAGACGAATCGTTTACACAGAACCCGACCAACCAACTCGAATTCTCCGACGATACCATCGACTTCCATACCGTCTATACCGGCATCGGATCGAGAACCGAAGAACTCACCGTCTTCAACCACAACGACAAGGCTGTCAGACTCACCAGCATCCGACTTGCCAGCGGAGGAAAGAACGGATTCCGCATCAATGTCGATGGACAATACGGCACATCCTTCACCGATATCGAGATTTTTCATAACGACAGCATATTCATATTCATCGAAGCCATACCGCAGGAGTCGACTGCCGACACTCTGTTCAAGACGACCGATGCCATACTGTTCACCCTGCCAAACGGAAAGACACAGCAGATCCTGCTGACCGCCGACGCACAGAATGTCAACATCATGCGAGGAGTGACCATTCGGAAAGACACCCTGTTCTCCTCACCAAAACCATACATCATCTACGACAGTCTCCGTATCGACTCAGGCGTCAAGGCAGTCTTTGCACCGGGAACAAGTCTGAGGTTCCACAAGAAGGCAGAGATGAGGGTTCATGGCACCGTCAAGGCACTCGGCACCTTGGGACAACCCATCGTCTTCCGGGGCGACAGGACCGACAACCTGTTCCCTACCCTGCCCTACGACAATACCAGCGCCACATGGGAAGGAATACATATCTATCCTGAGAGCGAGGACAACGTGTTCAATTTCTGCGACATCCATGGAGGAAACTACGGCATTAAGGTCGATGCCACTACCAGGGAGAACTCACTTACCCTGACCAACAGCATCGTGAACAATGTGGCAGGCAGCTGTCTGGAACTGATCTACTGCCAAACCAGAATTGAGAACTGCCAGATCTCGAATGCCAAACAGAACTGCCTCCGTATCATCGGCGGAGAGGTCGATGTCGTCCACTCCACCATTGCCCAGTTCTACCCTTGGGACTATAGCGACAAGGCCATATACTTTGCCAACTACCAGGACAGCACCGCCTATCCTCTCGATGCCATGAACCTCACCAACTGCATCGTGTCGGGTTATGACGACGACGAAGTATCGGGCAGCATGATCAAGGGCGACAGCGTCCGTTTTGAGTATATGTTCCGCAACTGTCTGCTGCAGGTCGATACAACCGGCATGGACAGTCTGAGACTTCAGAAGTGCATCTTCGATACCGACACCACGACCTCCAAGAAAAAGAATTTCAAGGACGTGCCGAACAGTAAGAATGCCTATACCAGCGACTTCAGTCTCGACAGCCTCTCAAAAGCAAGAGGCATCGCCATCTACCTCGACGACAGATACACCCTCGACCTCAAGGGCATCACCCGTCCCAAGGACAATCCTGATGCCGGTGCCTACCAATCCACCTACGCCCGCAAAGATGAGAAGTGAAAAGTGAGCACCGTATGTTCTCCACAAAAAATCAAGAAAAAAGCAAAAGGTAACATATAACTGTTACCAAAAACACAGACCCCCCCCACGCTAAAAAAATTTTTAATATAATATATATATTATATTAAACCCAAAGGATATAAGAGAATTCGCGCAGGGGGGTATAGTCACTCATATTTGTAACAGTTGCAATGTTGCATTGTTAAAATATGTGAAACGCAATATGGCCATAAGCTTAATTAATTCAAGCAGTTTTCATACTTTGTTACAAAACGTTTCGTAGTTTGTTACAACTATTGCATGTGTTTTAGAATCTTCGTACCTTTGTATTGCGATTGAAAAACACG
>DCGE01000086.1 GCA_002314525.1 Prevotellaceae bacterium UBA1786 | reverse complement strand
GCGAAGTCTGGCTCTGTGCCGTCCAAGATTGACTTTATCATCTTCTTTCTGGAGATGTTCTCGATCTGGCCGCCTGAGAAGTCGAACCCTTCGGCAAGTTCACGCGCCTGCTCGGCGGTGAGATCCGGAATCATCGACTGCCAGATCTTGGTCTTCGGCTCAAGCCCAGGTTTGTTGAACTTGATCTTATAGAGGAAGCGTCTTTCGAATGCCTTGTCAAGGTTCTGAGTGAGGTTGGTCGTAGCGATAAGGATACCGTCGAGCTTCTCCATCTCCTGAAGGATAATGTTCTGAATAGCATTCTCCATCTTGTCCACTGCTCTCTCAGCACCCTCCTGACGGATACCGAAGATTGCGTCTGCCTCGTTGAAAAGAAGGATAGGTGCCACCTCGGATTCCTTCACGAGAGCATTGTACTTGTCGAACACTCCCTTGATGAGCTTCTCGCTCTCTCCGACCCAGCAGGACTTGATCTCGCTCACGTTCACGGCTACGATACCGCGACCGGTAGCTTTTGCTATCTGGTAAACTGTCTCGGTCTTGCCGGTACCAGGACCTCCGTAGAAGATGCAGGTAAATCCTGTACGCATACCGGATGACTTGAGCCTCTCGCAGGTCGCCTTGTAGTTGCTCTGATCGAGAAGATTGGAAAGACGTCTTATCTGCTCTCCTTCTGATACGTTGTAGAAGAGCTCTTTCGTAGTAATGTCCGCTGACGAAGTCACCTTCAGCGAAGAGCAGCGGCTGCGGTTGCGAACACCGCCCACTTCGGCAAACAGCTTCGCCTTCACAGCGTCAGTGATGTGGAACGAGTCCGGGCTTGCCATGCCGTCCTCGTTGCACGGTTCGATGATCTTCTTGCCCTGAAGGTTGAGATGCTCCATATTGAACATCGAACGCAGACAGCCAAGTTCCGACGCGTCTTCATATATGTCGTCAAAGTCGCACCAACTTATCTGGTCGTCGTCATTGTAGATGTATCTCTTCACAAGAATATAGAAGATGGTTCTGTCATCATCGTCCATGTCGTTTCTGTTGAAACCGCAGTCTGCTGCCTGACGTACCAGATCGGTTTCCGGATTGTTCTCGAAGAGGGTGTCAAGATCGCTGAGCATTGTCTCATAGTCAATCTCGTCACATTCCCTCGAAGAGATGATCTCGTTCATCTCCTTGAGCAGCTGCGCCGTGTTAAGTCCGGAAACGGACGGAATGGTGTATTTCTCATTGGTAGAAAGAGCCGCGATGGTCTTCTTTGCCACACTTACCCCTTCGTCCTTTGTGAGGTTGATGAGTCTCTTCTCTGCGAGAACCTTGAAGTCGTCCTCGAATGAGAGGAGCTTGATGTAGCTCATGCAAAGATGATTGGCAAGGTCGTGCTTGTCGAAATTATGTCTGCCCTTGTTCTCGATGATACTTGCGAGCAGAACAGCCTGGCTAGGTGTAATCCCGACCATGTCGCACACGTACTTGATCTGCTTCTTGCATGTCGTGTACACCTGAGAGTTGAAACGGTTCTCGTGCATGCCGACGCGGCAGCTCAGGTTATCAACAATGTCACTAAGGCATGAGAGAATGGTTGTCTTTTCCTCCTGCTCGTCGGTGCAATCCGATGACTGCGATTCGGACTGCTCCGATTCACCTTCAATGATGGTGAACTTGTCGCCGTCCTGAATGAACTCAATGCCGAACGATGAAAGTTTGTCGGCAATCTCTTCTGAGGAGTATCCTCCGTCGAGCATCATCTTCAAAAATTCCTGTGCTTCTTTCATGGCTTCTATGTCTAATTTCGTCTGCAAAGAAAAAACAATAACCTGCCAATTTCTGGCAGAGGTTGATATTCTTCCGGAAAATGATTTTCAACCGATTTTCTGGAGGATTTGTGAGTATTTACCGATAAAACATTCAATCCTTTCCAAAATTTTTCGCTCTGCCGATTTTTGGCAAAGCTTTTTACTATATTTGTATCAATCACCACTTGAATAACAACTATGGCCAAAGTTTTTGAACGCTACAAATGGCTTGCAGACCTCATTCAGAGGTCAGGAGGCATCACTCTGGAAGATATTCAGAATGCATGGGACCGTTCCCCTCTTAATGATGACAGGAAACCTCTTTCTGACAGAACTTTTCACCGTCACAAGGAGGAAATAGAACGCGCATTTAATATTACCATCAAATGCCACAAATCTTCCAATAAATATTATGTGGAAAACGAGGATGAGGTGTCTGATGGGGGAGTGACGGACTGGATGCTTTCAACGATTGCCGTGGACAATATGCTGAATGAGTCAAGGGATCTGCGCGACAGGATTCAGTTCGAACGCATTCCGGGTGGCCGTGAGCACCTGTCGGTCATAATCAACGCGATGCGTGATGGAATCGTTCTGAAGATGAACTATCATAACTTCTGGAGAGCGATAGACCAGGAGTTGACTCTCAAACCATACTTCCTGAAAGTATATGAACAGAGGTGGTATGTCATCGGGCAGGCAAGCACTCATAAAGGGCAGCTGAGAACTTACGCCCTTGACAGAATTATTAGTCTGTCACCGACTGCTGAGAGATTCACATACCCGAAGCGTTTCTCTCCGGAAGGATATTTTGCAAACTGTTACGGAATCTTCCACTCTGATGACAAGCCTTGCTTTGTGAAACTGAAAGTGTCTCCTGCTCAGGCGCTCTATCTGGACACGCTTCCTCTTCACCGAACCCAGAGGAGAATAGATGCTGAGAGCACTGATGAATATGTGGTGTATGAGTATTTCATGGCACCTGCGTATGACTTCGTGCAGTATCTGGCATCAAAGGCCGGCACGATTGAAGTGCTTGCATCTGATGAATTGCGGCAGCAAGTGGCAGAGGAAGTGAGAAAAATGTATAA
>DCGE01000126.1:739-2747 GCA_002314525.1 Prevotellaceae bacterium UBA1786 | reverse complement strand
AAGACCGACGTGAAGGTGGGCTATGCCACTCAGGACAATCATCGTGATGTCTCATTCAATCATTATAGGAATATCAATAATAAATTTGCCTTCACTCTGGGTGGATACTATGAGGGCAGTGACGGTTTCTTCCGTCATTCGCTCACTGGCAGCAAGGTCGATGACATTCAGGCCGGCGGCGGTCGTTTCAGAGGAATCTATGAGCCGAACAGCAAACTGAAATTCGACCTCACCGCAAGCTATGACTACAGTGACGAAGGCGGATATCCTTATTATCTGTCGGAGGATAATAAGGAGTTGGGAGTTGGGAGTGAAGAGTTAGGAGTTGACCCTAGTTACATTGGGAAGATAACCAATAACCATGAGAATCGCTACCGTCGGGGATTGTTCAATGCGGGACTGAATGTGGATTACAGGTTCAATGACATGCATCTGCATTCAGCAACCGGTTACCAGAACCTCAACGACCGCATGTTCATTGACCAGGACTTCACGGGTGCAAACTTCTATACCATAGAACAGAAACAGAAACTGAATGTGGTTTCCGAGGAGGTGACTCTGCGTAATGACAGGGATGTTCTGAGTGGGTTTGCAAGCAGGTTGATGGATGAGTTCCAGTACGACTGGCTCGTCGGTGCAAGCGGATTCTATCAGTGGCTGAACACCGACGGACCTGTGACCTTCTACGATGAGGGAATCAAGAACATGATTGAGGACAATGTGAACAACATCTTCACAGAGGTGAGAAAACAGATGCCGAAGATGCCGGAGATGGGAATCGACATGAAGCCTGAGGAGTTTGTAGTAGGCAGTGATATGGACACTCCGCTGCTGAGTGCAGGCCTGTTTCATCAGTCGTCGTTCAGCTACGGTCCTTGGTCGCTCACAGCCGGGATACGTATGGATTACGAGAAACTGAAACTGGAATACAACTCAGGAACATCGGTTGACTACAATTTCATCATCAAGACGAAGATGACGCCAATATCTTTCAGTCTCAATGCCTCGCCAGCGTTCATGGGAAGTCTGGAAAGGGATTATGTGCAGTGGTTGCCGAAACTCTCGTTGAAGTATTCCTTTAACTCGTTGTTCGACGATGCAACACTCAGGAACAACTTCGTATATGCATCGGTAAGCAAGGGCTATCGTTCGGGTGGATATAATGTACAGATGTTTTCGGACCTGATTCAGGGTGAGATGCGTAACCTGATGATTGACGATGTCAACAAGGCCAGAAGTGGAATGATGTCGCAATTTGTCGACATAGACAAGATAAAGGTTCCTGTCGATATCAACTCAGTGATCTACGATCCTGAATACTCATGGAACTACGAAGTCGGGACACATATCCAGACCTCACGTCTGAACCTTCAGGCAGCCATCTTCTATATCCGTACCTATGATCAGCAGATAGCTCGTTTTGCCGCTTCGGGTCTCGGACGAATGATGGTCAATGCAGGTAAGAGTCAGAGTATCGGAGCAGAACTGTCGGCTTCATACCGGTTGAAGAACCTTATGCTCAGTGCCAACTACGGTTATACCCGTGCTACATTCCGCGAATACAATGACGGCACGAATGACTATTCTGACAATTATGTGCCGTTCGTTCCGATGCACAACGGAAACATAGGTGCTGAGTACAAGTTGAGATATGACAGGTCGGATGTTTCAAAGACCGTATCGATAGGTGCCGATGTGACGGGGCAGGGTAGGATATACTGGACGGAAAAGAATGATGCCTCACAGGATTTCTATGCACTTCTGAACGCTCATGTCACCGTAGGACTGAGTGAGAAACTCTCCATCAACCTGTGGGGAAAGAATCTCACTTCATCCCGTTTCAATACCTTCTACTTCGAGAGTGCCGGTCGTCTGTATGAACAGCACAACAAACCTTGCCAGTTCGGAGTTGATGTGCGGCTGTCATTCTGAATAGAGTCTGTCACTTCTAATAAGGAGTGACATATCCTCTCTCATCTCTCATCTCTCGTCTCTCATCTCTCGTCTC
>DCGE01000126.1:0-719 GCA_002314525.1 Prevotellaceae bacterium UBA1786 | reverse complement strand
TACCTTTTCCAGGTATTCAGCGAGGTTGGTACGGACCTTTGCTGCTGCTCCTTCGGCCGCAACCTTGGTGATGTCGTGGTCGGTCATCAGTTTGACAAGTTGCTCGAACGATGTCTTCGATGGGTCCCAGTGGAGTTTTGCCTTTGCCTTTGTAGGGTCACCCCATAGGTTGACAACGTCGGTAGGACGATAGAAGTCGGATGATACTTCAACAAGAACCTTGTCGAGCAGCTTGCCGCTCTTCTTCAATGCCGGTCCGTTGGCATACTTGGTAAATCCGCAGCAGATACCCTTCTCATCTGCCCCCTTACCTTCCCATCTAAGTTGGATGCCGGCATAGTTGAATGCCAATGTCGCGAATTCCCTGACACTGTGCTGCACGCCCGTAGCGATGACGAAATCCTCCGGTTTCTTTGCCTGAAGAATCAACCACATGCATTCAACATAGTCCTTTGCGTATCCCCAGTCTCTCATGGAAGACAGGTTGCCGAGGTAGAGTTTGTCCTGCAGACCTTGTGCAATTCGTGCTGCCGCGAGTGTTATTTTCCTCGTTACGAATGTCTCCCCACGTCGTTCGCTCTCGTGGTTGAAGAGAATTCCTGAACAACAGAACATGTCGTACGCCTCACGGTATTCCTTCACAATCCAGAAACCATACAGTTTGGCAACTGCGTATGGTGAATAAGGGTGGAACGGTGTGTTCTCGTTCTGCGGCACTT
>DCGE01000091.1:13648-25248 GCA_002314525.1 Prevotellaceae bacterium UBA1786 | reverse complement strand
CAGATTCACGAGGATGTACCCGAGGCTCGTTTGGAGGTGTTTGTGCATGGTGCTCTCTGTGTGAGTTTCAGTGGAAGGTGCTATGCCAGTGAGTTCTGTTTTTCACGCAGTGCTAACAGAGGTGAGTGTGCCCAGATGTGTCGGATGGAATACGACCTGATAGAAGATGAGCATAATCGAAGGGGACAGAGCCGCGAAAACATTCTGATGGAAAAGAAACATTTTCTATCACTTCGTGACTTGTGTCTGATAGACTCATTGCAGCAACTGGTTGATGCAGGAGCGGTGTCGTTCAAGATTGAAGGACGCCTGAAGGATATGTCGTACGTCAAGAACGTTACGGCAGCATATCACAAAGCATTGGATGCCATCGTGAAATCGCGTCCCGATGAATACGAGAGAGCAAGTTATGGTGATGTTGAACTGATGTTCAATCCGGATGTCAGAAAAAGTTTCAATCGTGGTTTTACGACATATTTCCTCTATGGCAGGAATAACAAGATATATTCCTTTGACACTCCGAAAGCCATCGGAGAGGAAGTCGGTCAGGTGAAGGATTCTTCGCGAACTTCATTTACCGTTACCGGAACGACTGTGTTTCATAACGGTGACGGACTTTGTTTCACTGATTCCACGGGTAAACTGCAGGGATTCCGTGTCAACAAGGTGGAAAACGGCAGGCTCTTCCCTCTGGAGATGCTTCGTGAACTCCGTCCCGGTGTTCGTCTGTTCCGCAACTTTGACAAGAATTTTGAGGATCAGCTGATCCGTAGGAGTGCAGAACGCTACCTGCCCGTTGATATGGTGCTTGCAGAAAGCGACAAAGGCTTTTTGTTGACGATGACAGATGATATGGGAGGCTCGACGACCATGGATTTTGTTTGTGAGAAAGAACTGGCACGCACCCATCAGGGTGAGAATATACGTCGCCAGTTGGGGAAGATGGGTGATACACAGTATCGTCTGCGGGACCTCTACATAGAGAGTGACAAGAACTGGTTTATCCCTTCGTCACTTCTGAGCCAGTGGAAACGTGATATACTGGAACACCATAGCCAACTGCCTGTGATGCCTGTTACGGATAGACGTCTAGTCTGTATGCCAGTGGCTGATGGTAACTCAACCGTACTTCTGCTTGATCCGCCGTCGGATGCGTTGATGACATGTAAGCACTGCATAAAGTTTGCGATGGGATGGTGCGGAAAGAGAACAAATCCGTTGTATCTTCAGTTGGAGAACGGAATAAGGTTCAAGTTGGAGTTCGACTGCAAGAACTGCCAGATGAAACTCAAAAAAGTCATTAATCAATGAGACTGCGTCTTGCAATATTGTCTTTGCTGCTTCTGTCATCGTTGCCGATATTCTCCCAACGATGGCAGGAAACGGATACTCTCAAGGAACTGACCAGAGAACAGGCAGACAGCCTGTTCTTCAGGTTCTCACATCATTACACCATCAATTTTAATTTCTGTCTGAAGGCCGATTCTATGGTGCTGGTTCCGCACGAGAGTGATTTCATCGACACATGTGTTGTCTTCCAGGATGAGATATTGGTGGTCGCTGATATTCGCCAGATGGATTCTGATACAATATGGGTGAAACTGTATCGAGATCAGATGACGATGGGGTGGGTCAGCGAACAGGAACTTCTGAAGTCAGCCATACCGGATGATATAATATCTGAGATTATTCTCTTTTTTGAGGTTAATCAGTGGCTGTTATATCTTCTTCTGACAATATTGCTTGCTATCGGTATGATGATGTTCAAGATCAATAGGTTATATTCTGTTTTGTATATCTTTATTACATTGGGGCTTGCCTATAGCATCTGGAATGTCATTTATAATGATTATGATTTCTGGCAGGAATTTTTCTATCATCCGACATTGGACCCTTTTATCCTTCCTGATGAGATGAAATTGGTTGTCGGACTCTTCTGGCTGGAATGTATTACATCAATAGCACTCATTTTCGTTGTTTCAGACCATTTTTCAAGACAAAACACCTCTTTTGTAAAATAAATGCAAGAAATATTTTGCTAATTTATATATAATTGCTATCTTTGCGACAAATATACATAAATTTACTTCATTTATTAATCAAATCAAACTCAAAACAGTATGAAAAGATTTTCATTATTTATCAGCATGCTTACATTGGTGCTTTCTGCATCAGCTGTAAACATTGACAATTTGTTCTCAGGCGATTCTTACAACTTCGAAGGTGGAACAAAAGGCAATTGGTATGGTTGGGGAGAAGTTTTCCAGGCTCCTACAATTGTATCTCCTGGTTACAACAGTGAGTATTGTATGAAACTTGTTCCTACAGAAACTGTTACGGATGCATGGAAGGCACAGGCAGCTTGTGAATTCGCAGCACTCGATCAGACTCAGACCTATCACCTAAAGTTTATGGCAAAGGGTAAGGGTACTATCCAGATTTTCTACCAGAACGCAGATTACTCAAAGCAAATGTACCAGAGCGTATTCACTCTTACTGACGAATGGCAGGAGTTCACAGAGACAATGAATCCTACTTCCAATGACTTCATCAAGGTTCTCTTCAATTTCGGTACAGCAACAGAATGCTATATCGACAATGTTGAGTTCGGTCTTGAAGATAAGGGTATCCCTGCAGGTGATTACTATCTTTACAATGTTGAGGCTGATAAGTTCCTCGGTGGTGGTAACGATTGGGGTACTCATGCATCTCTTGTTGAAAATGGTTACAAGTTTGGTATTCTCCCAGTTGACGGTGGATACACTATTGACTCATACACTTACAATAGTGATGTTCAGCACTACCTTGCTGATAATGCCTATATTGACGCAAATGCATTTACTTGGACGATGAAGAAGGCTGGTAAGTTTGTTAATCCATTGACTGGTATTGAATATCCTACATATAATATCTCAAATGCGGGTAAGTTCGTAGGTAATCAGGATGGTAACTATGTAACAACAGAACTTACAGATGGTAAAGCAGAGGCTGCACAGTGGATTCTCTTTACAAGGGAAGACATCGTTAAGAACTTTGAGTTCGCTTCATTTGGTGCACAGGTTGATGCAACATGTTTCATTGAGGTTCAGAACTTCAGCCGCAACCACAAAATCGCTGGTAAGGCTAGTCCTTGGATAGTGGAGAATTGTACAAATTCAAATCTCAGCGGTGGTAACAATCTTAACAACTGCGCAGAATCATGGCATTCTACATTTGACATCTATCAGGATATCAAAGATATTCCTAATGGTTATTACACACTCTCAATACAGGGATTCTGGCGTCCGGAAACTGGATATGAATCTCCTGCTCCTTATTTCTATGCAAACGATGTTAAACAGGAACTCGGCAAGATTACAGGTACTGAAAATAGTATGAGTGATGCTTCAGTTTCCTTCTCCGCAGGTAAGTATTATCAGACTCCAATCACAGTTCATGTAACTGATGGTACACTCCGTGTCGGAATCAAGAACGAATCAAATCCAAGCATCTGGGTGATTTTTGATAACTTCGAGCTTTCATATTGTGGCCTTCAGCCATTGGTTGCTCCAGACAATGTAGAAGTCGGTTCAAATGGTGAAGTTGTTCCTGTTGAGGTTGTTATCGGTGCTGATGCAATCGTAACTGCAAAGTTTGATGCTGCAGCTGCTGCTGAAGCTCTTGGCGTTGCAAGTCTTAAGGATGCTGAAATGTATGCAATTGATGCTTCTGCTGCATTCTCACTCAACGATGTTGTTTATCGTGGTGAAACTAACTATCGCAATGCAAATGGCGATGTTTGTGACTTGGCTTCTGCTGCTATTAAGGTTAATGTTGCGAACGATGGTAACATTCAGATCACTCCGATGAATCTCCCTGCTGCTACAGCTCCTATCATGAATGTTTACAACGTATTCATGGCAAACAATGCTGGTTACCTCTTGACTACTCAGGTTTCATTCGTTGATCCTAAGGGTGATGGTGCAACAGCAATCGAAAGCGTTAAGACAAGTGTTGAAGGTGGTATCATCTACGACCTTACAGGTCGCAAAGTATCTTCAGTTAAGGCTGGTCAGATTTACATCGTAAACGGAAAGAAGGTTATTCTCAAATAATCAATATTTGACATTTCAGTCATAGGCCATTAAGGCTTTGTTGACAACAAACATAAGGTTCGGGGATGTTCTCCGGGCCTTTTTTGTGTTCATTATTGTATTTTTAGCGCGCGGGCGTGTGAGATTCGGAAAAAAGTCGTATATTTGCATAAAAAATTTATAGTTACAGTAATACCATATTATTATGAGAAAAATTTCTTTAGCAATGTCAATCGTATTTGCCAGCGTAATCACATCTTGTGTTGACGTCCCGCAAGAAGTAACAACTTATTTTGACACCATGAAGGTGAAGAAAAGTACGGAAACTTTGACTTATGCGTTTTCTGCCAAACTGAAGGGTAAGCAAGATGTCAATATTATGCCTCGAATCAGTGGAACTCTGACACAGGTATCAGTCACTGAAGGCCAGAAAGTCTCAGCTGGTCAGGTACTGTTTGTCATTGACCAAAAACCATATCAGCTTCAGCTTCAGACGGCTCAGGCAAATCTTTTAGCTTCCAAGACACAACTCTCAACTGCACGCATTAATTTTGAAAGTAACAAATCGCTTTATGATAAGGGAATTGTCAGTAAATATGTTCTTGAAACAGCCGAGAATGCTTTGAAGAACGCTGAGGCAGCAGTGGCATTGGCTGAATCGCAGGTTGCAACTGCATCCAATGACTTGAGCTATTGTACAGTAACTAGTCCGGCTTCTGGTGTCGTTGGCTCAGTAAATGTGAGAGTCGGAGATCTTGTAGGTCCTTCAATGGCTACAGCAATGACCACGGTCAGCGACAACAGTGTAATGGAAGCTTATTCATCAGTTCCTGAGGCTCAGTATTTGATGATTCTAAACAGCGAGCAGGAACTTTTCCAGAATGGAACACTCATTGATCAATTCCCACCTGCAACTCTCAAACTGAAGAGTGGTGAGGTATATCCTGTACAGGGTAAGTTGATCTCATTCTCTGGTGTGGTTGATGCTACGACTGGTAGTGTGTCTGTCAAGACGGCATTTCCAAATCCGGATGGAGTTCTGCATTCAGGTATTTCCGGTACTGTTCTTTTCAGTTTTGAGGAAGAGGACATGATGGTCATTCCTCTCACTTCGGTCAATACTATCCAGGATCAGTCAATGGTTTATGTCCTTCAGCCAGACAGCACAGTAAAGGCTACGGTCGTAAAGACTCAGGATATGAATGATGGAAAGAACTACTGTGTTCTTGAGGGTCTCAATGTCGGTGACGAGATCGTGACATTGGGAGTCAATAACATTGCTGATGGCCAGAAGATCAGCGTTAAGAAATCAAGTGACAAAAAATAGTGAGAGATATGAATAAGGAATATTTCTTTACTTCACGAAAGGTGATGGCTGGTGCCATCGCCATCGTAACGCTTCTGGTGGGATTCATTTCCTTGGGTACTCTGCCAGTTGAGCAGTATCCTGATATCGCTCCGCCTACGATCAATGTATACACGACTTATACCGGCGCTGATGCCAATTCCTGTATGACCTCTGTCATCATTCCTCTCGAGGAATCAATCAACGGTGTGGAGAATATGATGTACATGTCTTCTTCTGCATCAAGTACAGGACAGGTAGAGATCAAGGTGTATTTCAAACAGGGTACCAATGCCGATATGGCAGCAGTAAACGTGCAGAACCGTGTGTCAAAGGCCCTCGGACTTCTCCCTGCGGAGGTGACACAGGTAGGTGTTACGGTCGAGAAGAGCCAGAACAGTATGCTTCAGATTGGTTCGCTAGTGAGCACTGACGAACGTTTCGACGAGAAATTCATCTCAAACTACCTTGACATATATGTCATTCCGCGCATTCTCCGTGTAAACGGTGTGGGTAAGGTTACTTCTCTTGGTGACAAATATGCTCTGCGTATTTGGCTGAAGCCTGATGTCATGGGACAGTACAACTTGGTTCCGAATGACATCTTTGACGCAGTTGGTGCACAGAATGTCGTAAAGCCTGCCGGAACTCTTGGTGACCGCTCCGCAAATACATATCAGTACTCTTTGGAATATTCAGGACGACTAAAATCCATCGAGGAATTTGAGGATATCGTCATCAAATCCAACAACGATGGTACTGAACTCCACCTTTCTGACGTTGCAACTATTGAGTTAGGTACTGAAAGCTACATGTATACCAGTAGCGTTGACGGTAAGCCCGGTGTTTGCTTCATCGTCAATCAGGCTCCAGGTGCCAATGCCACGCAGGTGAATAATGAAATCAACAAACTCTACGAGGAACTGACACCTATGTTGCCTCCGGGTTTGGAATTCGCCAACCTGATGTGCTCCAATGACTTCCTCAATGCTTCAATGTACACGGTTGTCGAGACTCTCGTAATAGCCATTATCCTTGTTGTTCTCGTCGTTTATCTCTTCCTTCAGAGTTTCCGTGCTACAATCATCCCTACGATCTCAATCATCGTATCAATGATCGGTACTTTTGCCATAGTCAAAATAGCAGGTTTCTCTCTCAATATCCTAACCCTCTTTGCTCTCGTGCTTGCTATCGGAACGGTGGTCGATGACGCTATCGTGGTTGTCGAGGCCGTGATGGCGAAGTTCGAATCGGGCATAAGGAAACCTATCCAGGCAACCAACGAGGCAATGCACGACGTGTTTATGGCTGTATTGTCATGTACTTGTGTGTTCATGGCTGTGTTTATCCCTGTCACTTTCATGCCAGGAACTTCAGGCACCTTCTTCACTCAGTTCGGAGTCACTCTTGCTGCGGCTGTAGGTCTTTCCGGTGTAAATGCCCTGACTCTGTGTCCTGCTCTATGTGCTGTGATGCTACGTCCGGAAGAAGAAGGAAAACATCGAAAGGACATAAACTACTATGTCAAGAAGGCATACAGTGTTGCATACGGAAGTATCTTCACCAAATATCAGAAAGCCGTTCAGAAGTTCATCGGCCGTCCTGCAGTTGCTTGGATTACCCTCGTAGCATCTCTTGTGCTTATGGTATGGTTCATGGCAAAGACTCCTACAGACCTCATACCTCAGGAAGACCAAGGTATGGTTATGATCAACGTCTCAACACCTCCGGGCTACACACTTAACCAGACCAAGCAGGTGATGCTTCGTGTTTTGGATATCGTGAAGAAGAACGATGAAGTCGAACACGCCGGAGTCGTTACTGGTTACGGACTTCTCTCCGGAGCTGACGCAAGTGCTGGTACCATCTTCGCAAAACTCAAGAACTGGGAAGAACGAAAGGGACTTGAACACTCCATTGACATGGTCCTCTATAGAATATTTCTTGACTCAAAAGCAATTCCGGAGGCTCAGATAGTACCTTTCCAGATGCCTCAGATTCCTGGCTATGGTAATGGCAACTCCATTGAGGTTAATGTACAGAGTCAGGACAATTCCACGATGGAGGAATTTGCAGAACGTGTTAAGACATTTGCAGCTAAATTGAGCGAACGCCCTGAAATCAGTTCAGCCTTCAATAGCTACAACAATACATATCCAAAATACAAGGTGAATATCAATTCCACCATCTGCAAACGTGCTGGAATATCCAAGGCGGAAGTACTTACCGTTCTTGGTTCGTATTGTGGTGGTGCATACATCTCAAACTTCAATCTCTACAACAAGATCTATAAAGTCATGGCAGCAGCAGAGACTGAAGCCCATCTTGATCCTACTGCACTTTCCAATATGTTTATCCGTGTGAAGAATGGCAGTATGGCTCCTTTGTCTCAATTTGTTACGCTCACTCCTATAGTCGGTTCTACCGTTGAAAAGCGTTTCAACCTCTTCCCTGCTATCACTCTGAGCATCACACCTGCATCAGGTGTTTCATCAGGTCAGTCGATGGCGGCTATTAAGGAAGTATTCAAGGAGACAATGGGTAGTACGGCTGCATATGAATATGGTGGTCTCTCTCGTGAAACAGCAGAGGCGGCAGGTAGTAACGATACTGTATTCATCTATATCATCTGTATTCTTTGCATCTACCTCATCATGGCTTGTCTTTACAACTCATGGTATATTCCTTTTGCAGTCCTCTTCTCTATTCCTTTCGGACTTATGGGTGCATTCCTTGTCACCTATCCATTGGCAGCATTGGGACTTGGATTCACTAACAATATCTATCTCCAGACAGGTGTGATCATGCTCATCGGTCTTCTGTCAAAGACGGCCATCTTGATCACAGAGTATGCTTCCGACAAGCATAAGCAGGGTATGAGCATCCACGATGCAGCCGTTGAGGCCGCGAAAGAACGACTCCGTCCTATCCTCATGACCGTTGCATGTATGGTCATCGGTATGATTCCGCTTCTCCTTGCGAGTGGGGCAGGTGCTGCCGGAAACCGTTCTCTGGCACTCGGTGTTATCGGCGGTATGGTCGTGGGTACGATAGCTCTGATCTATGTAGTTCCTGTATTCTATATCTGCTTCCAGAAAGTCCACGAGAAATTTAGTGATTAATGCATTATCTTTTCAGTCATCTATCACTGGCAAAACAAATAACAACAATGAAAAAATCAATATATTTAATACTTTCCGCCATTGTTCTTCTTTCTTCATGTAAGCAACTGAAGGAACTTCGCTCGGAGTACACTCCTGAGAATAATGTTCCTGAGAATCTTATTGGAAAGGTACCTGATAATCTAAAGTTGGATAGTTCTGCTTCAAGTCTTGGCGACCTCTCATGGAGGAACCTGTTCAAAGATTCTCATCTTGAGGTTCTCGTCGATGAGGCTTTGGCAAACAATACCGACATACGTGTCTCTCGTCTTCGTGTTGAGGAGATGGAGATATCTCTTTCTACTGCAAAGAAGGCCTTCCTACCTTCATTGTCGTTCAATCCACAAGGGGCAATTACTTCTTTTGACGGAGTCCAGTCGAAAACCTATAGTCTTCCTCTGACTGCTCAGTGGCAGGCTGATATCTTCGGCTCTCTCAAAAACAGGAAGAGAGCTGCAGAAGTACTCAAAGCTCAGTCACAGGATGTGGTTCAGGCTACTCAATGCCAACTTGTTGCCAATGTGGCAAACCTCTATTATCAACTGATGATGCTTGACGAGGAGGTCCGTGTGCTTACCGAGACGGAGAAAATCCGTAAGGAGAGCATAACCACCCAGCAGGCACTGATGGAAGCAGGTATGGTGACCAGTGCTGCTGTTGATCAGATGAAGGCATCCTATTACAGCGTCCAGGCCCAGAAGATTGATGCAGAGACTCAGATCATTCAGATTGAAAATGCTCTGTGCATCCTTCTTGCTCGTACTCCTCAGCATATTGCTCGTGGTAGAATATCCGACTTCCAATTTCCGACTTCGGTCGGTCTGGGTGTCCCTGCCAACATTCTCAGTAATCGTCCTGATGTACGCGTAGCGGAGAGGAACATTGAGGCCGCGTTCTATTTGACCAATGAGGCAAAGGCTGCTCTCTACCCACAGCTTACATTGGGTGGTACTATCGGCTGGACCAATAACAGCGGCACAATAGTAGATCCAGGAAGGCTGCTTTGGAATGCCATTGCTTCCCTTTCACAACCTATCTACGCTCAGGGAAAGATTCGTGCAAATATCAAGTTGTCTGAGAAGCAGATGGAAGAGGCAAAACTTAATTTTGTTCAGTCAGTACTCAGTGCCGGCAAGGAGGTAAACGATGCGTTGACATTATTCAATTCTGCACGCCAGAAGGAAGATATTATCCAGGCTCAGGTCAAATCTCTTGATTCAGCCTATTATGCAACCAAGGAGCTTATGCTTCATGGTCAAGGTACCTACCTTGAAGTCCTCATGGCACAGGAGTCACTCCTCAGTTCCCAGATGGGCTTGATTGCTAACGAGTTCTCTGGCATTCAGTCTTTGATCAGTCTTTATGTAGCCCTTGGAGGTGGAAGATAAATAATTCTAATTGATATAATATGAAAAAAACTTTTTTGATTATTCTGTCATTTGTAATGTCAGTATCAGTATCTGCAGAAGAAGTTGATTCTCTGTATTCGGAGTATGCTTTCAGTGAAGAACCAGACTCTGTTTGTGCGGAAATCAGTTCTAATGAGATTGAATCTGTTAATGCTGATGAAAATGATTCGGAAGCTGCTTCGGAGTTCTATATGGAGCCTCGTCTCATAAATCTGAATCAACCTCTGACTCTCAGTACTGATGACGCTGTGAAGAGCGATCGTTTGCCAGTGTCACAGTGCTACTACAATTTCAATCGTGACTTCTCATGGATGCCGGTGCCAGTTATCCTTGCCGGTTATATTGCAAAATCACAGAAGAAGAACTTCCGTGACG
This sequence comes from Prevotellaceae bacterium UBA1786, assembly GCA_002314525.1. The sequence goes on along the minus strand of DCGE01000091.1, from coordinate 14,885 downwards.
CACGTCAGAAGTTTGAGCCGGAATTCGAACATCATCTTGATGACTGGCTTCAGCACGGACCTCTCGCACTGACCTTCGGCTTGAAGTTTGCAGGAGTTGAGGGTCGAAGCGACTGGAAGCGTTACCTCGTATCAGGCGTTCTGTCATATGCTACCATGGGAGCTATCGTAAATGGCATCAAGTATTCAGCTAAGGAGATGCGTCCTGATGGTTCAACAGCCAATTCTTTCCCTTCAGGCCACACTGCAACTGCATTCGTGGCTGCAACCATACTCCATAAGGAATACGGTCTTACGCGCAGTCCTTGGTATAGTGTCGGAGGTTATGCTGCTGCTACCACAACGGGTGTAATGAGAAGTCTTAACAACCGTCACTGGATCAGCGATATTCTCGTAGGAGCAGGTATTGGTATACTTGCCACCGACCTCGGCTATTTCTTCGGTGATATGATTTTCCGCGACAAGCACATTGTACGAAAGGAACTTGAGAATCTCAACGACTTCTACGACACACCTTCGTTCTTCACCATCTCTATGGGTGCTTCGTTCATGCCGAACGTCAATCTCCCGACTCTCAATAACTGGGATATTGTTGCGGATCAGGGCCCTTCAATCAGTAAGGAAACCCATGAGAAATTTATGTCGAAAACACCTACAGATGACGGAAAACTCCGTATTGGTACTGCTACATCTGTATCTGCTGAAGGTGCTTACTTCATCAATCCTTATATCGGTTTCGGCGGACGATTGGGCGTCATGACTGCACCTGTCAGAGCAAATGGTATGAGCGCTTATGGTTATGATGAAGATGACCATGTCAAGAAACTGAGTTCAAACAACGATATCACTGATCAGCTTTCTATGTTTTCTGTTGACGGTGGTGTCTATCTCCAGTTCCCACTCTCAAGGCGTTTTGCACTCGGTACGAAAGCTCTTTTCGGAGGTCTGTTTACATCTGGCATCGAGCTTGAGGCTACTGCACAGCAGATTGAAAATTATGACGGTTGGGGTGATTGGTTGAATGTTGAGTCCATCAAGACAGTCAAGTTTGGTACAGGTCTGTCACTGACATATGCTACAAAGAACAATATTGCATGGAAGGTCTATGCTGACTATGATTACTCACGGACTCCTTTCAATATCGAGTACGAACCTGATTTCAAAGCTGATGAGGATTCCAGCATGAGAATATTTCAGACTCAGGTCCATCAGGATATGCATATCCTTTCCATAGGTGG
>DCGE01000091.1:7743-13575 GCA_002314525.1 Prevotellaceae bacterium UBA1786 | reverse complement strand
CGTCTCATGTCTCTCGTCTCTCGTCATTATCGCTTCCCTCGCTTCATGTTCGACAGACGAAAAGAAGATGTCGTTTTCCGATGATAATATTATCACGGGTTCTGTTGATGACATTACAGCTACTTCAGTAAAAATCAGCGGTTCATACAATTTCTATGGTGCAGTTGGTAGTGTTTTTGGTAATGGATTTTCGTACATTCCATTGCCTGCGAAATTGGATACTGCTGAATTAGCGTTACTTGCGAAAAATTACAAGTATCCACAGGAGGTGGTGTTTCCTAAAGGGTGTCCGGATTCTCTTGAAATGACGATGACCGTTGTTGACCTTGATATGAGGTCTGCCGGATTTGTCTATTCTGAGAACAGTGACTTCTACGGGTGTGTTAAAGTCCAGGTGGGGAAGTTTAAGACTGATGTCTTTGTCGATTATCAGATTTCCGGACTCAAGCCAGGCACCAAGTACTGGTATAAGACTTACTGCCAGGCAAATCCTACGTTTTATCTTGAAAATCTATTGTACAATATAGCTTTCTATGCCCATTTTGATGATGAGGATGAAATCTTTGATTATTATGGATATGGTGATACCAAGTCGTTTACGACATTGAGTAAATAAAAAACGGAGGTTTCAAACCTCCGTTTTTTATTTGCTTGTTGCTGTTATCTCATTTTCTCGATGACTGGAAGCAGCAGGTTTTCCATGATTTCATAGCCAGCTTCGTTTGGATGTACGGCAGGAGTGTCCTGACCGAACTCTGACTTCATGGCTTTTCCGTCATCTGTTACGAGTGCACTGAAGTAGTCAACGAACGGAATCTTATTCTCCTTTGCGTAGGTTTCAAGACGTGCATTGTAGTGGCGGATTTTGTCCATTGCGTCTGTTATCTTCTTGTTCCAGTTGAATCCTTCACATGGCAGGCAGGTAGTGAGTATGACCTTTATTTTATTGTAGCGAGCGAGTTCTACAAGACTCATGACATTTCCGAACAGCAAGTCCTCATCGTATGGAACTGTGTTGGCATTCTCTGCAATGTCGTTTGTGCCACTGTTGATGACTACGATATATGGCTTCAGGTTGATGACATCCTGACGGAAACGGAGCAGGAACTGGTCACTTGTCTGACCCGAAATGCCACGGCCGATAAGGTCGTTGTTCTTGAAGAAGTCCTGACGTAGCTTGGCCCAGTTTTGAGTGATGCTGTTGCCCATGAGGACTACTCTCTTCTCGCCCTTCTGCGGCAGGCCGAGTTCCTTGTTGGCCTGTGCATAGCGTGCGAGATTTGCATACTTCGTGTTCTGGGCAGATGCCCCAATTGTACTTGCCGATGCAATGGCAAGACAGATGAATAGCTTTGATATTTTCATTGTTTTATGTTTTTTGCGGTTAATGTTCTTGGTTTTCTGGATAGTCCGGAATTTCCGGACTATCCAGAATCACTATAGCAAACTGCCAACAGCCAAAGTTACTCCAATACAGCGGCGAATCCACCGTTCATAACCATCTTGACTGTATATTTGTCTTTTGATGTCACGTTCTTCTCTACACGCTTGTAGTCCATTGCGATGAGGTCGGCATTGATACCATCCTGGAAGGCTGTCATCTTGTAGGTCTTGCCGTCCTTGAGGAAGTCGAGACTTACTTCGCATTCTCTCGGGGTACCGTTCGTGATGCCACCAATCCACCACTTGTCACCATTTCTCTTTGCAACAATGATGTACTCGCCGAGTTCACCGAAGAGAACCTTCGTCTCGTCCCAGTTCACAGGAACGCCTGTGAGGAACTTCGTGCAGTCAGGCCACTGGCGGTAGCGTACTGGGTTGTCGGCAAGCATCTGGAGATTGGTCTCAAAGAGTACGAAATGAGCGAGTGAGTAGCACTTTGTACCTACTACTGTACAGATTGGTCTGCCGCCCTTGTGTGCCTTTGGCTGATATGCTATCATAGCACCTGGGGTGAAGTCCATAGGACCTACAGAGTTTCGGATGAATGGCAGATATACAGTGTTTTCAGGAGTACAACTGCCGTTCTGCTCTAATCCGCGAACGCCCTCGAATGTCAGCACGTTAGGATATTTGTATTCCATTCCGCTTGGGTGGTATGCTCCGTGGAAGTCAACCATGATATGATGCTTTGCAGCTTCCTTTGCCACTCTCTCGTAGAAGTTCACCATCCACTGATCCTGACGGTCCATGAAGTCAATCTTCACGCCCTTGATACCCCACTGCTCGAATACCTCAAAGAGGTTCATGTTGTGTTCAACTGTCAGCCAGGGCAACCAGAGGATCAAGCCAACACCCTTGCTCTCGCCATACTTGATTAGTTTCTGGAGGTCAACCTTAGGATTTGTCTTGAAAGGGTCCTTTGTGCTGAGAGCCCAACCTTCGTCCATGAGCATGTACTTGATACCGTTTTCAGAAGCGAAGTCAACGAAATATGCATAGGTTTCGTAGTTGATACCTGCTCTGAAGTCAACATCCTGACCGTAAGGAATACCGTTGAGCCAGTCCCAGCAGGTAAGACCAGGCTTTACCCAACTTGTGTCACCGATTGCGTTCTTTGGAGCCAGGCGCATAGGCATCACGTTTTCTGCCAGGTGGCGGTCATCCTGAGTGATGAGCATATATCTCCAAGGGAATGATCTCTGACCTTTTGTCTTTGCAATGTAATCAGCTTCTTTGAGTATGTTCTGGCTTCTGTCGCCACGATCCTCATATTCGATTGGGTTCTTAGGGAAGATAGATGAGAGCGTGTTGTCTGCATTTCCGTGGAGGAAGATGCCCGGATAGTCGAAGAGGTCGTATTCGCTGAAGAGTATCTTGTGGCTGCCGCTCGTGATGACTACAGGCACTTCGCTCATCTTCTCGTCAGCCTTCCATGTGGCACTCTGGGCAAAGGTGTATTTTTCTTCGTGGCTTGTCTTGAAACCGCCCGGCTGCTGGAGAACCAGCTTTGAGTCTGATGTGAGAGCAAGAGTCACGTCTTCGTTCATTACCTCGATATCGCCTTTCAGCTTAGTGATGAAACGGTATGCAACACCGTCGTCATACACACGCCATTCTACCTGGTAGTTGCCGGCGAATGTCATCATGAGTTGGTTGTAGTTGTCTTCAACTGTGCTGAACTTGAATGCGAAGATAGGCTTGACCGTGTTCTTCACGCTTGTCACCTTGCTCGACTTCAGTTTCGGCTTCTCGCCAAGGGTGCGGTCCTTGAGGGTCATGGAGAGGGTGCTACGCTTGAGGAGTGGTTCCCCGTGGCTTACTACGTCGTAGTAGATTTTGTCACTCACTGTTACGTTCACCTTGATCTGCCCGTCGGGTGATGCAACATTAACTGTCTTTTGTGCCAGCATCGTGATGCTCATCAGAACTGCCAGCATAAGAAAAGAAATTCGTTTCATTTTGTCTGAATAATTAGAATTGAATAATAATTTATCTGCAAAGTTAAACAAAATAAATAAGGTATTCTAATCTTTTGAGCAAAAAAACGTTTTAATCATTTGTCATGAAAGCAAAAAATCATTACATTTGTATCGTAAAATAATGTACTGTTTGTATGAAACGTTTTTCACTTCTTATGTTTCTGTTTGTGATGTTTTGTCATGAATCTACCGCATTAATTGCTCATGAATCAGCATCGCCTGTCATCAAGTATGCATCTTTCAATATTCGCTATGCCGATGGTGATAAGGGTACTGCCAATGACTGGAAAAACCGTCGTGACTCACTCTGCAACTTCATCAGGACTCAGCGATTCGATGTCATCGGTGCACAGGAAGTCCTCAACCGCCAGAAACGTGACATGCTCGCCCGTCTGCCTGAATATGGCTGTGTCGGTGTTGGCCGTGAGGACGGCAAGACCAAGGGGGAGGCTGCTGCTATCTTCTATCTCAAGTCGCGTTGGAGTGTAGTCCGAAGCGGTCAGATCTGGCTCTCGGAGACTCCCGATATTGTTGCGTCAGTAGGGTGGGACGCTGCCTTGACGCGCATCTGTACATGGGCCTTGCTGTATGATAGTCTTGCAAACCGTCAGTTGATGGCTGTCAATACCCATTTCGACCATGTCGGCACGGTGGCACGCCGTGAGAGTGCCCGACTCATTCTCCGCAAGATACGTGAGATAGTAGGCGATACGCCATTCGTCCTCACCGGCGACCTCAATGCCCAACCTTCCGACCCTGCCTATAAGACCATAACCACAGATCCCGACTGTCCCATCATCGACACCTTCACTCAGGATGTGCCTCACAGCGGTCCGCGCTACACCTCCCACGGCTGGGGCCGACGCAGATCCCACGAGAAGATTGACTACATATTCACCTCCCCATCAATTACTACACTATCTACCTGTGTCGTCCGTGAAAACACCAAAGGTAACCCGCCGTTCTTCATGAGCGATCACAACCCAATCTATGCCGTACTGCAATACAAGTAGGAAATAGAGCCGGTTTGTGCCATTTTTTTAGCGGTTCATTGAATATTATTGCATCGGATTGAAGTTTTTTGCTAACTTTGCAATACATAATTCAATAACTGCTGATTATGACATCGTTTAATTTCATGAAAGAATGGCTCGTCATCACGGTGGTATGGCTGATAATATTTGCAGCGGGACCTCTGTATATGTGTTACATGCATGTTGCATATGGCCTTGGATACGATTGGACGAGGATTCTTTATTCATGGGTATATACAGTGATGTTTTTATTGCTGTTCCTCGCTCACCATTTCATTCTTGTTCCCCGATTCCTGAGAAAGAAGAAACATATTCAGTATTCGGTAGGTGTATTGCTCAGTGTTCTGATTTTCATAGGCTATCTTTTGTTGTATAATCCCAAGTATCGGCCTGCTCCAAGAGAAATGATGGCAGATAGACCGATGATTGAGGAAATGATGCGACATGAACTTCCTGAACCTCACGGACATCCTCTTGCACCGCCTGATATGGCCAGAATAATCACTCTCCTGTTGATGTTCGGAGTGGATTTGGGTGCTGTGGCATGGTTCAATGAACAAAAGCTGCGCAGGGATATGCTGATCCTTGAACGGCAGAATCTTGCTCAGGAACTTGAACACCTTCGCTATCAGATCAATCCTCATTTCTTCATGAACACACTGAACAATATCCATGCTCTTATCGATATTGATCAGGAGAAAGCCAAGAGGTCGATAGTGGAGATGTCGAAACTGATGCGTTATGCTCTTTATGAAAACAACGCCTATATGGTTGAACTGAACCGCGAAGTGGAATTTCTGAAGCAGTATATCTCACTGATGAGACTCAGGTACAGTGACGACAAAATTGAGATACAGTGCGATTTGCCTGAAAACGTATCAAAAGACGTGAAGATGCCTCCGCTGTTGTTGGCTACGTTTGTTGAGAATGCCTTCAAACACGGCATCAGCTATCTCTCGTACTCATTCATCAATATCCACCTATGGCTGGAAAATGATGGTAAGGTAATCAGGTTTCAGTGTAATAACAGTCGTCACACACTCGATTCGAACACTCATGACGGTTCTCATGGCATCGGACTTGAGAATGTACGCAAACGACTTGACCTGCAATACAAGGACAACTACATACTGACTATTACCGATTCAAGCAACGATATTTTTGGTGTGGATTTATCACTTTTCAACAACTGACGATTATGATAAAAGTAATTGCAATAGATGACGAACCTCTTGCTCTCATGCAACTGAGCAAGATGATTGAGATGACGCCGTATTTCTCTCTCGTTGCTTCGTGCTCAAGTGCTTTTGAGGCAATGCGAGTCATGGAGGAGAATGATGTCGATGCCATTTTTGCCGACATCAATATGCCTGACC
>DCGE01000091.1:0-7608 GCA_002314525.1 Prevotellaceae bacterium UBA1786 | reverse complement strand
ATGCCGTCGATTATCTGCTGAAACCATTCGGACAGCCTGAATTTCAAACTACTGCCTCGAAGGTGAAAAAGATGTACGACCTGCTGCATAATGCCATCAAGAATGACAGTCAGGATGCTGACGGTAGGATAGAGGGCGATATACTCTTCGTTAAAGTCGATTACAGACTTGTGAAAATCTCGGTGAATGACATCCGGTATATCGAGGCACAGAGCGAATATCTCAGGATACATGTAATAGGACAGAATCCGCTTATGGTCTTGATGAGCATCAAACGGATGTCTGAAATATTGCCTAATGACAGATTTGTACGTATTCATCGTTCCTATATAGTCAATATGGCATTTGTGAAGGAGATTGCGAGGATGCGTGTAACACTGACAGATGATATTGTATTGCCGATAGGCGAATCCTACAAGGACGATACGCAGAAATTTATAAATGACCGTTTGATCGGAAGGTAAAAATGAAAAGGATTGTTTTTTTATTTGCAGTCGGCATGATTGCGCTTGCTGCTTGGGCTGACGATATACCGGCATTCAATGAGGTGATAAGGATATCTCATGGTTCCGTCAATGAATATGCTTACCTTGCGGATATTGATTCAATTTATTTCGATGAAGGTGGAAATACCATGTTCATCATGCCTGTATCTGGTGGTGAACCTCTGAGCATACCTCTCAAGGATATTTCCGAGATGAAGTTCGTTCCTGCTGATGCGTGTCCTACGGAAATCCGTGTTACATACGATGAAGGTGTCGCAGAGGTCGAGAACCCGTTCTTCCTCAGTGGTGTGAGCATCAGTCTTGACGGCGAATATGTAACTGTGACAAACAACAATACGTCAACCGAAATGACTACCGTCCTGATGGGCTCCACGTCAAATGGTGGATTTACGTACTATGGCTCATACAAGACCACAATTGAACTCAATGGCGTCACAATCACAAGCCAGAAGGGTGCGGCTATTGATATCCAGTGTGGGAAACGTGTGTCACTCAATATCAAGAAGGAGACAGTAAACACTCTTGCTGACTGTTCCGGCGGCAGCCAGAAGGCAGCTCTTTATTGCAAAGGACATCTTGAGATCGACAAGTCGGGTACACTGAATGTCACGGGCAATACCAAGCATGCAATTTCGTCGAAGGAATACCTGCACCTCAAGAAGTCGGATGGCATAATCAACATCCTCGGTGCTGTAGGCGACGGAATCCACTGTCAGCAATACTTCCTCATGAAGGGCTTCTCTGTCAGTATCAGCAAGTGTCAGGACGACTGCATCCAAGCCGAGACGGAAACTCTTGATACGGGTGAAACATACGACCAGGACTATCCAAACGGTAGCGTCAATATCGTTGACGGAACTCTCAACATCGTCAGTTCTCAGAATGGTGGCATTCTCAACAACGATGCCTATACTTCAAAGGGTCTCAATGCCGACGGCAATGTCAGTCTTCTCGGAGGAACCATCTCCATCAAGATGACAGGCACTGGCGGCAAATGCATCAAGGCCGAAGGCGAATTCCTTATGGGTAATGATGATGGTTCCGGTCCTGTTGTATCGGCCACCACAACCGGCTCGCCTGTCGGAAACGTAGGTGACGGTGGCGGTCCTGGCGGTGGTGGCGGACCTGGAGGCGGCGGTTGGCCCGGCGGCGGTGGCCAGCAGTCAAGTGTGGGTTCTGCCTCAAAGGCCATCAAGTCGGTGGGTAAGGCTGTGATCAATGGCGGCCAGCTTTTTGTTTCCACATCGACCAATGGCGCTGAAGGATTTGAGTCGAAGACGAGCGTGACTGTCAACGGCGGCAACAACTACCTTAGATGCTATGACGACTGTATCAACTCCTCAGGTATGATCCTCTTTGCTGGTGGCAATACGGTATGCTACTCCACTAAGAACGATGCTGTTGACTCCAACTACAACCGACGTGGGGCGATTACTTTTTCCGGAGGAAACCTCTTCGCATATTCTGCAGCTGGCTCACCTGAGGAAGGCATTGACTGCGACAACAATTCCTACATCGTCATTACCGGTGGCATCGTGGTCAGTGCCGGCGGATCGCAAGGCGGTGGCGGCGGCTGGGGTGGTTCGTCGTCAAGTAGTGTCGGCTCGTCGAATCAGGGATATTTCCTGGGCTCTTCGCCGTCAAGCTATCGATCTACATACTACTATACTCTCTGCAACACATCAGGCGAAAGTATCTGCACATACAAGTTTGAAGGAAATATCAGCAACAGCCTTTCGTTGCTCACAGCACCTAATCTCGGAAAGGGTAGCATTACCGTCAAACAAGGTACCACCGCTCCTACGTCATTTGAGTCTTCAGTGAACAATGCATCAGGCACAGGTGTTTTCTTCGTCAAACCAACCGTAACAACAACCAGCACCGCCGCAACCGTCACTGCAAAGTGATTCTTTGTTATCTGAATGCAAAGTCAAGGAATCCTGTCTGTAGGCGGGATTCCTTACAGACTAATCCCAGATACTGATATCTTCCAGTGCCTCCTTTATGTCAGGATCTGTTCCTGGCTGGCCCTCTCTTGTGTTTTCTGAGCCAGAAGAACCAGTGAGGAACTGAGTGCGATTCTTTATGTTGTAAACATTGACTTTTGGCTCTGAATAAAGCTTTTTCATGTTGAAAAAGGTTTAATGATTGATATTGCGGGTATTCTATTTGATAAACATTTTCTTTCCGTTGACAATGAATATGCCACCCTGAGGGTTCATTGTGCGTCTGCCCATAAGGTCATATACAATTGCATTCTCGTAGCTGTTGTCTTGATTCAGTGATTCTATGTTGGTGGCATCACCATCTTCACCGATGACCTTGATTTTGATGCTTGACGGATTTGCACTCCCGTAAGGGTTGTCTTCACGATCGGTTATTTTGAGATAGAACCTAAATGCGCCAAGTGTGTTGCCTTCCAGCATCCTATTGTATGTTCCACCACCATAAGCATAGATGTTTTCGTCTTTTACATCTGCAGCCGTGAATGTCTTCTTGTTGTAGATGCCAAGGATAGATATCTTCTTCTCGGCAGATAGCATATCGTTTTCTGTCTCCTCTGTCTCATGAAGAACTGTACCTTCAACTGTTATTGTCTGAGGATTTGAAGAATCAGCAACCTTTGCCTTGATGAAGTAAGGAGTGTTTGCCTTGATCTTGCTGCCTTCATTCAGTTTGGTAATCGTAATGCAGAATGAGCCGTCGTCCTCGGTATATGTACCGGCAAATTTCGCAAACGAGAAGTTACCAAGCAGTTCACTTGTAACATCCATATCGAACGGAACATATAGCGGCTGCCAGTTGGTGTTCTTGAAGGTTCGGGAGTAGGTTAATTGAGACAGAACAATATCTTCCAAAACATCAATTATGCTGGAGTCGTCGTTAAATTGTAAATTGTCACCATCCAAAAGCTCGTATTGTTCTTCGTTCCCACTCTTGTCTGTAATAAGACAATTTTTAGAGACTATTCTGCCGAAGTCTTTCCAGACATCAGCCGCCTTGTAAAGTTCCTTTGTATGGGATGGAGTATGGAGAGTGAAGTTCGGAAGAAGATCAATGTCATAGAATGCATTCAGAGGAGGAATCACAATCTTTTCTGCTTCTGTCCAATCAACCGTAAATGAAGTCAAATCTGGACCACAATTGAAAGCATACTCTCCGATACTCGTTACAGAGCTGGGGATGGTGATTGATGTCAAGTTTGAGCAACCATCGAAAGCTCGGTCTCCGATACTCGTCACAGAGTTTGGAATGGTGATCGAGGTCAAGTATGAGCAACCAGAAAAAGCGTCACTTCCAATCCATTTTGTACCTTCTTTTGTCGTATATGTTGACAATGTTTTATTGACTGCCTCTATTAGATAGGTATCTGCATATCTTAGATTATTCTCTACGGGAAGACATAAACAATTATTGAAAGCCCCATTTCCAATACTCGTCACAGAGTTGGGTATTGTGATTGATTCCAAGCCTAAGCAATAAGAGAAAGCTTCATATCCAATACTCGTCACAGAGTTTGGAATGGTGATTGATTCCAAGCCTGAGCAATAACAGAAAGCATAACTTCCGATACTCGTCACAGAGTTGGGAATTGTGATTGATGTCAAGCCTGAACAACCAATGAAAGTACTATTTCCAATACTCGTCACAGAGTTTGGAATTGTGATTGATTTCAATCCTGGGCAATTACTGAAAGCACTACTTTCAATACATGTCACAGAGTTGGGAATGGTGATTGATGTCAAGCCTGAGCAACCGGCGAAAGCTAAACTTCCGATACTCGTCACAGAGTTGGGAATTGTGATTGATGTCAAGCTCAAGCAACAATAGAAAGCCTCATATCCAATCCATTTAGTCCCATCTTTTATTGTATATGATGACAGAGTCTTATCAACTGCCTCGACTAAATAAGCATCTGCATACCTTAGATTATTCTGTACGGGAAGACTTGAACAACCATAGAAAACCCGATCTTCTATACTCGTTACGGAGTTGGGGATTGTGATTGAAGCCAAGCCTGAGCAATATTGGAAAGCATGACTTCCGATACTTACCACAGAATTGGGAATTGTGATTGATTCCAAGCCTGAGCAATAACTGAAAGCATAACTTCCGATACTTGTCACAGAGCAGGGGATGGTGATTGATGTCAAGCCGTTGCATTTTTCAAAAGCATACTCTCCAATACTCGTCACAGAGCTAGGAATGGTGATTGATTTCAAGCTTGAACAATCATTGAAAGCACTTTCTCCAATACTCGTCACGGAACTAGGAATGATGATTGAGGCCAAGTTTAAACATCTAGAGAATGCACCTTTTCCAAAACTTGTCACAGAACTAGGAATGGTGAAAGATGTTAAACCAGAGCATACACCGAAAGCATAATCCCCGATACTCGTCACAGAGTTTGGAATTGTGATTGATGTCAAACCAAAACAACCTAAGAACGCAAGACTTCCAACACTCGTCACATTTCCATTGAATTTAATTACTCCTTTACCCTCACTGAAAGTGTGTGAGGCAATGGATGTATTGAATGCATCTGTGTGCAAGCCGGGTGCTTCTTGGTCATCCGTTGAAGTCAACTTCTCGCTTGCCTCATACCAAATCTCGTCATTCGGAATTTCTTCTGCATTTGCTGCGATGCTCACCAGCCACAATAGGCAGAGTATATGTAATTGCTTTAATAATCGCATAAGAATCAAATTTGTATTGTCAATTAATCGGTTACTGAATCAGATTGATATTGTTGGTTCGTTATTTGATAAACATCTTCTTTCCGTTGACAATGAATATGCCGCCGTGAGGGTTCATTATGCGTCTGCCCATAAGGTCATATACAATTGCATTCTCATATTTCGTTTCTGATAATATAGAATCAACACCTGTGGCATTATCATACTTGCCTAAGATTTTTAGCTTGATGGATGATGGAGTTTCAGAGGCATACATATTGCCTTCTCGATGGGTTATTTTGAGATAGAACCTAAATGCGCCAAGTGCGTTGCCTTCCAGCATCCTATTGTATGTTCCACCACCATAAGCATAGATGTTTTCGTCTTTTACATCTGCAGCCGTGAATGTCTTGCGTGAATAGATTCCATAGACTGTCACTCTCTTCTCGGCAGAGAGCATATAAATACTGTTTTCATGTGTCTGCTTCAGAGTCGCTCCAGCCACAGAGATTGTCTGAGGATTTGAAGAATCAGCTACCTTTGCCTTGATGAAATAAGGAGTGTTTGCCTTGATCTTGCCGCCTTCATTCAGTTTGGTAATCGTAATGCAGAATGAGCCGTCGTCATCTGTATATGTACCGGCAAACTTCGCAAACGAGAAGTTACCAAGCAGTTCACTTGTAACATCCATATCGAACGGAACGTATAGCGGCTGCCAGTTGGTGTTCTTGAAGGTTCGGGAGTAGGTTAATTGAGACAGATCAATATCTTCCAAAACATCAATCAAGCGGGAGTCGTCGTTAATTTGCAAATTGTCACCATCTGAAAGCTCGTATTGTTCTTCGTTCCCACTCTTGTCTGTAATAAGACAATTTTTAGAGACTATTCTGCCGAAGTCTTTCCAAACATCAGCCGCCTTGTAAAGTTCCTTAGTACAGACTGGAATATGGAGAGTGGGAAGATCAATGTCATAAAATGCATTCAGAGGAGGAATCACAATCTTTTCTGCTTCTGTCCAATTGACCGTAAATGAAGTCAAAGCGTAGCAATAACTGAAAGCATACTCTCCGATACTCGTCACAGAGTTGGGGATGGTGATTGATGTTAAGCCAGAACAACCTTCGAAAGCATGACTTCCGATACTCGTCACAGAGTTGGGGATGGTGATTGATGTTAAGCCAGAACAACCTTCGAAAGCATGACTTCCGATACTTATCACAGAGTTGGGGATGGTGATTGATTCCAAGCCTGAGCAAAAACCGAAAGCCCAACCTCCAATACTCGTCACAGAATTAGGGATGGTGATTGATGTCAAGTCTGAGCAACCGATGAAAACATGGTCTCCAATACTCGTCACAGAATTAGGAATTGTGATTGAGGTCAAGTTGTAGCAATGACTGAAAGCATGATTTCCAATATACGTCACAGAGTTTGGAATGGTGATAGAGGTCAAACTTGAGCAACTGTAGAAAGCAGACTCTCCAATACTCGTCACAGAGTTAGGGATGGTGATTGATTCCAAGCCTGAGCAATAACCGAAAGCCCAACCTCCAATACTCGTCACAGAGTTGGGAATAGTGATTGAAGCCATGTTTGAGCAATCATAGAAAGCCTCACATCCAATCCATTTAGTACCCTCTTTTATTGTATATGATGACAGGGTTTTATCAGCTGCCTCTACTAAATAGTTACCTGCATACCTTAGATTATTCTCTGCTGGAAGACTAGAACAACCGCAGAAACTCTGTTCTCCAATATACGTCACAGAGTTAGGAATGTTGATTGAGGTCAAACTTGAGCAATATTGGAAAGCATGCTCTCCAATACTCGTCACTGAGTTGCCAATTGTGACTGATTTCAAGCCTGAGCAATGATAGAAAGCATTTAGTCCGATACTCGTCACAGAGTTGGGAATGGTGATTGATGTCAAGCTTGAGCAATATAAGAAAGCGTCATATCCAATACTCGTCACACTTTCGTTGAATTTAATTACTCCTTTACCCTCACTAAAAGTGTGTGATGAAATCGATGTGTTGAATGCATCTGTGCGCAAGCTGCCATAAGACGACGATGTCGTTTCCGATAACTTCTCGCTTGCCTCATACCAAATCTCGTCATTCGGAATTTCTTCAGCATTTGCTGCGATGCTCACCAGCCACAATAGGCAGAGCATATGTAATTGCTTTAATAATCGCATAAGAATCAAATTTGTATTGTCAATTAATCGGTTACTGAATCAGCATGCCCCACCATCCCGTTTGGAGCCAACCAATCATCGGCAAAGTTATGAAAAAGTTCCGTAGCTGCCAAAGAAATTTATTATAGTTTCTGGAAAATGATTTTGCAAAAAGAATCTTCAAATCTTCAGTTTGGCTGTAAACTGTTGAATGTCATGCTGTTTGGCTGAAGATTCTCCTGAAGATTCA
>DCGE01000095.1:12947-13655 GCA_002314525.1 Prevotellaceae bacterium UBA1786 | reverse complement strand
GGTTGAAGCCCCAATAGCCGAGGTTTGTAAGCCAAAGAGCACCTACTACGACAACGATACCTGGAATGTCGAAGTATGGTTCTGAAGTAACTGTATCAGCATATGCTCCACCGGTACTGTTGACAACTAAGTTGAAGTGTTTGTCGGCAGGCGACCAGTCAGGATTCTGTGACAAGTCTGTGAATATCTTTGAGATTGCACCGATAGCACCACCACTGATGTCGAGCTGACCTGCTATGAAGTCAAGTGCTGCATAAGCTGTGATAAGACCGCCACCAACGAGGAATGTTACCTGCATTACGTCAGTCCAAGCTACAGAAGCGAGACCTCCGTAGATTGAATAGATACCTGCAATAACGAAGAGGATGAGAATGATTGTCATCAAAGTCATATCAACAGGCATTCCGCAGATAACGCCAGGAACTGCCGGCAGACCGAGAATCTGCTTGATTGCAAGTGCACCGAGCCATGATACTGATGTCAGGTTGATGAATACATAGAGGAAGAGCCAGAAGATTGAGAAGGCAAGACCTACACCCCAGTTGTAACGTTCTGTGAGGAACTGTGGGATAGTGAAGATTCCCTTCTTAATCATGAGAGGCAAGAGGAACTTACCTACGATGATGAGTGCGAGTGCTGCCTCGAGTTCGTAGGCTGCCATTGCGATACCAGATACATAAGCAGAACCTGACATTCCGATGAACTGCT